>JBGTMR010000368.1:0-15036 GCA_041743485.1 Pyrinomonadaceae bacterium
AGCAAGCAAGCAAGCAAGCAAGCAAGCAAGCAAGCAAGCAAGCACCTCATACAAGCCTGCTATTTATATCGGCAACAAATGGGGCGGCAAGTATCTTCGCGCGCCGGACATTTATTGGACGGTCATGGAGAAAGGAAAATCAATTACCAAATCCCTTTCTGAATATTTCAGAGGTGAACGCTACCTTAACACTGGTGGGGCAGATGGCTTCTTCATCCCAAACAAAGTTGAGAAACTATCAGGCGGTAATTATTACGTCGTGAACGACAACATCACATTAAGTAAAGGTATTTCCTTCGCCGGTGAAATTGAAGGAAAGTTTTTAGAGCCTCTGATAAAGGATTACACTAAAAGCAATAAGAAAATCGAGATTGAAGGTTACGATGCTTACTGCTTGGTCGTTAAAGAAAAGCCAAGTGCGCGTCTAAAAAAATATATCGCATGGGGTGAAGAACAGGGTTATCAACTTCGTTCAGTAACCAAGTCACAAAGCCCTTGGTTTAAGCCTACCAATCAAATGACCTCAAGCGCGAAGGTGCTTGTGCCTCGCAGCTTCAACAACTCATTTGCGATTTACTCAAACCCTAAAGGATACCTTTCTCTTAGATTCTATCGCCTTCATCTTAGGCAGGGGGAACTTCCACAGTTAGTCGCTTTCTTGAACTCAACACTCGTCGCACTTTTCTTAGAAACATTAGGGAATAAAACTCTGGGTCAAGGTGTCTTGGATTTTTTCATGGCTGACTTCTTGGCGATGCAGATACCCGTGGTTGAAAGCCAAGAGTTAGAGCAAGCATATCGGAAGATTAAAAGTAGAAGTATTCAAAGCGTAGATAAAGAATATGGTTTATCCGAAAATGAGGATGGCGCATTTATGTTTAGACCACTACCAGACCGAAAAGAATTGGACGACATAATTTTCGATGCGATTCGCTTGACGAAGGGCGAGCGAGAAGCAGTTTATGAAGCGGTCGTCCGACTTGTTGAAGATAGAATAGAGAAAGCCTCAAGCCTCAAACTGAAAGACCGCGTGAGTAAGCAGCTTGAAGCGGTTGAGCGAACGCAAGGCGTGCCGGATTTTGAAGAAGCGTAATAGATAGGCACGTCAATGTTAAAGTTATCGCCTCAAAGCGTGTCTAAAAGGTCTGTGTCCCGTCAGGGACATCTCGACAATAGCCCAGCGATTTATCGCTGGGGATAAGGACGAAAAACCGATGTAGTCCCGTTAGGGACGGCTGATGCCGCCCTTCAGTCGTCCCTGACGGGACTCGCCATTGATGTGTACGCTAACACCCGGCGATGAATCGCTGGGCTATTGTCGAAGCGTCCCTGACTTTCAAACACGCTCTAAGCATCGTCTCGTATAATTGCGGCGGCAAGGAATCAAGGAGTTCAAAACAATGGAACACAAATTAACAATCACTCTGCCGGATGAAGTTTTCCGCCCGCTTGTTGAAACGGCTTTGAAGCAGGGGCGCACGCCGGAGGAGATTGTCGTTGAACGTCTCGCCCGAAACGTGCCGAAGCCTTCGCCCAACACTGACGAGACAAACGCCCGAACTAAGAATGGAACGCTCGAAGAACTTTTCGGCTCAATTAGTTTGGGGCATCCGACAGGCGCGGATAACGAGAGCATTGACAGAGACCTTGCCAGAGAGTATGGCGCAACGCACGAGGAAGACGATTGATGCTGCTTGATACTTCCGGCTTGTTTTGTCTTGTTCATCGTGATGAACCGCAGCACGCAGAAGCCAAACAGCTTTACGCTTCGGCGACAGAACGCTTGACGCACAACTATGTGCTGGATGAGTTCGTCGCCTTGGCTCACGCGCGCAACCTGTCTCGTCAAGCGTCGCTGGCTTTCAGTTCGTCGCTACTTGATAGCTTGAATGTCGCGGTTGTCTGGATTGATGAAACCCTGCACCGTCAAGCATTGGATTTGCTGCAAGCGCGGCTTGATAAGACTTATTCGCTGTGCGATGCCGTTAGTTTCGTGTTGATGCGCGAGCGGGGCATCACCGATGCGTTGACGACGGATAAGCATTTCGAGCAGGAAGGCTTCGTTAGATTGCTTACGCCTTAGTCGCTCCTCGCGTCAATCATATATGCCCACCAACGACATCATAGACAATCGTAGCGAACGACTTGTTGACCACATCAACCGCATCTTGCCTTCAACCGAAGCGGCGCGTTTCGCTATCGGTTATTTCTTTCTCTCCGGCTTGGAATCAATCGCCGATTATCTCGACGATGTGCGCGAGTTGCGTCTGCTTATCGGCAACACGACCAACCGCGAGACGCTCGAACAGATTGCCGAAGGCTATCGTCGCTTGGACTTAGCGGGCGAGACGGTGGAAGCCCAAAGCTATCCGAAACGCACGGACGCGCGCCGCATGGTCGCGGACGCGGCGGAGAACGTGCGCTCCGGTATCGAACTGATGGAGCAGACGGACGAAGCCGAAAAACTCGTCGGTGTATTGGCGCGTATGATTGAGGAAGGACGCTTGAAGGTGCGCGTCTATACGAAAGGACGTTTGCACGCGAAGGCGTACATTTTCGATTACAAGCAAGACGGGCGATATGAAAAGGGAATCGCCATCACGGGTTCGTCAAACTTTACGCTCTCAGGTTTAAGCCACAATACGGAACTCAACGTCATTGTGCATGGCGACGGCAATCACGCTGCGCTTTCGGGTTGGTTTGCGGAATTGTGGGATGAGTCGGAAGAGTTCGACGAGGCGTTAATGCAGGAAATGAAATCTTCGTGGGCAGCCGCACCCGTGCGTCCTTACGACGTGTACATGAAAACGCTGTACACACTTGTTAAGGATAGGCTCGAAGGCGAAGACGATGCGGAGGTTCTGTGGGATGACGAAATAACGACCAGACTCGCGGATTTCCAAAAAGTCGCGGTGCGTCAGGCTGTGCAGATTATACGCGACTACGGCGGCGCGTTCGTCGCTGATGTCGTCGGCTTAGGTAAGTCGTTCATCGGGGCGGCAATCGTCAAACACTTCGAGCGCACGCAGCACGCCCGCCCACTCATCATCTGTCCCGCGCCGCTCGTCGAGATGTGGGAACGCTATAACGAGGTTTATGCTTTGAACGCGCGCGTTCTTTCGATGGGCTACCTGCGCGAAGGTTCATTGCACAGCACCAAATCAAACAACGGCGGTAACGGCGACGGCAGCAGTGACGTGGCGAGTTTCAACGCACTGCTTAATAAATATCCAGACCGCGATTTCGTCCTGATTGATGAAAGCCACAACCTACGCCACTCCGATACGCAGCGTTACAAACTCGTGCAGAGTTTCCTTTCAACCGGAAGACACTGCTGTTTGCTAACCGCCACACCGCGCAACAAATCGGCGTGGGATGTGTATCACCAAATTAAACTTTTCCACCAAGAAGAAACTACAGATTTACCTGTTGACCCGCCACACCTGAAAAACTACTTTCGCATGATTGAACAAGGCGAACGCGCCTTGCCTGCCTTGCTCGCCAACATCCTCGTGCGCCGCACGCGCAATCACATTTTGCGCTGGTACGGCTACGATTCTGCGACTAACCAACCGCTTGACCCATCGCGCTTCGGCGACTACACGAGCGGCAAGCGGCAAGCGTATGTCATCGTCGGCGGCAAGCATCAATTCTTTCCGAAGCGTGAACTTGAAACCATCGAATACAGCATCGAAGACACTTACAGCGGCATATACCAAATACTGCGCGACTATCTCGGCAAAGCGGAGCAACCGACCGGCAAAGCAAAACCCGCGCCGAAATCTGACAAAGCAACGCTCAAGCGATTAACGGGTGAACTGACCTACGCGCGTTACGGGCTGTGGCACTACCTCAAAACCGACAAGCGGAAACAAGAGTCGTATGCGAGTCTGCATCGCGCCGGAGCGAACTTGCGCGGCTTAATTCGCGTGTTGTTGTTCAAACGCTTCGAGTCGAGCGTCTATGCTTTCAAGGAAACCGTGCGCCGTCTGCACCGGGCGCACGAACTTTTCGCGGCGGCACTCAGAGAGGGAATTATCCCCGCCGGTGAGGAAGCGCAAGCGATACTCTATGAACCGAACGATGCCGAAGAATCGGATTTAGTGCGCGCTCTCGAAGCGGTTTCCGGCAAGTACAAAGCGGAAGATTTTCACGTTGATAAACTCCTCACGCACATCGAACACGACACTGACATTCTCCGCACGATATTAACGCTCGTCGAACCCATCACGCCCGCGCAAGATACTAAGCTACAAACGCTGAAGAAACGACTCACCGCCGCTCCGCTCGTCGGAGTCAAGCAACTTATCTTCACGCAGTATGCCGATACCGCGCGCTACCTTTACGACAACCTCAACCCGAACGACGAGCGCGACGACATTGATGTCGTCTTCAGCAGCGGCAAGAAAAAGTCGCGCGTCGCCGGACGCTTCGCCCCGCGCGCGAATCCTGAATATGTGCCTACTTCCGGCGAATCCCAACTCAACACCGTCATCACGACGGACGTTTTATCAGAAGGCTTAAATCTGCAAGACGGCAACATCATCATCAATTACGATTTGCACTGGAATCCCGTGCGTTTGATTCAACGCTTCGGACGCATTGACCGCATCGGCTCCCAGCATGATACGGTTCACGGCTTTAACTTTTTGCCGGAAATAGGAATTGAAAAGAATCTCGGACTGCGCGAAAAACTCAACCGTCGCATACAAGAAATCCACGATACCATCGGTGAAGACGCCGCGATTTTAGACCGCACCGAATCGCTTAACGAAGAAGCGATGTACGCCATCTACGAAAAACAGGGCGGGCAGTTAAGTCTCTTTGAAGATGAAGATGAGTATTTAGATTTGAATGAAGCCGAAGAAATTCTGCGTAATTTGCGACGCGAAAATCCGGCGGAATACGAACGCATCACCTCTTTGCGCGACGGCATCCGCGCCGCGCAAATCTCGACGCAGCAAGGCGCGTTCGTCTTCTGTCAAGCGGGGCGTTACCAGCAGCTTTTCCTGCTCGACGAGCAGGGCGACATCATCACGCGCGACGTACCACGCATTCTCGGTTGGCTCAAATGCTCACCGGATATAGCAAGTGAAAAACTGCCCGAAGGCTATAACAAACTTGTCACGCGCATCAGCCGCCGCTTCGCTGAGGAAGCCAAACACCGCCAAGCCGAACGCGAACACACGCTCTCGCTAACGCAGGGGCAGAAATATGTTTTACGCGAACTTCGTCCGCTCTTTGCCGCAACGAACGACGATGATGCCAAAGGACAAATCAACATCCTCGAATCGGCTTTCCGCAATTCCATCACGACCGCCCTATCGCGCGAATTGAATCTATTACGTCGCAATACCGTCACCGGCAAAGGGTTACTCAAAAGCCTCGCGCATCTCTACCATACGCATAACATGAGTTCGTTCGCTGACCGCCGCCAACAATCTGAAGAGACAAACTCACCGCATATCATTTGCAGCGAGGCGTTCCTGCGATAACCAAGCAAGCCGTTTCCGGTTTTGTGCGATAAAACCTATTGATATGAATGTGAAGAAACCAAAGTCACTGCCGGGAGCAGAGAAGTTCACCAATATCGAAATTATCTTGCTCACCGTGCTGCTAATCGGCGGGGGTGAACATGTCGTAGATATGGAAGACATCGCGGTTAAAGCTAATGAACTCGCGCCGGGAAGATTTGCGTGGCGCAAATATCCGCAACAAATCAACATCGAAAACGTCCGCACGTTTCTTTCCGATGCAAAGAAAATCAAGCACGGTAATCTTGTCAACGGTTCGGGGCGCACTGGCTGGTCGCTGACCGCCGCCGGACTCGAACGCGCCCGCAAAGTTGAAGGCAGATTTTTTACGATTGTTTCCAACGCGCCGCTTCCAATTCGCAAGCGCGTCAACCCGCTTGAGCGGCAACGGCAAACACGCGAGCGTGAACGATTGTTGACTTCCGATGTGTTCTTGAAACTTCAAATAAGCGGCATTGACGGCGTGACGCGCCATGAAGCGGAAACCTTCTTTCGGCTTGATGAATACGTCGCTGATACCATGCGCGAACGCAAAATCACGCGCGTGTTGAATGCTATCGGCGAAGATGATACGGAGTTGCTTCGCGTCGCCAGCACGCTCGCCACGATGGTGCGTAAATCCGAACCGCAACCATTATCCGCCACCAAATCCAAACCCTCATCGCGTGTTCGCCATAAGTCAATTGCTAAAAAAATATGACCCACCACATCCTTGCCGCCACGTCTCAACCTTCTACATCCTCAACCGAAGAAGCAACTCAGCTATTCGTCAAAAGCCACGTTGCGCGTGACCTTTTGCAAAGCGCGGGGTTATTCAAAACCGACAAACTCGTCGTCTGGGAATATGTTTCAAACGGCTTGCAATATGTTGACGCGAACACGAATCCGACGGTGCGCGTGACACTTGATAATCGTCGCAAACGGTTGACGATTACCGACAACGGGCGCGGTATGAGCTGGGCGGATTTGCAGAACTTTTTCGTGATGCACGGCACGAATCAAGACCGTCTCGCCGGACAAGCCGGGCGCGGCAGATTCGGCACGGGCAAATCCGCCGCGTTCGGCATCGCTGACACATTGCGTGTCACAACGGTGCGAAACAACTTGCGTTCACAAGTCGCGCTGTCGCGTGCAAAAATCGAAATCATGAATTCCGAGCAGCCGATTCCGGTTGAAGTCATCGAACGAGAAACGCCTGTTAATCTGCCCAACGGCACGCACATCGAAATTGAAAATATACATCTTCGGTCGCTTGACCAATCCGGAGTTATCGCCTATATCGAACGACATCTCGCGCGTTGGTCAAAGAACGCCGTCGTGTTCGTTAATAATCATGAGTGCGAATATGCCGAGCCTGCCGTCGCCGAAACGCGCCGTTTCAAACCGGAAGGCGCAGTGCGTGACGCATTAGGCGAGACGGAACTTACATTGAAAGTATCGAAAGCACCGCTTGACGAAGCGACGCGCGGCATCGGCATTTTCTCGAAAGGCGTATGGCATGAGACGACGCTGGCGGGCAGCGAAGGCAGGGAAATGGCGAACTACATTTTCGGCGAAATAGATGTTCCCGCGCTCGATGAAGACCGCGCACCGATCACGCCGTTTGATGTCAGCCGCTCAATGCGCCTCAATCCGAATAACGAGCTTGTACGGACAATTCACGCTTTCATCGGCGTTCACATCGAACAAGTCCGGCGCGAACTTGGAGAGCGCGAACGTCGCCGCCGCAACGATGAGGAGACGCGCAAACTCGCTGCCGAAGCTGCCGAAATCGCCAGTGTTATCAATGAAGATTTCAATCAATTTCGCCAGCGCGTCGCGCTCGCCCGCGCCCGCGCTCGTGGCGGTGCAGACTTGCTTCTTAAACCCGAACCCGTGGCAGACAGCGATGATTTGATTTTCGGAAACGAACTTCCCGCCGAAGTCATCGCTCCCACCGGCGGCGAAGGCGTGACGCTCGACATACCGCGCATCGGAGAAGGAGCCGAAGTGCGCACGCTCGCGCCCATCGTCGCTATCACCGATAACCCGGAATCTCCGAAGCAGGGAAGACCGCGCGAGGCGAGCAACAAGCAACGCAACGCGGGTGGCTTCGACGTTAAGTTCGGCAACTTGGGCGCGGAAGACCACCGTGCCAAATATGTTCGAGATGAGCGCACGATTTACATCAATCTCGACCACGCGCAGCTTGTCGCCGCAAAGGGTTCGCGCGCGGTGCAAGACCCGGTGTTTCGGCGTCTGGCGTATGAAGTCGCGTTCTCGGAATACGCGATTGCTCTTGCTTCCGAACTCGCGGCGCGTGATGAATACATTGACCCCTCCGACCCGATTTTCGACATCCGCGAAACCTTAAATCGCGTCGCACGGCGCGGCGCATCGCTTTACGCCGAACAAGGCAAAGGCTGAGTTGTTTTGAATTTGAAAGCGGTGGCGAAGATGATTGAAAACTATCCTCGTTTCGGTCAGCGTTTGTCTCCGACGTTGCTACGCGATTTCCTTCCCGCTCATTTACGCGATTTAGGTGAATCGGTCTGGCAACACTACACGCACGCGCAGTGCGAATCTCTCAGCGAAGAAGTAATACAGCACGCGCGCCGCGAAGCATTGAACATTCGTCGCCGTTTAGGACATCATCGTTTGCCCGCCTTGCCCGCGCACATCCGGCTTCATCATCTGCCGCTCGAAGTTCGCACCGTCAATTGTCTTATCACGCTTGGTCTTGAGGAAGATCTTTCAACCTTCGCACGCCTCACCATCAATCGTTTATTTGCGACGCGAAATTTCGGTGTCAAATCTCTTATTGATTTACTCGTTACACTCGAATCGTTAAGAGATGATTGGGCAAGCAATCCTGTGATTGGTGAATCTGCGTGCAATGAGGATGAGATTGATAACTTCGACGGTAACGAAACGATAAGCGATGCCGACATCACAATTATCGTTGAACATTGTGAACGACGCTTGCCTTTGCCGTTGCGTGTGCGAAGCAAAATCCTTCCGCCCGTCCCCGCCGGATTGATGTTGCACTCGCTGGGTTTGCGCCTGCGAACGTACAACGCTTTACGGCACGCCGGATTCGTCCGGCAACCGGAGAGGTTAAGCGGAAGAAGTTTGGATGAACTGCTGTGCTTGAAAAACTTTGGCAGGGGTTCATTGCAAGATTTGCTCATCAATCTCAAACCGTTTTTCATCAATTCAGTTGAAGCACAAGAATCATTCCGCGCCGCATTAGAAACTTTAATGGCAGAAGCGCGCTTGTTGGAAGCCACGCCTTTCGCCGATAAAATCATGCCGCATGATGCGCGGTTAGGCGTTTATCTGGCGCGTATTTCGACGGAAGCGGCTAACGCGCGGGAAGTCGCCGCACGCATTCTCTCCAACATCGAAGCCGAAGTTCGCCCGCTTGATACCAGCGCGCGGATTAAGGAATTACGGGCGCGTATCGTCGCCGCTTCAAGCATGAGTTTGGAACAGGAACTCGCATCGTTTGTCGCACACGTTAAGAACGAACGCAACCGCGAGATTTATATTCGCCGTCATGGATTTAATGGGCGCGCGGCACAAACCCTTGAGTCAATCGCCGTCAATCACAACATGACGCGCGAGCGTGTGCGCCAGATTTGCAACAGAGCGATGATAGGTTTCGGAAAAGAGAAAGCATTTGCGCCGCGCCTTGATGCCGCGCTTGATTTCATTTCTGCCAACCTGCCCGCCCTCACCGTCGAACTTTCGGAAAAACTGCGAGCATCCGGCATTACGGACACTGCTTTCGACATCGAGAGTTTGGCGGATGCGGCAATTCTTTTTCAACGCGAAGTCCCGTTCATGCTTGAAGACGTTGGCGAACGAAAACTCGTCATCGCTTCCGGTGGGAACGCTTCCGAGACAAATGCCGCCGCCCGGAAAATCATCACCGCCGCCCGCCGCAAAATTGAACACTGGGGCGCAGCAACGATTGACGACACCTGCGCGCAAGCGTCGCCTCACTTATCGTTGCCGGAAACCGTTGCTACACATTTAATTACCGGACAAGACGATTTCGAGTGGCTCGACGAAGCGGGCGGATGGTTTTGGTTAAAAGATGTCAAGCGCAATCGTGTACTGAACCGCGTCGCTAAAATCTTGCGTGTCGCTTCGGATGTTCGTCTCGGGGAATTACGCTCTGGAATACGCCGTCACTATCGCATGGAGGGCTTTGCTCCGCCGCAACGTGTGTTGGCGGAAATGTGTCGTCGTGTGGGGTGGTGCGTAGTTGATGATGAGGGCAGGGTGACGGCGATGAAGTTACCAGAAACCCTTGGCGTGATGGGAGAAGCCGAAACGATAATGCACGAGATTTTACAAGCACACGATTCGATTATGGTGCGCGAAGATTTTGAGCGGGCATGTCTGGCTCGCGGCATGAACCGCACGACGTTCTTCGTTTATTTAGATAATTCAGCGATTATCGTGCGTCATGCGCGCGGGGTGTATGGCTTGCGCGGCGCGGACGTTGAACCGGGTGTGATAGAGGCGATGATTCCAAGACGAACACACAGCAGAGTTTTGAAAGATTACGGCTGGCTGCCCGATGGAAGATTATGGCTCGGCTTCAAACTATCACAGAGTATCGCGCTCAACGGTGTATGCAGTATTCCGGTGGCACTTTCCCATTACATACAGGGCGAATTTCAACTCGTCAATGTGAACGGGTCTTTCCTCAATACCTTTGTCGCCAGAAACTCAAGCGCGTGGGGCTTCGGTTCATTTGTCAGACAACGCGGCGGGGAGGCGGGTGATGTGTTTGTCATCGTCTTCGATTTACAGTCGCGCAGGGTTACTCCGCATCTTGGCGACGAAACGCTTCTCAATGAATACCAATACCCGGATGAAATAAAGCCTGCGGTGTTAGTTGAACCGACGGATGAAACGGATATTTACGCGCTCTAAATTATTATCCGTTCGATTTCATCAATGCCGATGTCATCGCTAGTCCTCTCATAGAGTATCGTTGTCCTCATTGATTCGTTAATGGCGATGTGTGCCACTGTCCAATGTCTCGAAATAATCTGATTCTCACACAAGGAGCAACAACGATGGACTCAGCTATCCTGACCATTGCTGCTGAACTGTCAGCGTGAAGAAAATGTACAAATCGCTTCCAGTGACCGCAGCGACTACCAAATACAAGGTAATTCATCAGGACTTGGCAGGTGATGAAGTTGAATTTGCAGAAGCTTACATTCGGGTTTAGTGTTCGGCAGGCAACGGGGTTAAATAATCAGCGGGTTCGGAAGCGAGACTGGCGGAAAGCTGTTTTATTTCGGAGTGGCGAAATCCGATTCGCAGACTTGGGGCGCACGCGGGTGGGCGGGCGGCGAAAGTTAAGCGACGGTAAATTTCGCGCGTCGTTTCGACATCGCGCAAGCAGTAATCATGAATCGCTTGAAAGCTGCCTTCGCGGTAGAGATGCGCGACGCGCGAACCGTTGGCATCGGTGGTTTTTGGCGACGGTAAGTTGAGGGCGCGGGCAAGGGTTTCGAGTGAGATTTTGCGCCGGAAATCCCACTTCGTCCATTCACACAGCGTGTCATAAACGGGCAGATTGCGGTAACGATTAAACGGCAAATCAACAGTTGGACGCACGCCGCAGATAATCGAGCGTTGATAAATAAACGGCAAATCGAAGCCTAATATGTTGTGTCCGACGATGCGGTCGCGCTCGACGCGAAAGCCGCGCATCAGTTCCCAGAAATCCGCGAGCAGCGTGGCTTCATTGGACTCGAAACCGTGTACTTGATGATTCCAACCAATCACACCGCGCAAAGGTTTTTGTGTGCCGCGTTCATCTATAAAACCGATGCACAACAAGCGACCTGAAGCCCCGTCAAGCGCGCTTTGTTTGCAACGTTCCTCGATTGTTATTTGTTGTCCGTCGGTTGCTTCATCAAGCGCAACGGGCGACGCGGAGCAGAGTTGCGATAATTCATCTTTAGCGGGAAGCGTTTCGCAATCAATCGTAATCACACGCGAATCAAACATCTGTTTCGCAAACCTTTCTTGTGAAGTTATGAATTGAAAATCTCGATGGGAGCGTGCATCGCGCTACGCCTGTTGGAGTACGGCGAGGTGTATTCGACAAGCAAAAACAGGGGCAGCATCGTATCTTCACGAACGCGCACTTGCGCCGGAAAATGACGGCGCAGATTTAGCAGCGCGTCGGTTTTAACTTTATATGCGCCGCGTCGCATATCGCCGCTCGTTGCGGATTTAGCGAGACGGTTGGCGGCAAGGGCGCGTTTGAGTATGCATTCGGCGTTGGGCGTGGCGACTCCGGCGAGAATGTCTTTGAATGTTCTTTGTGTCGTGGCGGTGTGGGTGCGGGGATGTCGTTTCATCAGTTGTTCTCCTTCAGGCTATCTGTGAAGGTAAATAGCGACCGCAGGCGAGAACCGGAAACGATTGATGAAATTATTTTCTACCGCAATCTATTCTTCGGCTTTCGGGCAGGTGAACAGGTGAGCGCACGCGCTGCACAAGTGTTCGGCGGGAGTGTGCGGAAAATCCCTTGCGAGAATCGAATCAATCGCCGCGTCGTAATGCCCTGTGCGTGTGGCGACGGTGCGCGGTTTCAAGTCGAGTTCAATCGTTTCATCCGTCGAAAGATATACAACCTGAATGCATACGCGGGCGAGGGGAAAGTGTTCGGCGGCAAGCGTGTAGTAAAGACCGTAAAGGGAATCGTCGGGCGGCTTGGAAGAAAGCGGGCGACCCGTTCGCGTGTGTTGAATGACAAGCGTTGTCTCGCCGTTGTCTTCGATGAGTTCGATGTGGTCGAGCGTGACGGAGATGAGGGCGTGCGGGCGCGTGATTACCCAATCTCGTTTAAGCGTTTTGCCGCGTGTGGCGGGGATGCGGCGCACGGCTCGCCGGATCATCAAACGGGCTTGTTCGAGATACAGCGATTCGTAAATGTGAGCGGTTGCGCCGCGTTCGCGCCACACGCTTTCGAGATGCGTTTCGGCGAGTCGTAAGAGATGTTCGATGTCATTAAATTGCTTCGCCGCGTGTGCATCAGCCAGCCACCTTAAAACCTCATAAACGCAGTTATGAAATTTTAGATAAGCCGATTCGCCGCCTTTGCCTTTGAGGTAAAAGACGTTTTCGTAAAAGTATTTGCGCGGGCATTTTCGGTAGTTGGCAAGGGCGCGTTCGGTAAAGCGAGGCGCGTGGTTGGTTAAAGATGAAGCGTTGGTTTTAATCGTCGCGGGCTTTGGTTCTTCCGCATCGAACCACGTCGCCGCGCCGTTTGCGTCGTGCGAAAGTTGCGCGGCGAGGTGTTCGAGAAACTCTGATGCGTTGCTGTTGGTCGCGCCGTAAGTGGCGGCGCGCGAAAGATGAAGCCGGTCACGCGCCCGCGAAAGAGCGACGAAAAACAGGCATTCTTCTTCTTCCGTGTGCGCGAGCGTTAAATCTTCAACATCGGAAAAAGTCTCAATCATCCCGGCAGGCGGCGGGCATAAATCGGCTTGACGACGATGCGGAAAATGCCCTTTGCCGAGAGTGGGAAGATACACAGCATCCCACTCCAAACCCTTCGCGGCGTGAACCGTGACGAGATGCACCCCATCGAGATTGGCGGCGGCAGCCGGAAGTTGACGCAAAGATTTGTCTTCCGCGAACATCATCAAACGACGTATGTATTTCAAGAGCGCGCTCCGCGCATCCGCGTCGCGTGTCGTTGTCATAGCGCGCTCTTGTTGCGTGTAAACGAATTGTAAAAGTTGATAAACCGCCAAACGCTTGTTTGCTCCGGCAATCGTCGTATCGGAGAGCAGTGACGTGAGATAACCGCCGTGTATGAACAGATAATGCGTGAGCAGTTTCCACGTCGAAGCGATGTGCGCGGTGCGCGCGAGATGCGCGGTAAGTACGGTTAAAGCTTCATCGTTTGAATCCGACGGCGCGTCATCGCTTTGATGACGGTTGATGAGAGCGGCGGGAAATTCGGTCTCGGCTTCGCGCGCCGCTTTGAACACCTCGCGGACGCGGGCGAGCGGGATGTTGTATTCGGGAAAGCGCGCGACGCGAAGCAGCGTGCGCCCCGAAGGTTCACACGCGAGAGCGACGAAGGCGAGCAGGTCGCGTACCTCCGCGCGCTCGAAGATGTCGCCCAAGTAAAGCGCGGGGATGTTTTCAGTTTCTAATACTTTGGCAATGCGCGCGAGTTGTGAATGTGTGCGACAGATGACGGCGTTTGATTTGAACGTCGCGCCCTGTGCGTGACGCGCTTTGATAAGATTGGCAATGCCGCGCGCTTCCGTTGCGGCATCGGTCGCAATCGAAAACGCGAGTTTGTTGGTCGGGCTGTTAGTCGCTTCATTTGCCGCGTTGCTCGCCGCATTGCTCGCTAGTGACGCATGTTGACGATGCGGTTTCCAGTTTGCGAAAGCGTGCGGCGCGGCTTGGTTGCGTGTCGCTTCGTTATCATCTGACGCCGTAACACTCATCTTCGCGGCGAACGTCGAAACGGCTTCGACGACGGAAGGCAGCGAGCGATAGTTGACCGCGAGCGGCAAGACCCGTCCGCCGGGAAAGTCATACTTAAAGTATTTGACTTGCAGAGGATTCGCGCCGCGCCAACGATAAATCGCTTGCCGTATGTCGCCCACAACCCACAACCCCGCGCCGTCGTTTGTCAACAACCGCAACAACATGCCGCACGCGCGATTCGTGTCCTGATATTCGTCAACCAGAACATGACGGTATTTACCCCGCACCTCATCGCAAACCTGCGGCGACTCACGGAGCAAGCGCACGGTTCGCGCAATCAAATCACCGAAATCAAGCAGCCGTTCGCGCTCTAAGTAGCTTTGATAAAACTCGTACACGCGCCCGACTTCCATGGCGCGTTCAGCCTGTCGCAAAGCGTCTTTGTCATTCTCTGCGCGCGCTTTATCAAGCATCCGCTGCGCGAGTTCGACGTAGCGCGAAGGCTTGCAAAGTTCATCTTTCGCACGCGAGATTGCCGATAGAATCGAAGCCAGATGCGTCGTCGGCTCGACGATGTTTTGGTAGTGGTCTAACCCTAATTCCGGCAGGTGACGTTCGAGGATAAAAAGCGCGTCAACCGGATCGAGAATCGTCGGGTCGGCATTGAGATTTGCTTGCTGCCAGTAACGGCGCAACATCTCCAATCCGAACGAATGAAACGTCTCAGCCTCAATTTGCGGGGCGGCTTGCGGTGCATAAACCTGTACGCGCTCGCGCAGTTCTTCGGCGGCTTTATTCGAGAACGTCAGGGCGAGAATCGAACTCGGACTCGCGCCCGTTTCGATTAAATGAAGCACGCGCCCGATGAGCGCGCTTGTCTTGCCCGTGCCGGGACCGGCGACGACTAGCAAAGGCGTGTGCGAACTTTCAGCCGCCGCGCGCTGACTCGCATCGAGCGTAAAAGTTGATGATGCTTGTTCGACGTTTGAAGGAGTTTGAGTTTGAACATCCCGCGCCGCAACTCGCACGT
>JBGTMR010000369.1:0-1595 GCA_041743485.1 Pyrinomonadaceae bacterium
CTTTCAACTTGAACACGTCGCGGTTGATTCGCGCACGATGAGTTCGGGCTGCACGGTCAAGAGTCGCGGGCTTTCCGTATCACGCCCCGCGCTCAAGCGTTTCAACAAAGTTTCGGCGGCGAGTTTTCCCATTTCGCGCAAGGGTTGGCGCACCGTCGTCAAAGGCGGATTCTGAAACGCCGCGCTG
This sequence comes from Pyrinomonadaceae bacterium, assembly GCA_041743485.1. Taxonomy (GTDB): domain Bacteria; phylum Acidobacteriota; class Blastocatellia; order Pyrinomonadales; family Pyrinomonadaceae; genus JANDLT01. Next base: position 188 of record JBGTMR010000369.1, read on the forward strand.
TACACATCGTCGAAGCCGATGACCGAGACATCTTCGGGAACATTCTTGCCCGCTTCCTGCAAAGCCCGTATTGCTCCCGTCGCCGACACGTCGTTAAACGCGAACAGGGCGGTGAAGTTATGCTTTGTCGCCAAGAGTTTTCGCGTCGCTACATAACCCAATTCCGGCGACGGCGAATTGCCTTCAAGCTGCGCGACAAGTTTTTCATCAATTCGCAAATCGAAACTTTTCATCGCGTGCCGTATCGCCGCGAAGCGAACTTCCGTGTCCGAACTGAAATCCTGCCCCTTAATAAAAGCGATGCGCGTGTGTCCCAAAGTTTTCAAATGTTCGATGGCGACGATTGCCGCGCGTGTATGGTCAAGCGCGACATTCGTGACCTCTTTCGCCCCCGCGTGTCCCGATACCGTGACGACGGGCAGCGGAGAATCCTTGCCGCCGCACAGCGTATCAACCGCGATTAAACCCTCGACCCGTCGCTCGCATAACAGGCGGCGATACTGTTCGAGCAACACATCGTCATGGCGATGACTGGCGACAAGGTAAAAATAGTTTTCCTGAATCAAGAAATCTTCAATCCCGCCCAACACCATCGCCGAATATCCGTCACTCAGTTCGGGAACTAAAACGCCGACGGTGAACGTGCGCTGCGCCCTTAACGAACGCGCTAAAAAGTTCGGGCGGTAATTAAATTCACGCGCCGCCCGATGTATGCGGTCTTTCGTTTCCTGCGGAATCGAAACGGAGGCGGGAGCATCGTTCAACACAAGCGAAAGCGTCGTCGGTGACAAATTCAGATGCCGCGCCAGTTCTTTCAAACTCACGGTTTGATTCACTTCGCCCCCGTTCTGAATTTGGTCGCCGACGGCTTTGTTCTTCGCTCGCATAACGCGCGAGTCTGTCACACCTTTTACAAGCGAAGCAACTAAATTTTGCGTCTTACTTTGAAATCCCGCCACACACAAACAGCTTTCTCAAAATCAAACCGAAACCGTGTCCGACGCGATTGCTTCGCCTGTCGAACAAAACCGTTGACCGCCTCCGCCCGCCTGTGTTATATACCCGCTTGCCAATCTAGTAAAACGATTTAGTAAAGGCTGTAAGACGGATAAGACGCACTAAATCACATCGTTTTCAAGCGCGAACCCGCGACCTGAATTAAGCATCGTTTCTCCGGTTTTTCTAAACCAAACCGCTTCTGCTTTTCTCGTCGTCCGTTCAAATTGTTTCCAACCTTCTGCCGTTCTTAGAGTTGCAATCTTTCTTATCGGTCAGGGGCGAGCCGAACATAGTCGCGCCACTCATATTTCAGTCGAAGTCAACGGAGGTCAACCTTGATGTTACGCATAAAAATCTTCATGACCCGCGCCGCCGTGTGCGCGGTGCTGGTGCTGCTTACGGCGGTTGC
>JBGTMR010000370.1:0-2305 GCA_041743485.1 Pyrinomonadaceae bacterium
GCAGTTGACCGCTAAAGACGAGTCCGCGCGTCAGGTTCAGATTGTGCATCATGCGCGCCGGATAGACTTGCAAGTTGTCGAGCAGGGAACGGGTTTTATCGAGCATGTAATCCGTCGCAATCGAAGCGTCGGGCAGCACGACTCTTTCCGCGCCGGAGTGTGAAATATCGCGTTCGTGCCACAGGGCGACGTTCTCCAAACCCACGACCGCATAACCGCGCACGACGCGAGCCAAGCCGCAGAGCCGCTCCGATAAAATCGGATTGCGTTTGTGCGGCATCGCGCTCGAACCCTTTTGTCCGGTCTTAAATTTCTCTTCCGCTTCACGAACTTCCGTGCGCTGCCAGTGACGAACCTGCAACGCAAACTTCTCTAAAGACGCGGCGATAATGGCGAGCGTCGTCAGATACTCCGCGTAATTGTCGCGCTGTATGACTTGCGTTGAAACGGGCGCGGGCTTTAATCCCAACTTCGCGCACGCACGTTCTTCGACTTCCGGCGCGAGATGCGCGAACGCTCCGACCGCACCGCTGATTTTCCCCGTCGCAATCGCGTCTTTCGCGCGAACTAATCTTTCGCGGTTGCGCCGCATCTCGTCGAACCACAACGCCCACACCAAGCCGTGCGAAGTCGGTTCGGCGTGGACTCCGTGCGTGCGCCCGATTTGCGCGGTGTCTTTGAACTCAAACGCGCGACGTTTTAAGACTTCCGACAGCTTATCAATCTGCTCCAACAACAACGCGCACGCATCGCGTAAAAGCAAAGCGTTCGCGGTATCAACGACATCGCTCGAAGTCAAACCGTAATGTACAAAGCGCGCCGCGTCACCGATGTTTTCCGCGAGTGCCGTCGTGAACGCGATCACATCATGGTCGGTCGTCTTCTCGATTTCGTTGATGCGCTCGACCGTGAAACTCGCCTTCGCCTTTATCTCATTCAAAGCCTCACGCGGAATCGTTCCCATCTCCGCGTGAACTTCGCAGACGGCGATTTCAACCTCAAGCCACTTCTGAAACTTATTTTCTTCCGACCAGAGCGCGCCCATGCGCGGGAGTGTGTAGCGTGGAATCATACTTAAAGCACAATCGCTTTCATGTCTCTTATCTTCAAAGGTTTTCTCGCAGAAACTACAAACTCGAATAACTCTTTTTTTGAAGTTCGTTTGCGAATTGTGCGAATGTCAATTTGCTCAAAACCGCAACTCTCAAAGATTGCTGCGTAAATTTCTTGCGACGGTAACATCACGTCGTAAAACTTAGAGTTGCCGATGATGTAATTGATTGCTCCGCCTTGTCTGACGACTCCAAAAAGTTCACGGCAATGATGAACCACGTCATAAAAGTATTTGTGAATGTAGCGGGACAACACAGGGCTTCGCTCGGCAACACGCATCAAGATTTCATCGAAGTTTTCGTGTGGCACATCAATGTTAATCGGCGGCTGCCACTTTGCGACGTTGCTCGTCGCGCATCCCCACGTTCCGCCGATTGCTTGCCAATCAAGTTCTCCCGCATCGCGTTGATTTTGAAGATAGCCAAGCCAGTACATATACGGTCTAAGTTCTCTAATATAACTCATGCGATTCGGGTAAGGCGGCGACGTGATGACGCACGAGTAAAAGTTGGCTGGCAACTTTGCGCTTAATGAGCGGGCATCGCACAGCAAAACTTTTGGATGGTTGAGCATCGGTGAGGCAGCGGCGGACGCTATCGAAGCTATTGACTGTTCCCAATTCAAAGCTATGACATCAACTTGAGAAGAATCAAAGCCCGACATCTGCGGAACCGGTTTCTTCTTAAAAGACATTGACTGATGAGCAAAACTCACACCGGCTTGCTCGATTGCCAAGCGACAAAAAGCCAGCTTCAGTAAGTCAACGGCACTTACTGCCATGCTTGGTTCGAGTTGTTTTATCTTGTGCATCGCGCGGCTTAACGCCAGCAATGCGGGTTGCTCCCACCACTTCTCAATCTGATGTAGGGACGGCAGCCATTGAGAAGTTTCCTGCTCATCCCGAATCGCTTTGGCGACGTGCATAGATGTCGCTTTGGACACATCAATTTCGTTTTTCGTATAAGAGTGTGCTTTGGCTTTAGCCAACCAAATCAAAAAAGGATTTATATCAACCGTATCGCAACTGATTCCGCGTTCGGCACAAGCGAGTGCCGTAGTTCCCGTACCGCAGAAAGGGTCAAGGACGTTATCGCCACGCTGAACTTGCTTATCGAGAAGTTCGCAAACAAGGTGCATTGAATATGCGGGCGTTAGCCGCAGCCAGCCATAGCGTGTATCTTTGCGATTGCCT
>JBGTMR010000371.1:0-11104 GCA_041743485.1 Pyrinomonadaceae bacterium
TTTCAAACGAAAGCGGGTGATTGGGTGAGGCTTCTTTGCCATCAATAAGCCATTCATCCATTCCCCAGAAGTGCGCAGATTTAAGTGAAAGCTCCAACTCGTTTACCATACGGGCAACCAGCGGCAATTGTTCTGTTGGGCCAATTGGACCGCAAATGCCTACGGGATTATCTGCAGTTGATTGCTTCCATGCAGTAATATATTCAAGTGCCTCGGCCAGGTAAAAATCTTCAAGTGTATCATAAAACACCACCTTAAACCCAGGTCGTGAGAGTTGCAGCATTTGTGCAGGCGTAAGCTCCGCAACTTCTTTTATAAGCTCACTATCAAGCGTTGTATAATCCCACCATCCGGGAGCAATGGAGCTTATTTTTCGTGCCATAAGTAGGGTTTGAGGTTTGAGGTTTGAGGTGTGAGTGTGTGAGGTTTGCGGTTTCAGGTGTTGCTGCAAGGTTTTTTGCACTATTTACTATTCACCATTCACCATTCACTTGACGACGAAGTCGGATGATTGTGTGACGCTCTTGCGCGAGGTGCGGTCGGTCGCGGTCGCTTGCAACGTGTAGAGACCGGGCGCGAGCGATGCCAGAGGGATTTCAGCACCGTAAGGAATGCGCGAGATGTCTTTCGCATCCGTGAGCGTGACGGGGTGCGCCGGAGCGTTCAGCACGGATTTTCCGGCGCGCGTAACCTGCAATTCCATTGTCACATCGGGAGTGCGCGTGGATGTGTTTGGCGCGGCGTTGTAAATGAAAACCTGTAATTGCAAACGCGCGGCGCGGCGGAAGGTGCGGTCAATATCAAGCGTCGTCGTGAAGTCGGATGTTGCTTGCGTGTCAGCCGCAGGCGCACTTTGCGCGCGCATCTTTTCAGCGATAATCAGTGAACTTAACGTGAGTGCGCCGGGTTTGATTTCCGGGACTTCTATCCACTGAAATTTTGTGCCGATGCGCCCGCTTAGGGCATCGCGGGCGGCGACGCGGAATTGATATAAGCCCGGTTTAGTTACCGGAGCGGTAAAGCCGGTGACGAGTTTGCCGGATGATTGATTTTCGGCTTGACCCGCTTCCGCCGCTTGCGTGAGTTGCACATCGCGCCCATCGCTGTACACGGCTTTGCCCGCCTCATTGAGCAGCACGCACGCGAGATTGACGGTTGCCTGACGGACGGCATTGTTGTTTGCATTCGTCTTCGATGTTGAAGCGTCGCCGTAATTAACGCCGTCGCTTGTAACCTGCACCATCGCCGTCACGGTCGAGCCGCTCGCGGCATCGTTCGTAAAAATTCCATAGAGCGCGACGGGAATATCGGGGCGTTCGTTCGGAGCGTTGAGGGCGGAATTAAGCGCGGCGTTCGGCGTTGTCGGCGGAGCGGCGGAATTAGCGGCGACGGCATTCGCATCGTTCTTCAACGAACGATTAAAGAATCCGCGTCGCGTGCGAACCTTGAGGTCGGAGCGTCCTTTGATACCGACTTCGATGCGGCGAAACTTAGGTTCATTCGTGCGCTCGTCAATCACTTCGGGTCGCCAGCCGAGCAGATAATAACTGCTTGTTTCGTTGATGACGTTAGCGACGAGATTTTCAAGTCCGTTGTTGTTAAGCAGTGCGCGTCCGCCCGTGTCGGCGGCAAGCGTGCGTAAAACTTCCTGCGATTGACTGACTTCAGCAAGGGAATTGTAGTTGGGTGAAAAGGTGGAATTGATGTTGGCGATGTCGGAAACCGCGTCGGTACTGGCATCAAGATTTCCGACGGACAGCCCGCGTGCATCAAGCGTGTAAATCACGACGTTGCGCCGCGCCGCTTGGTCTGTGACGCGACGCAAGCGATAGTTAATATCGCCTTCCGAATTGTCAATTGCAAAACCACTTGAAATGAAAAACACGATTTGCCGTGTCGAAGAAGCGGGACGCGAGCGCACGACGGCTTCAAGGTTTTCAACAACGCTGCGATTCAACAGCGCGGCTTGGCGACGAACGACACGGGCGCGACTGCGAACGACGTTTTCATCGCCGCAATTATTGTATGCAAACTGCTGTTTCACATAAGCCAGCACGTCGCGGTCACCTCTATCAATCGCCAAAGCTTGATATTCCGTCAACTCGCATTTTTGGATGTCGAGTGCCGCGCGCGATTGATACTTGATGCGCTGTGCGGCGGCTTTGAGGGCGGCTTTATCGCTCGTCGGTTGCGCGAGAAAACCGACGCTGCCGCTCGCGGCGACAATCATGCCGTCAGTTCCCGGCGTCATCTGTTTGTCAATGAAATCTTTCAGCACCGCGCGTGAGCGTGCAATGGTCTGCGGCGTCAAGTGAAAGTCATCCACGAAGAATGTAATCGTCCGCGACGGTTCGACAACCGGCGTCACCGTCGAATCGCCGTTGGCGGATGCGTTGGCGGCGGTCGGAGCGAACGCCGTATCACCACCGCGCGACGCGATACGCTCAAAGAACGAGAGCGGTTGCGCTTTGCCGTCAACCTTCAACTCGAAGTCGCTTTGTTGTAAGCCTTCGACGAATTTACCTTTGCGGTCGAACACAGATACATCGGTTTGAACGAGATTCGTGTTGATGCGTAAAACATCATCGTCGGTGTTGGTTGAAGTTTGCGGTAACGGCGCAGTTGTATTTTGCGCGTGTGCGAGTGGCGATGTGAACAGCAGTGCGATGAGCAGCGAGACAAGTGATTTTCTCATGGCGATGATAAAGCGGTGTGTGTTTCGGGTCGTGGTTTGAGTTATAGACTCGTTAAGCGATGAACTTTAGCTAAAAATTTTGCTGACGGAAAGCGTGAAGCCCGTGACGACATCGCTCAAGTCGAGCGTGTCGTTGACGGTTAAAATTTGCGGTTCATGGTTCGGGCGATGAACGGTGACGGTACGGCGTTTCGGATACACGATGCAGACCATGAGTGTTCCGGCGGCGAGGTACTCGTCAACCTTCTCATCAACTTCATAAAGCTTGTCGTGTGGCGAGACAACTTCGACGGCGAGGTCGGGCGCACCTTTAACATATCCTTTCGGTACGCCTTCGGGCGGAATACGTTCATGACGCATAAATGCAACGTCCGGCGCACGCACAAGGTCAGGATTCTCTTCAAGAATAAATCCGGTTTCAGCGGCGAAGACCACGCCGAGATTATGCTCATCAACGAACATTGCAAGCGGTGCAGCAAGCTTCATCGTGTCAGCACCGTGTTCACCTCCGGCTGGCGGCATACTTATAAGTTCTCCTCTCACGAGTTCATGACGAAAGCCGTCGTCCGGCATCTCGAACAATTCATCAGCCGTCATCAACTTGGTTTGCTCAAGCGTGGTACTCATGTTTAATGCTCCAAAAATGAATGCTCAATCATTGACTCTCAACGCCGCCAAGAAAGCTTCCTGCGGAATCTCGACGCGCCCGACGCATTATTCACCGGCGCGGATGTTGTTCGGTGATGTCGCGCTTGATTTCCGCGAAAGCGGATTCTTCAAAGCGAACGCGCTCTTCAATCACCCGCATTAACCACTCATCAACCTTTACGCCGTGCAAGCGCGCGACGAATGAAGCCCGCGCCGCAATCTCTGCCGGTAGCGGAAACTTTGCATTGGCGGTGCGGTTGACGCGCACGGGAGCCTCCCACATAGAATCTTCGTCAGCTTGAGAAGCAACAGTGTCGTCAATTTCAGTTTCCGATTGCGAAACAATTTGATTGTTCATATTTCCCATCCGGTAATAATTCTCACCACGTCGTCTGGCTTGAGTTGGAAGATGATTTTCAGCTTACGCCCGCCGCGTGTTCTTCCGAGTAGTTGGAATCTGTCCGCGTAAGATTTGTTGCGACGTACCTCAAAATCAGAGAAGAAACATTCGACGGCTTCCTCAAATGTGACGCGATGCGCGGCAAGTTTGTCATTGGCAAAATCATACTCAAAATCTTGCGGCATCCAACGCGACCAATTGACCATCGCTTCCTCGCTCAATCATTAACGCGCAACACCGCCAAGAAAGCTTCCTGCGGAATTTCGACGCGCCCGACGCGCTTCATGCGTTTCTTGCCTTCCTTCTGTTTCTCAAGCAGTTTGCGTTTGCGCGAGATGTCGCCGCCGTAGCATTTGGCGATGACGTTCTTGCCCATCGCGCGGACGGTTTCGCGGGCAATGATTTTGTTGCCGATGGCGGCTTGTATCGGGACTTCAAAGAGTTGGCGCGGGATGAGTTGGCGCATCTTTTCGGCGAGGATGCGCCCTTTGTGTTCGGAGTTGGCGCGGTGGATGATAAGCGAAAGGGCGTCAACGGGTTCTCCGGCGACGAGGATGTCGAGTTTAACGAGGTCGCTTTCCCAGTGTCCGACGAACGTGTAATCAAGCGAGGCGTAACCTTTGGAAATTGATTTTAAGCGGTCGTAAAAATCGAGTACGATTTCATTCAAAGGCAGTTCGTAAGTGAGCATCACGCGCCCTTCGGCGATGAACTCGAAGCCTTTTTGGACGCCGCGCTTTTCGTCGAGAAGGGCGAGGATGTTGCCGACGAAATCGCTGCGGGTAAGAATCGTGGCGCGTATCGCGGGCTCTTCGATTTTGGTGATGCGAACCTGTTCGGGCATCTTCGACGGTGAATCAACTTCCGCCGTTGCGCCGTCGGTCGTCGTGACGCGATAACGCACGCCGGGGGCGGTCGTAATTAAGTCAAGATTAAATTCGCGCTCAAGGCGTTCTTGCACGATTTCCATGTGGAGCAAGCCGAGAAAGCCGCAACGAAAGCCGAAGCCGAGCGCGACGGAACTTTCCGGTTCATAGAAAAACGAAGCGTCGTTGAGACGAAGCTTGTCGAGGGCGTCGCGCATCTCCTCGTATTGATTGGCTTCGACGGGATAGAGTCCGGCGAAAACCATCGGCTTGATTTCCTGAAAGCCGGGAAACGGTTCGGTCGTCGGGCGCGCGGCTTCGGTAATGGTGTCGCCGATTTGCACGTCCGCGACTTCCTTAATCGCCGCCGTGAAAAATCCGACTTCGCCGACGGATAACTTATCAATCGCGGTCGGGCGCGGGCGATTGACGCCGACGCCTTCCACCGTGTATTCGCGTCCGGTGTTGAAAAAACGAATTTTCATACCGGCTTTTATCGTGCCGTCAATTACGCGGAACAACACTATGACGCCGCGATACGAGTCGTACCACGAATCGAAAATCAAGGCTTTGAGCGGTGCGGCGGGGTCGCCTTTCGGGGCGGGAATGTCGCGGACGATGGCTTCCAAAACCTGTTCGACGTTGAGACCGGTTTTCGCGGAAACGAGTACGGCGTTGTCTGTGCTTAAACCGACGACGTTGCGGACTTGCTCCAAAGCCTTGTCGGGTTCCGCGCCGGGCAAATCAATTTTATTGACGACGGGGATGAGTTCTAAATTGTTGTCAATCGCAAGGTACGTGTTGGCGAGGGTTTGGGCTTCGACGCCTTGCGAAGCGTCAACGATAAGCAGCGCGCCTTCGCACGCCGAGAGCGAACGCGAGACTTCGTAAGAAAAATCAACGTGACCGGGCGTGTCAATGAGATTCAAAACGTACTGCGTGCCGTCTTGCGCGGTGTAGTCGAGACGGACGGCGTGTGACTTAATCGTGATGCCGCGTTCGCGCTCCAAGTCCATGTTGTCTAAAACTTGGGCTTCCATGTCGCGCGCCGAAACCGCGTCGGTGAGTTCAAGCAAGCGGTCGGCAAGCGTTGATTTGCCGTGGTCAATGTGGGCGATGATAGAGAAATTGCGTATGTATTCCGAATTCATAAATAACTTTGTCAACCGAACGGATGAAGCCTATCGCTTTTCTTTTTGATGCTATTTTCGATGCTAACGGGTCTTGCGCCGATACGCTTTAAGATACGGCACGCGACGGGACAAGGACAAACGCCAAGCGATTGACCGTTTGGCTATTTACAAAACACGCGAACCGTCGTATTAGATTTGTTTGTCACACCCGCTCTAAACTTCAATCCCAGAAACGGAGTCTTCAAACTTGAGAAATAATCTTTTCACATTACTCGTCACTTTATGCGCGCTTGTGCTGACGGCGTGCGTCGGTGCGCCGCAAGAAGGCGCATCCACCGCAACCAACACCAACGCTCCGGCGACGGCGGCGAACGGTAAAATCAAAGTCGGTTTTTCGATGGACACGCTCAAAGAGGAACGCTGGCAGCGCGACAAAGAATTGTTTGAACAGCGCGTCCGCGAACTCGGCGGCGAAGTCTTAACCACCGTCGCCAACGGTAGCGATACCGACCAAATCAATCAGTGCGAAAATCTTTTGACACAAGGCGTCAATGTTCTCGTCATCGTGCCGCATAACGGCGACGCGCTCTCGAACGTCGTCGCCGCCGCGAAGCGTCAGGGCGTGCCGGTCATCTCTTACGACCGTTTGATTAAGAACGCCGATATAGATTTGTACACCTCGCATCAGGTCGAAAAGATGGGCGAGATGCAAGCCCGTTATGCCCTCGATAAAGTTCCAAACGGCAACTACCTGCTTATCGGCGGTTCGCCGACCGACAATAACGCGATTCTGCTGCGTAAAGGTCAGATGAATGTTTTGAAGCCGGAGACGGACGCCGGACGCATCAAAATCGTTGCCGACCCGTTTGCGAAAGAGTGGCAGGCGAACGAAGCCTTGAAGCTGGCCGAAAATGCTTTGACGCAAAACAGCAACAACATTCAAGCCGTCGTGGTTTCAAATGACGGCACGGCGGGTGGCGTCGTGCAGGCACTTCAGGCGCAAGGTTTGACGGGTAAAACCGTCGTCACGGGGCAGGATGCCGACCTCGCCGGATTGCAGCGCATTGCGGCGGGGACGCAGACCATGACGATTTACAAACCGATTCAACCACTCGCTTTCGGGGCGGCGGAAGCGGCGATGAAACTCGCACGCAAAGAACCGCTTGCCACCAATGACAGCATTAACAACGGCATGAAAGACGTTCCCGCGATTTTGCACGAACCCATCGCGGTTGACCGCGACAACATCGTTTCCACCGTCGTCAAAGACGGCTTCCAGACTTACGATAAGATTTACGCCAACATTCCGGCGGCGAATCGTCCACCGAATAATCAATAAACTTCTTGCAAAAGTCCCGTAGGGACTTCGTGATAATAGCCCAGCGATTCATCGCTGGGAGAAATGTCGAAGGTTTCTCCAGTCCTGTAGGGACGACTGACCGGCTGTTCAAGTGTCCCTACGGGACACGGCAGGTTGCTTATCTTGTACCCAGCGATAAATCGCTGGGCTAAAATCAAACGTCCCTGACGGGACGACTTCTGCAAGAGGTCTAACAAAGTTGTGATGTGAGTGGTAAAGAACGCTCATGTTGTTCACCGCTCTAACGTGTGTCTTAAACCGAATAAGTTTGAAAGGACAAACCAAAATTATGAATGCCAAAATAATGCTTAATCTGGCGACGATATTATTCTTTGCCGCGTCGGGCATTTATATCGGAATGATTTACGGTCAGTATTCGCACGGTCACGGCATCAACACGCTGAACGTGATTTTGTGCGTGGTCTTTCTGTTTCTCGGATTTGTGATGTCGCTCCGCGCTCAAAATTTAAGAACTGTTTCTCAAGTTAAAAAAGCAACACACCATGAATAATTCAAGTGCCGCGCCTTTGTTGGAAATGCGTGAGATTACGAAAACTTTTCCGGGCGTCAAGGCTTTGGACGGCGTGACGTTCGATTTACATAAAGGCGAAATTCACGCCCTCGTCGGTGAGAACGGAGCGGGCAAGTCCACGCTTATGAAAGTCTTGGGCGGCGTTTATCCGCACGGGAGTTACGGCGGCGACATCGTGATTGACGGTGAAGTGAAAAGCTTTGCGAACGTCTCGGCGGCATCGGCGGCGGGCGTCGCGGTCGTGTTTCAAGAACTCTCGCTTGTCAAAGAGATGAGCGTCGGCGAGAACATCTTTCTGGGACGTGAGCCGCGCACGTTCGGCGTCGTGCGGTGGAACGAACTGCGTCGCCGCGCGCAAGGTTTGTTGGACGATTTGCATTTGAAGATTGATTCGCGGGCGACGGTCGCAAATCTTGGAATCGGTCAACAACAACTCGTCGAAATTGCGAAGGCTTTGTCGCACGACGCGCGGATTTTGATTCTCGATGAACCGACCGCCGCCTTGACCGAATCGGAAGTCGAAACGCTTTACGGGATTCTGGAAAAGCTGCGGGCGCGCGGCGTCGGGATGGTCTATATCTCGCACAAGCTGGATGAAGTCTTCGCCTTAGCGAACCGCATCACGGTCTTGCGCGATGGGCGCACGGTCGGAACAAGCGCGGCAAGCGAGATGACGCAGGATAAAGTTATCTCTCTGATGGTCGGGCGCGAAGTCGGCGACATCTATCCGGCGATGACGCACACGCACGGCGAAGTCGTGATGGAAGCGCGCGGCATCACGGTCGAAGACCCCGACGTGCGCGGCAAGTTGCTGGTTGATAACGTCAGTTTTCAAGTTCGCAAAGGCGAGATTTTAGGCATCGCGGGTTTGATGGGAGCGGGCAGAAGCGAGCTTTTGATGGGACTGTTCGGAGCGCATCCGGGATTTAAGAGCGGCGATTGTCTCATCAACGGCATCCCCGCCCGTATCAATTCGCCGTCCGACGCGATACGTCACGGCATAGGTTTTGTGACGGAAGACCGCAAACGATTCGGACTCGTGCTTGACCAAACGATTCTCAATAACATGACGCTCGCAAGTCTCGAAAGAGTGAGCGGGCGATTCATCACGAACATGAATGCCGAGCGCGCCGAAGGTGAAAAGATGCGCGTGGATTTGCGCGTCAAAGCCAACTCTGTCGAGACGGTTGCGGGAACTTTGTCGGGCGGCAATCAACAAAAGGTTGTGCTGGCAAAGTGGTTGTTGACGAATCCGAAAGTGTTGTTTCTGGATGAACCGACGCGCGGGATTGACGTGGGAGCGAAGCAGGAAATTTACCGCGAGATAAACCGTTTGGCGCAGTCGGGTTTGGGCGTGGTCTTGGTGTCATCGGAGTTGCCGGAAGTTTTAGGGATGGCTGACCGCGTGGTGGTGTTGCATGAAGGGCGCGTGACGGGTGAGTTTGTGAGAGGCGACGCGACGCCGGAGCGTGTGATGGCGGCGGCGACGGGTCACGCGGTGGGAGTATGAAATCTTTAACCACAGAGGCACAGAGATTAAGCACAGAGAAACAGAGAAAACTTTTATAAATCTCTGTGTGCCTGCTCTGTGTAATCTCTGTGCCTCTGTGGTTTGATTTATCAATCATCAATTTTATGAAACACATATTTATCATCGTCTGTCTTGTCCTTTTCTCATCTCACTCATTCGCGCAAAACAATCTCGCGCCGGGCGCGCCGGGTAAGGATGCACAGTGGGAAGGCGCGGGTAAAACCGGAGTCGGAACTTCCACGACGCTTGAATCGAAGGTGTGGTTCACGTTGCTTGACGGTGTGATGACGGAGGTTTATTACCCGACGGTTGACGTGGCGAATGTGCGCCTGTTGCAGTTCATCGTGGTTGATAAAGCGGGCAAGGTCGAGACGGAAAGGGATGATGCGATTCACACGACGGAAGCGGTCGAGGGCTTGACGTTCCGGCAGACGAACAAAGCGAAGTCGGGCGCGTGGGAGATTGTGAAAACATACATCACGGATGTTGAGCGGGCTTCGGTGTTGATTGATGTTCAGTTTAAGGAAAGCAAAGCGGGCGAGCATCGGCTGTATGTTTATTATGATTCGTCTTTGAACAATAGTGGGATGCACGATTCGGCGTGGACGCAAGATTACGCATTGATGGCAAGTGACGCTGATAAGGCATCCGCGCTAGTCGGAGTTATGCCGTTCACGCAAGGCGCAAGATTATCCGCATTCAATAAATTCACGAACGGCTATTTTGAAACGAGCGACGGGCTAGTGCAGTTAAAAACGAAAGGCGACATTGACAGCAATCATGTTCGCGCCGCGAATGGTAATACCGTGCAAGTCGCGCAAATTTTTAACGGCAGTGTTATTGGCACAACGCTTGAAAGATTCACGCTTGCGTTAGGCTTCGGCAAAGAGCCGGACGAAGCATTGAAAAATGCGAAAGATTCTATTCGCAAAGACTTCAATACGGCGCGTGACGAATACCAAAGAGGTTGGCGAGAGTATGTGAAGACTTTGCGTAAAGTTGACACAAAGTATCAACGTCAATTCGAGATGGCGGCGATGGTTCTCAAGGCGCATGAAGATAAGACTTATCGCGGGGCGAACATTGCGAGTTTGAGTGTGCCGTGGGGCGGCGGGTCGAATGCGAATGAGCCGAACGTCGGCGGTTATCATCTCGTGTGGGCGCGGGATTTGTATCAGGTCGCAACGGCGTACATGGCTCTGGGCGATAAGGCGGCGGCGGACAGGGCGTTGAATTATCTGTTTAAGGTTCAACAGAAAGCGGACGGGAGTTTTCCGCAAAACTCTTGGTTGGACGGTCGCCCGTTCTGGGGAAGTTTGCAGTTGGATGAGGTCGCGTTTCCGTTGATTCTGGCTTATCAACTTGGGCGCACGGATAACGAAACTTACGTCAAGCACGTTAAGCCCGCCGCCGATTTTATCGTTAAAAACGGTGCGTACACGCCGCAGGAAAGATGGGAAGAGGAATCGGGTTTTTCGCCTTCGACGATTGCGGCGGAGATTGCGGGATTGGTGTGCGCCGCCGACATCGCGCGCAAGAATAACGACGAAGCGAACGCGAAAATCTATGAAGCGAAAGCCGATGATTGGGCGCGAAACGTCGAAGCATGGACGGCGACGACGACGGGTTTTTATGGTGACAAAAATTATTATCTGCGTGTGACGGAGAACAACAATCCGAACGACGGCGAGCCGCGCGAGTTGAACAACGGCGCGGGCGTGATGGATGAGCGGAAGATTGTGGACGCGGGATTTTTGGAACTCGTGCGGCTTGGGATAAAGCCCGCCGATGATGCTTTGATTGCGAAGTCAATCAAAGTCGTGGATGAGATTTTGAAAGTCGAGACGCCGAACGGTGCTTCGTTCTATCGCTATAACAATGACGGTTACGGAGAAATGGACGACGGGCGCAACTGGAATTTTGACGGGAAATACACGGG
>JBGTMR010000372.1:0-4059 GCA_041743485.1 Pyrinomonadaceae bacterium
CACGACCGTCACGTCAAGGTTGTAAGTCGTCCCGAATTCTTCGGCTTCCGTCTCCGCCGTTCCGGTCATGCCGGAAAGCTTTTCGTACAGGCGAAAGTAGTTTTGCAAAGTAATCGTGGCGAGAGTTTGGTTTTCGCGTTCGATTTTCACCTGCTCTTTCGCTTCGACAGCCTGATGAAGTCCGTCAGACCACCGACGCCCTTTCATCAAGCGTCCGGTGAACTCATCAACGATGATGACTTCGCCGTCCTGTATGACGTAATGATGATCAAGGCGATACAGGGTGTGCGCCTTCAAAGCTTGTTCGACGCAGTGAAGCAGTTCCATATTCGACGGCTCGTAGAGATTGCCGACGCCCAACAGACGCTCGGCTTTCGAGACGCCCTCATCGGTTAAAACGGCGGTGTGCTGTTTCTCGTCAACGACGTAATCGCCGGTCTTGAGGTTGTTCGCTTTGTCTTCTTCGCCCTTCTTTAATTGCGGGATGACGGCATCGGCGCGGTAATACTTGTCGGTCGCTTCGTCCGACGCGCCGGAAATAATCAGAGGCGTGCGGGCTTCGTCAATCAGAATCGAATCAACTTCATCAACGACGGCGAAGTAGTGACCGTGCTGAACGGTCGTCGCCAAATCGAACTTCATGTTGTCGCGCAAATAATCGAAGCCGAACTCGTTGTTCGTGCCATAAGTGATGTCGGCGGCGTAAGCGTCTTTGCGCTGCCAATCGTCAAGGTCGTTCTGGATACAACCCACGGTCAAACCGAGAAAGCCGTGAATGCGTCCCATCCATTCGGCATCGCGGCTGGCTAGATAATCGTTGACCGTGATGACGTGGACGCCGCGCCCCGTGAGCGCGTTTAAGTAACACGGCAAGGTGGCGACAAGGGTTTTGCCTTCGCCCGTCCGCATCTCCGCGATGCGCCCTTGATGAAGCACGATGCCGCCGATAAGTTGCACATCGAAATGACGCATTCCGGTCGCGCGCACGCTCGCTTCGCGCACAAGGGCGAAGGCTTCCGGCAGAATCTCATCGAGTGCCGCGCGCTCGCGCCTTTTGCGTTCGTCCTTATCCGTCACGTCTTTGACGGCTCCGGCAATCTGTTCACGAAAGCGAACGGTGCGGGCGCGCATCTCGTCGTCGCTCAAAGCCTTCGTTTGCGGTTCGAGTTCGTTGATACGCGCGACGAGGGGTTGAATACCTTTCAAGTAACGCTGGTTGCTGCTGCCGAAAACTTTGGTCAGAAACTTGTCAATCATGGCTGTTTAGGTTTGTGTTTTATCGAAGGAAATTAGGAGATTGAATGTTAAAGATGCGAATCAAGAATCAACGCTAGGCTTGAAGTTAGCCTTATTTTTAGCTGCGGCAGCAGCGTCAAGAAGGTAGCCCACAGTGGAGCGAAGCGTAACTGTGGGTTACAAGTAAATAGAGATTTCAAGCTACGGCAGTAGCGACAGAAATTTTTATGCTTACGCAAACTCATCGGATTTTCTTACGCTGCTGCCGCAGCTAAAATAATAATTATCGCTTAGTCCCACAGTTACGGCTGACGCCTTCACTGTGGGCTACCTTCTTGAAGCTGCTGCCGCAGCTAAGGCACGGTTGATTGTAAGTGAGCGTCCGCAAGTCTCGCAAGCGAGTTAATATGCGGGTAGTATCCTAATAGTGGTTGCTGTAAGTGTTATCATTGACTGGGGCTAAGGGGCGTGCCTTCCCGTACACAGACCGGATAGTGTCGGCGAACCGAGCAAGGCGTTTGATTCCGGTGTAGCAACTCGGTAACGGGTATCGCCCCTCTTTCTATGCTCATTTGCTCTCATAGGCAACACATTATTAAAAAGACGAAGCCGCCTTCTCGCTCGGCTTCGCTAATTGCGTCGTAATCAGCGTTCCGGCTTCCGCGCGCGGCATCGCAAAATTAACGATGAGATGTTTATCACGCGCCGTCAATTTGATTTTTTTATAAATCTGGACAGCTTCTTCGCCGCCTTCCTGTTTGAGAATCGCAAAGAACAAAAGCCCGTTCAAGCCTTTGCTCATCGTCGAGGCTTCGTCAACGGAAGTCATCTCGCTTTTGATTTCCGTACTGACTTTTTCGTCGTCGAGCGTGACCGCCATATTCAAACGGTTCATGCCTTCGAGACGACTCAAGACACGACTGTCACTCAAGGCGGAGATGAAATCGAGGGCGAGTTGGCGGGCTTCGGGCGAACCCGTCGCGCGCACGATTTTGACATCCGTGAGCGAACCGTCTTTCGCGCGTGTCGCTTCAATTTCCACTTCCAACTTCGCGTTCAAATCAATCTGCTTCGCATCGTGAAGCGTCTTGCCGCGCGCGAGTAAATCTTTGAACGGGCGCGAATTGATTTTCGGAAAGCCCAACTGCTCTTTCGCCTTCTGCGCTTCCTGCTCAGTCGGTTCGGCGGCGACTTCTTCGTTCGAGTTGTTCGCGTTGCCGTTCGTATTGTTCGCGTTGGTCGCGGATGCGACGGCTGTGTTCGTGTTCGCATTCGAGCGTGTCGCGTCCGGTGTCGGTTTGACGACGGGCGGCGCGGGCGTCGGTCGCGGTGTCGGCACGGGCGTCGGAAGCGGGAACAAAGGTTCGGGCGTGAAGTTCGGGGCGGTCGAAACGACGAACGCATCACTGAAATCGTTCGCGGTTTCGGGCGTCAATCGCGTGCCGTGATACGGTGTGAAATAGCTTTCCGGGTACTGAAACAGATCGTTCGCGTTGACAATCGCCACGACTTCTTGCGTCGTGTCTTTAATCCGCGTGCGATTGTAAGATTCATCGGCGAAGTCCGCGCCCTGAAACATGTTCACGAGATGAAGCGCGTCACTGACCGCCGGAACGAACGCGACGACAAGCACGAAACTCGCGTGGAGCAGAAGCGAACCGATGACCGTATAAGCTAAAGCGCGCCCACGACGGTTTTTCAATTGCCGCCGGTACGCCCTAAACATTTCATCGGTGCGGTTTGTTCCCGATGACCCAAGACCATCGCCCGTCGAACCGCTTGCCGTCGCATTTAATATCGTCTCGTCAACCATAAATATCACTGCCGCAATCAACCGTTATGCGCTTTGTTATAACGTCCGCAAAACAAAGCTTAGACGCCGCCCCGCGCGTATAAGTTGGCGGCGAATCGCGCTTTGATGAAAGCCGTTTCCGCGCCGATGCCGCCGACATACCGACAACATACAGAGGAAGCGCGCCCCGCTTTCCACACAAAAACTTAACACCCGCCAACCCCTTTTCACAAAGCCGTTGCGTTATGATGCTTCGCATGACACGCACACGCGGCACAAAAAATCCGTCATCGAAGCGGCACACGAAACCGCGCGGCACGCTTAAAACAAACGACCGCACCAAACCTGTCTCGTACCAATCGCCGACTAAACCCGCATCGCATCGGGTGAACACCGAAGGCGGTGCTTCGCCTCGTCGCTCGTCCGCCGTGCGCCGTATGCTCGAAGGCATCGGCACGCCCGAACCTAAACCCTTTAAGCCGGATGCGTTTCAACTCGACGCGCTTCGCCGTCTCGAATTTGAAGACGTACTCGTCACCGCCCCGACGGGCAGCGGCAAAACTTGGATTGCGCGCGAAGAGATTCGGCGTCTGCTCGCGGCGGGCAAGAAGGCTTGGTACACAAGTCCGCTTAAAGCTTTGACCAATTCCAAATACGTCGAATTTTCAAACGAGTTCGGTGCGGAAAACGTCGGCATCCTGACGGGCGACCGCCGCGAAAATTCCGATGCCCCGCTTATCATCGGCACGACCGAAGTTTTCCGCAATCAACTTTTTGACGCCCTGCGGCACGGCGAAGATTTGCGCGCCGACCTCGTGATACTCGACGAAGCCCACTATCTCGGCGATGAAGAACGCGGGCATGTCTGGGAAGAAGCGATTATTTTATTGCCCGCCCGCGTCCGCCTGTTGCTTCTCTCCGCGACCGTCGGCAACGCCGCCGAACTCGCAAGTTGGATTGGCGAAGTGAGACACACGAAGTGCGGCGTCGTGACCCGCGAAACGCATAACATCACTTCTGATGAAACTCAT
>JBGTMR010000373.1:0-26678 GCA_041743485.1 Pyrinomonadaceae bacterium
GGACGCACAATGCGCGAAGCAAGAGAATCCGCGCGTGCTGTGGGTAGCACCAAAGTTTTCATAACTTACCTAACAAAGCCTGACGAGATAATCGAAATGGGCGGCTGGTTATGAGCTATGAACTGTCCTTCGGTCGGATGCTGGCTTACGATGCCGGACAGCCGGGCATCACGCTAAACGTGGCTCTCAAATTGAGCGGTGAGAGTGTTCCATGCGAAGCCAAGATAGATACGGGTTCTTTCTTCTGCGTTTTCGCGCGAACTATCGGCGAACAACTCGGACTCGACATTGAAGGTGGGGTACATCAATTCATCGGGACGGTGACGGGAACATTCGTTATCTATCTACACGAAGTCAATTTGTCAGTTGCGGGCTTTGAACTCGATGCCTTAGTTGGCTTCGCCGCCGATGCGAGTTTCGGGCGAAACGTGTTGGGAAGGCGCGGCTTTCTTGAGCAAGTTGTACTCGGACTCAATGACTACGAAGGCAAGTTATACCTGAGCCGCTACGACGAGGAATAAAGGTGCGGTTAGAATCCGGTTGAAACGATTGGTGAAGGAGCGTATCGAAAATTATGTTGCAAACGATAAAAGCAGAGATTGACGTGAACGGAAAGGTTCGCCTATTGGAGCCGGTGCGCGTGGAGCGGCGGACACGGGCGTTGGTGACGCTGCTTGACGAAGCGGACGAGCAAACGCAAGAGCGAGTGGACGCGCAGGCACAAGGCAACGTCGCCGCCGCGTTGGAGTTTTTGCGAACCCACCGACTTCCTGAAGCGGCGCGTTCGAGTGTGGAGGAGATTGAGGCGCAAATTCAGGAGAACCGCAATTCATGGGACTAACGCCGCGCATCTACCTTGACCTGCATCGTCATTTACCTTATCGAAGAACACGCGCTTTTCGCCGTTGCCGTCGAAAAGTCGCTGGCAAGTGTGCCTGATGCCGTGTTAGTGATTTCCGCTTTAGTCGAGATGGAATGTTTGGTGATGCCGCTACGCAAACACAACAACTTGCTGATTGATAAATATCAGGCTTGGTTTATGCAAATCGAAAGTGTGCCGCTTGAACGCGAAGTCTTTCTGCGTGCGGCTGAACTACGCGCGGCGCATCAAGGATTGAAAACGCCCGATGCCATTCACCTTGCCGCCGCACAACATTATGGTTGCACCGGAGTTTGGACGAACGATAACCGCCTCGACCACACCACACCGGGTTTAATCAAGAAGGTTGTCTAGTCTGCGAGTCCATATCGTTGACTACGAAGGCAAGCTACAACATAAGCCGCTACGACGAGGAATAGATGACATTCCCGAACGATTAAATCTCAACGCTCGAAACCGTTTTTCGGTAATTATTGACTATCAGGGCAAAACGCCTATGAAGCCGTTGTTTGGCTTTCCGAAAAGTTTATGAAGTTATTTTCCCGTTCAACTTTCGCCGTCATATCGGCAACGATTCTGCTCGTCATATTCTTTGCTTCGTACATCGTTCACAGTCAAAACCCGGATGCGTCGCTAGTGTCCGCGCCGCAAAAAACCGTGACACCCGCGATGCGTGAAGAGGCTTATCGCCAAAATAATTTGGGCGTCGCGCTGCTCGAACAATACAACCACAAGGAAGCGGCGGAAGCGTTCCGGCGGGCGTTGAAGATTGACCCGAACTTGCGCGTCGCTAATATCAATCTCGCTATCGCGCTTTATAATGTGCCGGAAACCGATGAAGCTTTGCGCGCCGCCGATGTCGCAATGAAGCTTGCGCCCGAAGCTCCACAGCCCGTGTATATCGCCGGACTTATCGCCAAGGCACAGAACCGCACGGACGATGCAATCGCGCTTTTCAGCCGCGTAATCGCTTTGGATTCGCAGGACGTTGGGGCGAATGTCAATCTCGGTCAACTCTACGCGCAGCAACGCAAGTACGCCGAAGCGATAACGGTGTTTCGCAAAGCACTCGCCGCCGAACCCTACAACACGACTGCCGTTTATAATCTCGCGCTCGCCTTGCAACGCAACGATGAACGCGAAGAGGGCGGGCGACTGCTCGCGCGCTTTCAAGAACTGCGTCAGAGCGGGGCGGGAACTTCTATCGGACAGAACTAACTCGAACAGGGACGCTACGCCGAAGCAGTCGTTTCGACGGGAGCGGAAAGTGATTTAGTCGTTCGCGCGACGCCCGCCGTCACATTCGCGGACGCTTCCGCGCAAGTTCTGCCCGCAGACGTGACGGGCAATCGTCGCCAACAAGTTTCAGCCAGAGCGAACGTCAATTCAAACGATGCACAAGATGCTTCGATTTTGCCGGACGGACGTTTGAGCGAGACAGCGCGGGCGCGCATCGCAGCGTCACACGGCGGCGTCACCTTATTTGATTATGACGTTGACGGCGATCTTGATTTGTTTGAAGTCGCTTCCGATTTCCAACGCCTCTACCGCAACGATGCGGGGAAATATACTGATGTCACGAAGGATTCCGGCTTGGCTGATTTACCTGCCGGAAGCATCGGCATCGGGGCTGTCGCGGGTGATTATGACAATGACGGGCGCGCGGACTTGTTCGTGTTGCGTTACGGGACTAATAAGCCCGGCACGTTGTATCACAACGAAGGAGGGGGAAAATTCACCGACCGCACGATGAGCGCGGAACTCGCCGCGTATCCGTTTCTGTCACGCTCGGCGGCGTTTGTTGATGTTGACCACGACGGCGATTTGGACATCTTCATCGCGGGTTTCGCAGACCTTTCAAAACCGACGAGCGGTGACATAAAACGCACGACCGTCGCGCTTGATGAACTCGCGGGCGCGCCGAATCTTTTGCTGCGAAACAACGGCGACGGCAAATTCACGGACATCACGGAAGCCGCGAAAGTCGCGGGCAATGAAAAGGGAGACAATCGCGCCGTCGCTGTCGTCCCGACCGATTACGATAATCGCCGCGATGTTGATTTGCTTGTCGTTGAATACAATCGCCCGCCCGTGTTGTATCGCAATCTGCGCGACCGGACGTTTCGTGATACGGCGGCGGAAGTCGGCTTGAACGTCGCGGGGCGTGTGACGTGCGCGGCGGCGGGCGACCTCAACAAAGACGGCTTCACCGATTTCTTTTTCGGACGCCGCGACGATGCGAGTCTCCTTGCGTTGAGCGACGGGCAGGGGAAGTTTCGCGTCCGTCCGATTGTGGAGAATGCGAAAGACGATAAGACGGCTTCCGGTTCTCCATTAGTGGCGATTGACGCGGCGCAAATTATGGATTATGACGCCGACGGTCTGCTCGATGTCATCGCCGTTTCGGATAAAGGCTTGCGGGCTTGGCGAAATGTCGGTGACAATTTCGTTGATGTGAGCGAACGCCTGTTGCCCGCTAACGCGCAACCGCCCGCCGACGGTGGATGGTGGGCGCGAAGTTTCGCGTCCGGCGATTTGGATGTGGACGGCGACACCGACATGATTTTGAGATTGGCTAACGGTTCACTCAAAGTCGCGCGTAACGACGGCGGCAATCGCAATAACTCCGTGCGCGTTCAACTCGCGGGGCGCGTCAGTAATCGCAGTGCGGTCGCCGCGAAAATCGAAGCCCGCGCGGGCAGCCTGTGGCAGAAACTCGAAACCTATTCCGCCAGTCCCGCACCCGCGCCCGCCGATGTGGTGTTCGGTCTTGGCAGTCGCTCCGCGCCCGATGCCGTGCGCGTAATCTGGACTTCCGGCGTCGTCCAAGCCGAAACCGATTTAGCCGCGAAACCCGATACCGAACCCAGCACCCAACCTAAAACAAGTATTGCGACGCGCACACTTTCGATTCAGGAACTCGACCGCAAGCCGTCGTCATGCCCGTTTCTCTACACATGGAACGGCGAACGCTTCGAGTTCATCACCGACATGATGGGCGGCGGCGAGATGGGGGCGTTCGTCGCACAGGGGCAATACAATTTTCCAGACCCCGATGAATACGTTCGTATCGCGTCCGATAAGCTTAGAGAACAAGACGGCAGATATAAACTCCGCATCACGAACGAACTCGAAGAAGCCGTGTTCATGGACAACGTGAAACTGCTGAGCGTCGCGCATCCGAAAAACGTAGAGATTTATCCGAACGAAGGTTTGGGAAATCCCACATCGTCAAAGTTGATAATTTATCAAACCATAAATGCGCGCTTGCCCGTCGCGGCAACCGATGATGGAGGGCGCGATGTGTTGCCACAAATCAGGGAAGTTGACCGTGTGTTTGTCGAGGGTTTCAAATTGCATTCGATTCGCGGCTACAGCGAACCGCACACGTTGATGCTTGATTTGGGCAAGTCCGATACAAAAGGGTCGAAAGCAAAACCGTTGATGTTGTTGATGACGGCGTGGACGGATTACGCTTTTTCAAGCGATAACGTCGCCGCCGCTCAACAAAATTTAAGTCTGCAATTTCCCGCGCTTCAAGTGCGCGATAAACAGGGGGCGTGGAAGACCGTGATTGACAACATAGGCTTGCCCGTCGGACGACCGCAGACCGTCGCGGTTGATTTAACCGGCAAGTTTTTAACCGATAGCCGCGAGGTTCGCATCACGACCAACGCCCGCATTTACTGGGACAAAATTCAAGTCGCGGATTTGCCGGAAAATCGGATTGATTCCGCGATTGAAACCACAGGGTTAAATCCCTTGCGCGCCGATTTGCGCTGGCGCGGCTATTCCGCCGAACTCAAACCCGACGGACGCGAACCGCTCATCTATGATTATAATCGAGTGAGTGCCGACGCCGGATGGAAACAGATTCCCGGACGTTACACGCGCGAAGGCGACGTGCGCGAACTGCTCGCACGCACCGACGATATGTTCGTCGTCTCGCGTCCCGGCGATGAAATGATTATCGAGTTCGACGCAAACGCCTTGCCCGCGTTGCCGAAAGACTGGACGCGCACGTTTCTACTTTACGTTGATGGTTTCAGCAAGGAGATGGACATCAATTCCGCGACGCCCGACCTCGTTGCGCCGCTCCCGTTCCATAAAATGAAACGCTATCCGTACACCTCACCGGAAAAGTATCCCGACACGCCCGCGCATCTTGATTATCTTGAACGATATAACACGCGCGTCGTCAGTGGGGTTTTAGGAAAATTGATTCAGTGACTCACCTTACGCGGTCATGATTTCCAGCCCGATTCATCGGGCTTTCCGCGAAGCGGCAACTAGACAGGTTCCGTTTGACGGCTGGGTTTGGGAAAGCCAGATAGTGAAAAAGGGTTTTAACGTCCTTCCTGCACCCGCTTTAGCGATTGGCTAAAGCCGACCTTTCCAAAAGGACGTTAAAACCCTTTTTCACTGTTCACGCCAGTTGTCCACGCGATGAATCGCGTGGCTAGTCGCCGCTTCGCGGAAAGCCGCGTGAACGCGGCTGAAAACCAGAATCGCGTAAGGTGAGTCAGTGATTCAAACAGATTCGATTCGGAAAGAAATAGAGAGATGAACCACACGCATATCAGATACTCAGCCGCCGTTTGCCAGACAGATTTACCCAATCCCGTCGAGCGTCGTGAGATGCGGCGCAACACGGACAGAATGCTTTCGATGATTGATTCGGCGGTCGCAGGCAGCGCGCCTTTCCTGCCCGTGCGTCTCGTCGTGTTCCCGGAGTTCGCGCACGCCGCCCCGATCTTTGAGACGGTCGCGGAACTGTTGGAAAAACTCGCGGTCGAGATTCCGAACGAACACACCGAACGACTCGAAGCGAAGGCGCGCGAACACAACATCTATATTCAGTCCGGTTCGATGCTGGAACGCGACGCCCGCTATCCGGGACGTGTCTTCAATACGACGTGTCTCATCGCACCCGAAGGCACAGTGTACAAGTATCGCAAGGTCAACCCGTGGATTCCTTACGAAGTGCATTCAAGTCCGCACGACATCGAAGGCTATGCGGAAGAAATGTTTCCGGTTGCCGATACGCCCATCGGTCGCATCGGCTGCGCGATCTGTTATGACTGGCTTTTCCCGGAAGCGATACGCCAACTTGCCGCCAACGGCGCGGAAGTTTTAGTGAGAGTTTCGGCATACATGGATCCGTGGAATGCGACCGCCCCGATGGATTGGTGGACGGTGATTAACCGCGCGCGTGCGATTGAGAACACGGCATTCGTCGTCGCCGCCAATCAAGGCGCGAGTCTTAAAAACTATCCGCCGTATTCATGGTCGGGCGGCAGTCAGATTGTTGATTTCGACGGGCGATTGCTTGCCGAATCTTCGCCGGGTCCGGGCGAGCGCATCGTGTTCGCGCCCGTAGACATCTCCGCGCTAAGGCATGAGCGCGCCGCGCGTCGCGGTCATCACACACTCGCGCACCTTCGCACAAGTGCCTATCCGGTTTATCGTCAAAATATCTATCCGCCCGATACACGAAACGCGGTTGATGAGTTGAGTTATGAAGGCAACAATCGGATGATTGACCGAGCAAAAGAACACTTGAAGTAAATCCCGCGCACAGTCAAACTTGATCCTTAACGGAGTTAAACATTGTCCACTGAAAATCTTCACAAATTGGCGGAACTTATTAGACGGGAGCGCGATACCTTACTCGCCGCGTGGCGGCAGGAGGTGCGACAGCTTTCAATAGCTTATGACCTTGACGTGCCGACTCTCAACAATCACATCCCAGATTTACTTGAAGAACTGGCTGATGAACTGGCGGCGTTTGTTGATGATTCAATGATCAGGGAATTAAAAAAGACCGCAGTTATTCACGGTTTAGACCGACTTCGCATCGGATTCGATATTGAGGAAGTGGTGGCGGAATACAACGCCCTGCGCGGTGTCATTCAAGACCTTATCGAAAGGCATGACATAAGCCTTCGCGGTCCGGTGAACCGCACAATCAACCGCGTCATTGACATGTCAATCGGTCTCGCGGTGAAGACGTATGCCACGCAAAAAGCTTTGGAGATACAGCAACGACGCGAGGAGCATCTAGCCTTCGTCGCACACGATCTCAGGACTCCGCTTTCAACCATCGCAATGGCGGCTAAGCTGCTCGAAGCTACAATCCCTGATGTAGCAAAGGACGAGCGGGCTGCCAAGTTACTGGAAACCATGCATCGCAATGTTACCCGCTTAAATTCACTTGTCGTTAAAGTGGTGGAAGAAGACGCGAATCTAAAGGCGAAGGTGAATGAAAAGATAGAGCGGCGGGCGGTAAATCTAAGGCGGCTGGTTGAAGTCCTCGTTAGTGATCTGAGTCCTTTAGCCGCCGCTTCAAATCTGAGTTTAATCAACAACATACCCGAAGAACTGACGGCATTAGGCGATGCCGGAATGCTGAACCTTATCTTTCAGAACTTGATTTCTAACGCGATAGACTACACACCGAACGGAGAAATCATTATCGGGGCGCAGCAAATTAAAGATTCCGCTTCCGTCGAATGCTGGGTTAGCGACAACGGCGCGGGGATTCCGGCAGACCGACTCGAAACGGTGTTCGACAAACTGGAAACCGATCCCGACAGGAAAAGCGGCATGGGACTCGGACTTGCCATCGTCAAACAATTCGTCGAAGCGCACGGCGGGCAAGTAGCAGTTGACAGCGAACTCGGTCAAGGCTCGACGTTTAGATTCACTATCCCCGACTAAAACGGAGGCAAAGGTTTTGCTCCCGCAATTACTCAAAATATCAAAACGATTTAAGTGTTGACGGTGGCGGCAAGCGGCGATTCGTCGTAGCGCGCGAGTAAGTCAGCCGGGTCTTTGAAGATAGCGATGCAGCCGCGCAGTTGGTCTTCGGGGAATCCGCCGGAGAGGAAGCCTATGGTTTTCAGTCCGGCTTTGGTCGCGGCGATTTCGTCGTAAGGCGTATCGCCGATGACGATTACTTGTTCGGGTTTCGGATGCCCCAGTTGCTTCATCGCGGCGAGGAAGATGTCGGGTTCGGGTTTCGATGTTTCGGCATCATCGGCGTTTGTGTCGGCTTCGAGCAAATCTTTGATGTTCAGTAATTCCTTGAAATGCTCAAGTTCTTTTTCGACGGCGGAAGATGCGAGGGCAATCTTTTTGTCGTCCGCGCAAATCCGCTCGAATAGTTCGCGCACCTTCGGGAACGGTTTGATATTTGGTAAATACTGTTTCTGAAATAGTTCCCCACGTTCCTTTTCCAACTCATCACCAAACTCATCGAGTTCTTCTTTCGAGAAGAACACGGGCATAAACCGGTCGCCGCCCTTACCGATTTGCTCGCGTACATCGGCGAAAGCTATGTCCTTGCCGTACTTCTTCATCGTCTCCTGCCAAGCCTTCGCGTGGTCGTCAACGGAATCAACCAGTGTTCCGTCAACATCGAAAATCACGGCTTTAATCATTTGTCTGTCACACCTTTTCAATCGAAAATTAGTTTCTGCGAGTTGCCCGGATATATTAACCTAAGGTTGCTGCTATTCAGTTATCGGCGGCGTTTTTAAGGTCTTATGAGAAATCAACATTCTTCGATTCATGAGTTAAGAAACATCGCGCTCGAACTGTTCGCGGCGGGACTTGACAGTGTGAATGCCGGACGCAAAATGCGTGAAGCGGTGCGGCTTGAAGGTTCGTATTTGTGGATTGGCGATAGTGATTATGACCTGAGTGATTTGACGGCGATATATTCAATCGCGGTCGGCAAAGCGGCGCACGCGATGGCAACGGCATTAACCGCCGTACTCGGCGATAAGCTGACGGCGGGTGTCGTCTCCGCACCTCACACTGATGTTTTGCTTCCAGATTGTTGGCGGGTTTTTGCGGGCGGACACCCCGTGCCGAATGAAAGGAGTTTTGAAGCGGCGCGGTGTTCAATCGAACTTTTACGAAAAGCAAACAGCGAACGTGCGTTGGTGATTTTTCTCGTCTCCGGCGGCGGTTCGGCGATGATGGAGTTGCCGCGCGATGAACGCATCACGCTTCAGGATTTACAAACGATGAACCGCGTGCTGGTCGGATGCGGAGCGACGATTGCGGAAATCAACACGGTGCGCCGCGCTCTGTCGGCAATTAAAGGCGGCGGGTTGAGCGGGTTCGCCCGGCGCGCAAAACAGGCGACGTTAATCGTCTCCGATACGAATAAAAGCGACGAAGCGAGTGTCGCTTCAGGATTGACAATGGCACTCCGGTCTCGCCGCGCGGAAATCGAAAGCACCCGCCGCATCGTCAGGGATTACAACTTGTCGGCACGCTTGCCGGAAGCCGTTCTATATGCTTTTGATGATGCTGTGGCGACGCACGATGATGCAGCGCGCGACTTAACCTGCGATAACGAAGCAGAACATAAACATCTTGTTTTACTCGATAACGAAAGTGCGTTAGAACATGTTGAAAAAATCGCGCGTGAACGCGGGTTGGTTGTTGAAGTGGCACGCGACCTTGTGGAACAACCAATCGCCGAAGGATGTACACAACTCGTCAGTCGGCTCGCCGGGTTGAAGCGGCGTATAGGCGGCGAAAGCACCGGGTGTTTGATTTCCGGCGGTGAATTCGCGTGTCCGGTGCGCGGGTCGGGGAAGGGCGGACGAAACTCGGAAGCCGCGTTGCGTTGCGCGATTGAGATACATGAGATGCGCTCCCGCACTCCACGGAGCGATTCGCCCGCGCTACATATGGTTGCGCTTCACGCGGGGACGGATGGGATAGACGGTAATTCTCCGGCAGCAGGGGCGATAGCTGACGAGACCACACTGGAGCGTGCAGCGGCAATCGGTTTGGACGCACACGATTACCTTGAACGCAGCGATGCCTACAGTTTCTTCGATAACTTGGGCGACACTATCACGACGGGTACAACCGGAACAAACGTGCGCGACTTACGCATCATGCTCGTCACAAACAACTAACAATCAGCACGGAGCAAAGAGTTATGAACTGACAATCCATGTTCAAAATCTGATTTAACAACAACACGGTGGCTGATCCGCACAACGCTCGATAGTAACCGGCGACGCACAATATGTTGTGGTCGGACGCAAAGCTATTTACACATTGAAAAGCGAGCCGATTTGCTCATAACTCTCCGCTTTCGGCATACCTGATATGGTGGTCGGCAGGTGAAAAACCACACTGTTTTCATTATCACGGCTGATAAGAGACATTACGTCTTTTGCAGCATTGCCCGATAAGTTCCACTTGTGAAGACACGACGCTTATGGGCAAAATCACCGACTACATAAGGTTGGTTATCGGACTCAATCTTTCTAGAATTTAGCGCGAGACGTGTTCTCTTCGTTAACTCACGTCAACCCAATTCAGTGTGCGCTCGACGGCTTTTTGCCAACCTGCGTAACCTGTTTCTCGCCGGTCTGCGCTCCAACGCGGATGCCATGTTTTATCCGCTTGCCAGTTGCGACGCATCTCGTCTGTGTCAGTCCAGAAACCGACGGCTAACCCGGCGGCATAAGCCGCACCGAGCGCAGTTGTTTCGGCGACGACGGGACGCACGACACTCACGCCTAGAATATCCGCTTGCAGTTGCATGAGTGTAGCGTTGACGGTTGCGCCGCCGTCAACCTTCAGTAATTCTAGGCGCACGCCGGAGTCTTTCGTCATCGCGTCAAGCACATCTCTCGTTTGATAGCAGATAGCTTCGAGCGTCGCACGCGCGAGATGCCCTTTGGTGTTGTAGCGCGTCATGCCGACGATTGCGCCGCGCGCATCCGAACGCCAGTGAGGTGCGAATAAGCCGGAGAAGGCGGGAACAAAATAGAGTCCGCCGTTGTCTTCAACGGTGTTGGCGAGCGGTTCAATCTCGTTTGCAGATTGAATAATTCCTAGCTGATCGCGCAGCCATTGAACGGCAGAGCCGGTGACGGCTATCGAACCTTCGAGCGCGTAGATCATCAATTGATTCGTGAATTTATAACCGGCGGTGGTCAACAATCCGGCGTTTGAAGGCACAATTTTAGTGCCGGTGTTGAGCAGCATGAAATTGCCTGTCCCGTAGGTGTTTTTTGCTTCGCCGGGAGCGAAGCAGACCTGCCCGACGGTCGCGGCTTGCTGATCGCCCAGGTCGCCGGTAACAGGCACAGCACCTCCGAAAACTCCGCGCGGCAGGGTCATACCATAAGGGTTGGCATCGGAAGACGGGCGAATAGCGGGCAGCATCTCGCGCGGAACGTCGAAGAAGGAAAGCAGTTCGTCATCCCAATCGAGCGTCTCCAGATTCATCAACATCGTGCGGCTCGCATTCGTCACATCGGTGACGTGCGCGCCACCTTGTGTGCCTCCGGTTAAGTTCCAGATAAGCCACGAATCAATGTTGCCGAAGATTGCTTCACCCCGCCCCGCCGCTTCACGAACGCCGCTCACGTTCTCAAGAATCCACTGAATTTTACCGCCCGAAAAGTATGTCGCCGGAGGCAGCCCCGCTTTCTTTCTGATAATCTCGCCCTTGCCGCTTCGTTCAAGTTCGGTGGCGATGCGATCCGTCCGTGTATCCTGCCAGACAATCGCGTTGCACCACGGGCGTCCCGTTTTTGGATTCCAGACGACGGTTGTTTCCCGCTGGTTCGTGATGCCGATTGCCGCTAAATCAGAAGCAGCGAGATTCGCCCTTCTCATCCCGCCGTCAATCACCGTGTTCGTGCGCTCGGCAATCTCAACCGGGTCGTGTTCAACCCATCCGGGACGGGGAAGAATCTGCTCGTGTTCAAGTTGATGACGGGCTACTTCCCCTCCCGCGTGATTGAAAATCATAAAGCGCGTGCTGGTCGTGCCTTGATCAATCGCACCGATGTATCGAGTCATGTTTCGCTTCTCCTAAAGTGCGCGTCAGAATCCGATGACGGTGAACAAGCCTGCGCCGATAACGGGCGATGATGACCGCCACCGCCCAGCCCGTCGTAATCACCATCCAGCCGCCGTTCCAACCTTTAGATTTACTCGACAGCGCGTTGGCGACGACACCCTTCCTTCGGAAATAGAGTTGATGAAAAAGTTTGGCGTCGCACGGGCGACGATTCGCCGCGCACTCGCAAGGCTGCAAGACGAAGGCTTAACTTATTCGCGCCGCGCCGTCGGCAGTTTCGTCGCCGAACCGAAAGTCGATCAAGATTTAGACCAGCTTTTCAGCTTCACCGAATTCATGGCGTATCGCGGTATGAAACCCGGTTCGCACTTGCTTGACGCTGAGATTCGACCAATCACGGATGTTAATTCGCCTTTACTCCCCGCGCTTCGTTTATCTCTCGGCGGGAAAGCCATCTTCATTCGTCGCCTGCGTACAAGCAACGGTCAGCCGATGGTGATTGCGACGACTTATTTGCCTGAACATCTCTTTCCCGATTTTCTGACGCGCGACATCGAGCATAAATCCGTCTATGAAATCATGGATGAGAGTTATAACCTCAGACCCGATGATGCGTCGCAAACATTTGAAGCCGTGATGCTGGATGAAACGGAAGCGCAACTGCTCACAGTGCCGACACCGGCGTCGGCACTGCTTATCACACGCACAGGCTACGCCAAAGGCGCACCGGTCGAGTACGCGCTTGATTATTATTATTGCGGCGACCGCACCAAGTTTCGCGTCCGCCTCGGTGCCATCAATCAAACGCCGCTTGATGAAGCCAGCAGGACAAGAACTTTGGGCGAGAGATAAAGCACATCATTAAGGTCAAAAGCTCGACCTTAATAGGTTGGAAAGATTACCCTCACCCGGTCATTCCCAAAGCTCTGTTAAGCAGCGATTAAAGCTGCTTTATGTTTTTAATCTTTTGAACACGTGCGCATCGTCTTCCATTGAGATACGATTCACGCCAAACGGTCATCATCTCGCGGGCAATTTAAGAGGTGCGGGGCGAATGCTACACGCCAGATTAACCACATCATCAAGTACAACGTTTATTAGACCTCTTGCAAAAGTCGTCCCGTCAGGGACGTTTGATAATAGCCCAGCGATTTATCGCTGGGTACAGAATGAACTGCCGTGTCCCGTAGGGACACTTGAAAATCCGTTCAGTCGTCCCTACAGGACTGGGAAATTTCCGACATTTCTCCCAGCGATGAATCGCTGGGCTATTATCAGTCAGTCCCTACGGGACTTTTGCAAGTCTATTACCTCAACCGCTCGCGGGCAGCGCACATTCGATGGCGGCTTCGGACGATCCCGCTTACGCACGGGTGCGGGAATCTTGGGCTGAGCGGAAATCGAAGCGGTCAAGCGGGCGCGTGAAAGTTACGACGAGGCGGTGAAGCGCGAGCGAAACTTTTTCTAAACGGTGCTTAATCACTGTACAGGTTTTTCATCATGAGCTTATTCAGAATTGAAGGAGAGAATGGTTATGACGACGAATAATCGCTTGCCCAACTACATCAATGGACGGTGGCAGGATTCTACCGCCACAGAGTTCGCGGACGTGATGAATCCGGCGACCGGCGAGACGTTGGCGCAGGTTCCGCTTGACGGCGAGGCGGATGTGACGGCGGCAATCGAAGCCGCCGCCGCCGCTTTTCCCGAATGGCGTCGCACACCGCCGCAAGATCGCATTCAATATCTTTTCAAGCTCAAGCAGCTGCTTGAAGACCACGAGGATGAGTTGGCAAGGCTCATCACCACGGAGAACGGCAAGACGCTCGTCGAAGCGCGGGCGGAGATTCGGCGGGCGATTGAAAACGTCGAAGTGGCGTGCGGCATCCCGACCTTGATGCAAGGTTATAACCTCGAAGATGTCGCCAAAGGGATTGATGAAATGATGATTCGTCAACCTCTCGGCGTGGTTGCCGCGATTACGCCCTTCAACTTTCCGATTATGGTGCCGTTCTGGTTCATCCCCTACGGCATCGCCTGCGGCAACACGTTCATCTTGAAACCTTCGGAAAAAGTGCCACTTGCGATGCGGCGCGTGTTCGAGTTGTTCGAGCAATTAGGTTTGCCGCCCGGCGTCTTGAGTCTGGTGAACGGCGGCAAAACTGCCGTTGATGCGCTGCTCGACCATCCTAAGGTGCGGGCGATAAGTTTCGTCGGCTCGACGCCGGTGGCGAAGCACATCTACGCCCGCGCTGCAACCAACGGCAAGCGGGCGCAGTGTCAGGGCGGAGCCAAAAACCATGTAGTTGTTCTTCCCGACGCCGACATGGAGACGACCACGCGCATCGTGAGCGATAGTGCCTTCGGTTGCGCCGGGCAGCGTTGCCTCGCGGTTTCCGTCGCAATCACGGTCGGCGAAGCGCGCAATACATTCAGAGATTCGATTGCGGCGAGTGCCGACGCGATTACCGTCGGCTCCGGCATTGACGAATCCAGCCAGATGGGTCCGGTCATCACCCGCGAAAGTAAAACGCGCATTGAAGGATTGATTGCCAGAGGCATGGGCGAAGGAGCGACCGTGCTGCTTGACGGTCGCGGCGCGAAAGTAACGAACCACGAGCAAGGTAATTTCCTTAAACCGACGGTGTTGGAAAACGTCCCTGCGGGCGGCGAGTTATCGAAGACGGAAATCTTTGGACCCGTCCTCAGCCTCGTCCACGCCGAAACGGTGGAAGACGCGCTCGATATTCTGTCGCGGAGTCTATATGGCAACGCGGCATCAATCTTCACCCAGAGCGGAGCGGCGGCGCGTAAGTTTCGTTACGAGGTGGAGGCGGGCAACGTCGGCATCAATATCGGTGTCGCCGCACCGATGGCTTACTTCCCCTTCAGCGGTTGGAAGGATAGTTTTCTGGGAGTCATGCACAGTCAGGGACGCGACGCCGTGGAGTTCTACACCGAGAAGAAAGTCATCATCGAACGATGGCAGAATCAATGGTCGCGCAAGTTTTAATCTGCGCGGCGGGTAACGGAATGTTCAATGCTCAATGTTCAACGCTCAACACAGATAATGCGATTTGGCTTTGAACATTGAACATTATTGTTCGAGGTCAAACCGAATGACAGAGGTAGTGGTTCAATCAAAGGAGAGTTGCTAAACTCTTTCTATCGTTAATCTGAAATGTATTAGCCCGGCGATTCATCGCCGGGTACAGAACAATAACCTGCCGTGTCCCGTAGGGACACTTGAAACTCCGTTCAGTCGTCCCTACGGGACTGGAGACATTTTCGACATTTCCCCGGCGATAAATCGCCGGGCTAAAATCATCAGTCCCTACGGGACTTTTGCAAGAGGTCTAATATGTTGCTCAATGTGATTCGCTTCGTGCGCTTACCGCTGTTGCTACTTCTAATCTATGCCGTCGCCCGATTCAGCATCGGACTTGCCGGTATTCCTTACGCCCCGCGCGGCAACGCGATGTTCTCTATTGCTGGGGTGTCGATCCTCACCGGTATTATCTTCGGTGCGTTGTCGGGGCGCGTCGGCGGCTTCGGTTGGCTCGGCGCGGCTTTGATCGGATTGGTCATCGGGTTCTTCGGGCAACTCCTGATTTTCTCCGCCACACTTATCAGCTACCTCGCGGATTTGAACACGTACTTCGTGCATTGGGACGCGCTTAACGTGCCGGAAGGAACTCGCGCTCCGATGGGGCAAGCGATGACGGGGCGCGTCGGCGGACTGGTTTTCGGGTCGTTGACGATAATGGTTGCCGCGCTCATCGGTCGCGTGTTCGGCTTTCTCGCGCCGCGTGCCGCTAATACGATTGTTTCGGACAATCGGGCGATTTCGACAAGCACGGACGATTCGATTCCGGCAGCAAACACACGCTGAAGAACATCACAAACTCACCCGAAGGATTGTTGATGTCCGAAGCAGTCAAACTCCCCGAAGATGTTCCCGATTTACCTCCGGTCGTTGCCTCATCTCAATGGGCGACGACTGCCGTCTGTTCGCTGATTTTCGTCGCGCTCTGCGATGCACAACTCGTCGCCGCCATCGCGCCGAGTATCGCCGCTAATTTGGGTGCGACTGAAACATCGGTCGCCGGAAGCACCGGCGTGTATGCGATTGCGGCGGCAAGCGTCGCGTTGTTATTGAGTCGCTTCGCGGGGCGTGTGCGCACCCGTTTGTGGCTGCCGCTGTCCGCTGTAATCTTCGTCGCCGCAGCCACGCTCGCCGCCGTCTCTTCGCACATTTATGTTTTCTACCTCGCGCGCGCGCTCGCCGGATTTGCGGGCGGGCTAATCTCCGCGCTTGCCATCGCCGCGCTCGCCGATGCTTCGGCTTACGCCGGGCGTGGCAAGCAGATGAGCGGCATCGCGGTCAGTTACTTTCTCGCGCCTATCATCGGCATTCCCATTGGCGCATATTTAACCGAACAATTCGGTTGGCGTATGACGTTCGGCGTCGTGGCAGGGTGTACCGCACTGGTCGGCATCATCGTGTGGCGGTTGCCGATGCCGATTCGCATTGAGGACGAAAACGTCCATCATGTCGGAGCGCAAAGTGGAAGCGTGCCATCCGTCGAGGTCATCGGCTTTGCGGGATTGATGCGAATGGCGAGTCGTTCGCACTCGACTCTGATGGGCTTGACGGGTGCGTTCTTTGTTTCCGGTGGAGTCGTCGGCTTCACGTCTTTCGCGGGCGTGTGGCTCTTTCAAGCTTTTCGCGTTGACACGGGAAACGTCGGATTGGTTTATGCGCTGGCTGGCGCGGCAGCAATCGGAGGCGGTTTGCTCGGCGGGTATTTGGCAGATTGTTACGGCAAACGGCGCATCGCTCTACGCGGCAGCGTCGCGCTTAGTGTTTTATTATTGATCGTGCCGACGTTCACTTTGAGCATCACGCTCGTCGTGTTGATCGCTTTGGCGGCATTCGTCGCCGCACTTCGCATTGCGCCTTTGCAAGCACTCATCACGGAACTCGTTGCACCGCACGAACGCGCGACATACATCGCGTTGCGAAATGCTTGTTCACAACTTGGCATCGCCGCGACCGTCTGGTTGTGTGCGAGTATTTATCCACGCTTCGGCATGGCGGGCGTTGGTGCGTCGTGCGCGGTCTTGACGGGCGTCGCATGGCTTTGCATTCGTCTTATTCGAGAACCGCACGGGGAAGCGCGCGCCGTCGGGAAGCGCGCGGCGGGCATCTCGACGCTTGATGAAGCGTCGGTCAACAAAACCACGCTTGGCGAAATCAAGCCTGACAAACAAAAAACTTCACGCATTTACCCTGTGATTAACTTTGTCATCGCGCTCGTTTTAATTTTCTGTGTGGGCGTTCCGTATCTCGTCAGCTTCGCAATTACGAAAGCCGGTACGCGACCTGACGAGCGTAATCGCTCCGAGACGCCCGCCGACTTAGGAGCGGAATTCGAGAACGTGACGTTCGCTTCGGCGGATGGAAACACCCTCTCAGGTTGGTATCTTCCGTCGCGGAACGAGCGGACGACGATCATTATGACGCACGGCTTGTTTCGTTCACGCTATGAACTGCTCGCGCGTGGAATCGAATTTTGGCGACGCGGCTACGGCGTCCTGCTCTATGATTTAAGGCGTCACGGCGCGAGTCCCGCCGAGTTCTCGACGCTCGGATTTGCCGAACGACGCGATGTCATCGCCGCCGCGAAGTTCGCGCGCGGGCGCGAACCGGCAAACCGAATCGTGTTGATGGGCGTTTCGATGGGGGCGGCGGCGACGCTGATGGCGGCGGCGGAGTTGAATGAAGACGAAAGCATCACGGCGGTGGTCGTCGAATCCAGTTTTCTGTCGTTCGATCACACCATCACACATCATTTGCGACTCGCGCACATCCCGACGATTCCTTTCGCCGCCCTGCTCACGAACCTGACGGCGTGGCGTATGAACTTCGCCGCCGGTGACTTCGACCTTCGGCGCGCGACGGAAAAAGTCACTGTTCCTATTTTATTTATCGGCGGCTCTTTGGACGTGCGTATGCCGACGGAGAGCGTGCTTGAACCGCTTTATGAGGCGGCGCGTCATCCCGCTAAGCGCAAGTTGGTTATCACGGACGCCAAGCATGGTCAAGCTTTCATCGTCGCGCCCGAAGAGTATGTGAACACGATTCAAGATTTTCTACGCGAAGTCGGCTTGCTTGAATCACAAGCAAGCTGGAAGTCCGACCATTCGTTTCAATCATCGCCGTAATCACGAGAGCGATTCATTAGACCTCTTGCAAAAGTCGTCCCGTCAGGGACGTTTGATTTTAGCCCAGCGATTTATCGCTGGGAGCAGAACGAACAACCTGCCGTGTCCCGTAGGGACACTTGAAAATCCGGTCAGTCGTCCCTACGGGACTGGAGACATTTCCGACATTTCTCCCAGCGATGAATCGCTGGGCTATTGTCAGTCAGTCCCTACGGGACTTTTGCAAGAGGTCTATTCTAAGTTTGTTAGGTATTTATTAGCGGAAGGATTTTTATGAGCAAGATGAAAATTGACGAAAAGTCGAAGTCTGCCTCCACGACTTCGACGGCGACCCAAGAAATAACAGACACAACTGAAGAAAGCCTCTCGCTTAACGAGGCGGGAGCATCGGCGACTTCATACTCGATGTTTGAGCCGCGCATGAAACGCGCTTATCGAGTTTTATACAAAGAAATATATTTCACGCCGGAGCGACGTGTGCTTGACCCTAAGGTGCAGGAGTTAATTTCGATTGCCGCCTCGATGGTCGCCAAGTGCGAAGGCTGTCTTGATGGTCACATCAAAAAAGCACTCAAACTCGGAGTCACGAAAGAAGAAATCAGCGAAGCGATGTGCATCGCCGTAGCGGTTAACGCCGCTGCGATGGTTGACGAAAGCGACCGTTGCTCCGCGCGTTTGGGATTGAACCATTTCCCCGCGAATCAGGCACTTAAAAAGTGACACGCTCGTTCATGGGTTATTCACTCGGCAGGCGTTTCACGAAGAGGCGCAGAGACCGGGAGACGGAAACCATGTGAGATTGCGTTTGCAGTTTGTGGAATTTCCACTGCTCGTGAACACATCGGTTGAGCCGGTCGGTTCAGACAGCAAAGACACGATGTTGTGATGGACGCAACCCACGACGGACGGCGGTCAAAGATGCCGCCCGTCGTGTACGAATCACGAGAGATTACATCACCTTCGACACGAAAAAAAGCGAGAAGGTCATCCGCGTCCTCGCTACGCAGATGACCTTCTCGCTTGATTCTCTCCTTGTTTGGGGGAAAGATTCGGCGGCATTCTACTCCGATTGAGATTATTGTCAAGCACTTTGAGAAAAAATTTCGTCCGGTTGAATTTATACTCCGTCCGCGTTCCAAATTGACGGGATACGGGCTTCGTCTAGTTCCACAGTTTCGCCGTCCGGCAAGATGTGTATGATGCGGCAACCGCGTCGTTTGAGCGGTGGAGCGAGCAAGCCGACGCGATGACAATTCGCCTGCGGTTGCTTGTGTTTCGTCAAAGGCTGCGACTCACTGCACATCAGCGCGATGCGCGCATCGCTTGCCAATTCGAGAATGCGTTCAATC
The DNA here is from genome assembly GCA_041743485.1 of Pyrinomonadaceae bacterium. Classification (GTDB taxonomy): domain Bacteria; phylum Acidobacteriota; class Blastocatellia; order Pyrinomonadales; family Pyrinomonadaceae; genus JANDLT01. The sequence continues at coordinate 19,307 of JBGTMR010000373.1, forward strand.
CCGCGTTCTAATTCGTGCGTCGGGACAACGATTTTTCCGCCGCATTCCGGCAAGTGTTCGTAGCCGATGCCGTTGGCTTTGAGTTTTGCGGTCAAAGGCTTTTCGTTAAACTGCGCCCAGCGAGAACGTGCGAACGCGCGCACATCGCAGACGACTTCGATGCCGTGTTGACAAAGCAAACTCAAGAACACCTCGAACGAATGTCTGCCATGACCGATGGTGTAAATCGTCGGCGCATCAGTTGTCGAAACTCTCAAGGTATTTGACTCCCGCACCCGTGTTGAACAGCACGACGGTTTCATCACGTCCAACCGCTCCGGCAGCCACCAACTTACCCAACGCCGCCCAACACGCCGCACCTTCGGGAGCGACGAACAACCCTTCACTCGCTCCGATTTCACCTGCCGCGCTTATCATCTCCGCGTCGCTGACGGCGAGTGCCGTCCCTTTCGACTCGCGCACCGCATCGAGAATCAGAAAATCGCCAATCGCTTTCGGGACGCGCAAACCCGATGCCGTCGTCGCCGCATCGGGAAACTCGGCGGCGAAGCGTTCGCCCGCTTCAAACGCCCGCACCATAGGCGCACACCCGGCGGCTTGCACCGACACCATGCGCGGACGCTTTCCGTCAATCCAACCTAAGGCTTGCATTTCGTCAAAGGCTTTCCACATACCTATAAGACCCGTGCCGCCGCCCGTCGGATAGATGACAACATCCGGCAACGTCCACGCCAGTTGTTCGGCTAATTCGTAACCGAGAGTCTTCTTGCCTTCGACGCGGTAGGGTTCTTTCAAAGTCGAAACGTCGAACCAACCTTCGGCTTCTCTGCGACGCGCGACTTCCGCACCGCAATCGGTGATGAGTCCGTCAATCAATTCAACGTGCGCTCCCGTGTACAGGCATTCGACGATGCACGCGCGCGGCGTATCACGCGGCATAAAGATGAATGCTTCCAAACCGGCGCGTGCGGCATAAGCGGCGAGCGCACCCGCCGCGTTTCCGGCACTCGGTATCGCCAACTTCGTCGCGCCGAGTTCCTTTGCCATTGAAACCGCCATGCTCAAACCGCGCGCTTTGAAACTGCCCGTCGGATTGATGGATTCATCTTTGATAAGCAGCTTCGATAAACCGAGTCGCGCCCCGAGTCGCGGCGCACTCGTCAAAGGCGTCCAACCCTCGCCGAGCGTCGTGACGTTCCAATCGTCTTCGACGGGCAAGACTTCCCTGTAACGCCACATATCGGCACGGCGCGCGCTCAAGGCTTCCCGCGTCAACGTCTGTGCGGCGCGCTCCAAATCATAACGCGCGAACAGAGGCTTACCGCACACGGCACATAGATTTTGCAACTTACCGGCTTCGTGGCGCAGACCGCACAAAGCGCATTCAAGGTGTGTGATATTCATAAAATCATAGCCTCCGGCGACGGAGTGCCAATCACTCGTGAGTTTGATTCGGAATGTCGTCATGCCCGACTTTGACGGGAATCGAACGCTCGCGGAATTTGTTGACGATAGCGATAGAGCGTGCCACGTTATCGGCAAGGATGACGACGAGTTCGCCTTTGCGCGCGTGATTTAAGGCGTGTTCAATCGCGGCGGCGGCGGACGGGACTTCAACAATCGGCATGTCGGATTTGACCTTACGCAAACCTTCGATGACGAGCCGTGTGGAGTCGCCGGAAGCGCGCCCGCGTAAATCATCGTCTTCACGGACAATGATATTGGTGAACATCTGCGCGGCGAGCGCGCCCAAGTTTCGTATGTCATCATCGCGGCGGTCGCCCGTACCGCCGATGACTCCGGTTTTTATTTTGTTCGGGAATTTGGCGACGAAACGATTCAAGGCTTCGAGTCCGGCGGGGTTGTGCGCGAAGTCAATCAGCACGCTGAAGTCTTTCATCTCGATTAAGTTTAAGCGTCCCGGAGTCTGCGCGACGGACGGCACGAAGGTCGTCAAGCCGACGCGAATATCTTCGATGCTGATGTTTTGAAGATACGCGGCGAGCGTCGCGGCGAGGACGTTTTGAATCATAAACGCGGCGCGCCCGTTGTAAGTCAAAGGGATGTTGATGACCTTTTCGATTCGCACTTTCCACTTGCCTTTTAACAAGGTGACGTAACCGTTTTCATAAACACACGCGATGCCGCCCGCGCCCGTGTGCTTGATGATGTGCGGGTTCGTGTCTTCCATACTAAAGAGTGCGACGCGCCCTTCGGTATCGTCGCGCATGTTGAAAACAAGTTCGTCATCGGCGTTTAAGACGGCGTGACCTTGGGGGCTGACGGCACGCGCGACGACGGCTTTGACCTGCGCCATGTCTTCGATGGTTTCAATATCTTTCAAGCCGAGATGGTCAACCGTGACGTTCATCACAACGCCGATGTCGCAACGGTCGAAGCCTAAACCGGCGCGCAAAATTCCGCCGCGCGCGGTTTCTAAAACAGCGATTTCAACCGTCGGGTCTTTCAGGACGAGTTGCGCGGAAACGGGTCCCGTGTTGTCGCCGGGCTGCACCAGAGAGTTTCCGATATAGATGCCTTCGGTCGTGGTGAAGCCGACGTTCAAGCCGGAGTTTCGCATGATGTGCGCGATGAGGCGCGTGGTCGTGGTCTTTCCGTTCGTCCCCGACACGGCGATTATCGGAACGCGCGAAGGGCGTCCGGGCGGAAACAACATATCAACGACATGCTCCGCGACGTTGCGCGCGATGCCTTCGCTCGGCGCGAGGTGCATACGGAAGCCCGGAGCGGCGTTGACTTCGATGATGCCGCCGCCGTTCTCCGTCAGAGGCGTCGTGATGTCGGGCGCAACGATGTCAATTCCCGCGATGTCCAAGCCGATGATGCGCGCGATACGTTCAAACAACGAGACGTTGTAAGGATGAACTTCATCCGTGCGGTCAATCGCCGTCCCGCCGGTAGAGATGTTCGCGGTCGGCTTGAGATAGAAAATTTCGCCTTCGGTCAATACGGTTTCAAGCGAGTAATTTTTCGCGGCAAGTAAGGTTTCGGTTTGCACGTCAACCTTGATAAGCGTCAAAACATTTTCATGCCCGTAGCCGCGCCGCGCATCGGTGTTGGTGAGGTCAATGAGTTGCCCAATCGTGTGCTTGCCGTCGCCCGTGATGTGCGCCGGAATGCGTTCGGCGACCGCGACGAGTTTGTTATTGATGACGAGGGCGCGGAAGTCCTGCCCCGTTAAAGATTTTTCGATGATAACGCGGCGTGAATGATTTTTAGCAATCGGAAACGCGGCGCGTACCGCGTCCAATGAATCGAGATTAACCGTGATGCCTTTGCCGTGATTGGCGTCGAGAGGTTTGACGACGACCGGAAAACCTACGGCTTCAACTGCGCCTTCGATTTCGTCTTCATCGGTGATGCGTCGCCCGCGCGGAACAGGCACGCCCATCTGTTCGAGCATACGTTTGGTCGCGTCCTTATCACTCGCCAGATCAACCGCAATCATGTTCGTGCGTCCCGTGACGGTCGCTTGAATGCGCTGTTGATTGACGCCGTAACCGAGTTGAACTAAGGACTGCGTGTTAAGGCGTATGTGCGGAATGTCGCGGTGTTCGGCTTCCTGAATAATCGAACCCGTCGAAGGTCCGAAGCGCACATCTTCGCGTATCTCGCGCAAACGCTGCACGTCGGCGAGGATGTCTGATGTTATTTCATCTGTCTTTTTTCCTTCAGCCAAAGCTTGAAACAGATGGACGGCGGCACGCGCGGCGAAGCGTCCGGCGTCTTCTTCTAGGTAATTAAAAACGACGTTATAAATGCCGGACGTGGCGGTTTCGCGTGTCCGTCCGAATCCGGTTTCCATTCCGGCGAGCGTCTGAAGTTCAAGGGCGAGATGCTCTATGACGTGACCCGCCCACGTCCCTTCTTGCACGCGCCGCACGAAGCCGCCCGCCTTCTTATAACTGCAACCGTGATTCGTGATGCTCGGCATCACGCTCAACAGGCGTTCGGAAAAACCTTCGATTGAGTTCGTCGGTTTCTGCTCGTAGTCTTCGAGGTCGAGGCGCATGACGATGAGTTTCGTCCAGTAACCGCTCCAGTAGTTGGGTCCGCGCAGGGCTTTGATTTCAAGGATTCGCATGATGAAGAATCATTTTTTAGTTGATGTCGGGTAAGAGAAATTCCGTCGCCACCGGCACGGGTTGGCGACGGAAAGTGTCATAACACAAACCGTCGCGCAAGATGTGAATTTGCACGCCGCAGATGGCGAACGGGCGCGAGTCTTCGACTTCCGCGATGTCGTTATAAGTGATTTGCGAACCGTCCACGATAGTCACAGTGCCTTCACCATAGACTTCCAACTTGCCTTCGTTTGAGAGTATGACCGCAGTGTTTTCGTCAATCCCGATTCCGAGTTGGCGCGGGTTGTACGAAACGGCGGTTATCAAACGGCTCAAGCGGTCGCGTTGGGTGAAGTGTTGGTCAACGATAATGTTGCGAAGAATGCCGAGACCGGGCGAGAGTCGCACCGAATTCTTGTTCGGATGCGAAGACGGTTCGCCGCGCACAATCATATTGTTGCTCATCGCCGCCGCCCCCGCGCTCGAACCGGCGAGAACTAGACTCGAATTTCTCACGCGGTCTTCAAGCATTCGCGCGAACTGCGTGCCGCCCAAAACGGAAGTCAAACGCATCTGATCGCCGCCCGAAATAAACACTCCGGTCACATCGCGCAACAAGCTTTCACAATCGGTTTCCATCACATCATGCCGCGAAGTCGCGCGCAGTACGGAAACATGCGACAAACCCATCTTCTTGAAAGTCTGCGTATAAACGTCCGCCGAAAATTCGGGAAAGTCGGAAGCCACAGGGACAATCAAAACTCGCGCTTCGCGCTCGCCCGCCAGCGTGACGAACTTACGCAAGATGCGCCGCTCGTTATATTTATCTTCCGCTCCGCCGATGATGACCAGAGTCCCGCCGATGCTTTCGTCTTCGATAAAATTGTTCATTCTTCTTATATCGCCCTCAAATCGAAGTACACATCATTCGTTTCGCCAATGCAAATGAGTCAAACGGTTTTCCTTAAACACAGGACAAGCATTAAGGTGGCGACGGAAGTCATTTGGTGTCGCATAAAGCGCATGGTTGATTGTGATAGGGATTATATGTGTTTGTGTTGTTGCCAGAGTTTGCCGCCCGCCGCGCTCGCTTCCATGCGGCGCGTCGGGGTAATGGCGATTAACTTGCGTTGATGTAAATCGGCAATTAACATCTTGGCTTCGGCTTCATCAACATCCGTTTCCGTGCCGAGCATACGGTCAATAATCCATCCGGCAAGACCGACGCGCTCATCACCGAGTGAAACGGCTAATTGTTCAGGGCTGTAGCGTGACGGCAACTCCGTGATGATGCCGAGCAAGGCTAACGATGCGACGGACAACGGCGTGTCTTCCGCCGACATGCTTTCCTGCATCGGTCTGGTTTCCGCCGCCACACGCTCTTTTTTCAGTGTTCTTTTACCGGGAAGCGATGCGATGAGCGGTAACGCCGTCTGGGTTGAAGATACGCCAGCGCGTACATGATACTCGCCGCGCAAGCTACGCCCGCGTTGATGTTCGTAGAGCATTAAAGTCGCCGCCGCATCACGCGCCGCGTAGTCGAGTTGCGTGGGCGATAACGGGCGCAGACCCCAATCACTTGTCTGCGTTCGTTTGTCGAGCGGCAGGTTGAGATGTTGCGAGGCTTGTGCCTGAAGCGAATAGCGGCGTTCACCGTTGCGGCGGGCGGCGAGCATCGTGTCAAAAATCGGGGTGGTGACAATCTCGAAATGGCGCGCGAGGCGCGTCGCATCAAACGCGGCGTTGTGAATCGCCTTCGTCGCCAAGTTTGATTCAAGCGCGGGGCGCAAAACGCTCAGGTCGAGGCGGGCGAGTGTGTCAATCACGGCGACGCGCAACTCGCGTCGCTCACGATACGCGAGTTGAAGGAGTGCGACCCGCTCGTGTTGCTGATTCCACCAGTTGACGGTTTCGATGTCGAGAGCGAGTGCGGAGACGGGTGCGAGGCTCTCGCACAAAGCTGCCAGACGGTCTTGATTATTTATAAAGGCGATGCGGTAATTTGGTTTCATCGAATGCGGCAAAAGATGAGTTCTCGCTCTCCCGGCTTGATAGTCGGTAAGATGCTGCAAAAAGTTTTATACCGTGTAGCCTCTCATAGAATTTCGCCACCGTAATACGACGTACAAAACTCTTCGCTTCACAAATTGTGGTTTTAGATTATAGGGAGAGAACATAAATGATAATCACGACTCAGTACACCGATGTTCCGGTTGATGAATTGATGATGCGAACGCTCATCATAAAACCCCAAGCCGAAGGCGTGTATCCGGGCATCATCTGTTATTCGGATATTTTTCAATTAACCGAAACGATGGTGCGCGCCTGTGCGCGGCTTGCCGGGTACGGGTTCATCGTCGCCGCCCCTGAAATCTATCATCGCATCGAACCGCCCGCCACCGTGATTGCTTTTGACGATGACGGACGCACGCGCGGGATGGACGACGCCGCCCGCACACAGGTCAAAGAGTTCGATGCCGATTGCCGCGCGGTGCTTGATTATTTGAGCGCACATCCGAACGTCGCAAAAGGAGAACTCGGAGCGATGGGCTTTTGCATCGGCGGACATCTCGCGTTTCGCGCCGCGTTTCAAACGGATGTCAAAGCGACGGTCTGCTTTTACGGCACGGGGATTCACAACGGCAAACTCGGTCAGGAAGCCGACGCGGAATCGTTGGCAAGAGCAGGTGAGATACAGGGTGAATTGTTGATGGTCTGGGGCGGGCTTGACCCTCATGTTCCGGCGGACGGACGCGCCAAAATTGAAGCGACTTTAGAAACCGAAAAGGTCAACTTTTCACAACGCACCTACCCGGCGGAACACGCTTTTATGCGCGACGTGGGAGCGCGCTTCGACCCGGAAGCGACCGACCTCGCGTTCGGTGAGATGATTAACTTTTACCGTCGCATTTTCCTTTGACCGCGTGTGATAAATTAGCGCAACGGAGTGAAATTAGGACTTTCTCATTTTCGTTTTCCTCTTTGGTCGTATCCTTTCTTAATTTGAAATTTCAAATTTGAAATCTTGAATTTAAGAAAGTCCTATGAAATAAAAGAACCTCTTTGGGGCATTAAATAATAGACCTCTTGCAAAAGTCGTCCCGTTAGGGACGTTTGATTTTAGCCCAGCGATTTATCGCTGGGTACAGGATGAACAACATACCGTGTCCCGTAGGGACACTTGAAAATCCGGTCAGTCGTCCCTACGGGACTGGGTAATTTCCGACATCGCTCCCAGCGATGAATCGCTGGGCTATTGTCAGTTAGTCCCTACGGGACTTTTGCAA
>JBGTMR010000374.1:0-17003 GCA_041743485.1 Pyrinomonadaceae bacterium
ACCTCGGTCACCTCAGCCGTAGTTGGACTTCTGCAGTTCGCCACAATCGTCGGCTAGAAGGCTGAGGTGGGAGAAGTGTGCCTACTCATCGGTAGGTCAAGCGAAGCCCAACCTTTTTACACTTTGTCGGAACATCTATTGGTTGATGACCCGAGTGTTGGCTGGAAGTGCCAATTTAACAAACACGAAAGCCAAAGTGAAGCCGCGTCGCCTTTACACAAATGTTCCAAATACTGCCTTTGTGTCGAAATAATTACTGATTTCTGACGCCCATCAAAATAAGCTAAAATCACCTTGATTTGTTGAGTTTCTGAAGCTACAAATCTAGGGGTTTTCTGGCACCCCTTCTTCCCTGCTCTTATGCCGCCAAAGAAATCGTCGCCTTTACGAGTCGGTGCTTACGCCTGCGTCTCAATGTACGACCGACAGACTTTGCCTTTACAGAAGCGGAAGAGGAGCGAGTAGGTGAAGAGTCGCAGACTTGACCTCGTGCATGAGTGAGTAGGGGTACGATGTGCCACGGACAAGACAAGCGAACGAAATACCGGACGCAGGCGTCGATGTCGTGCCGGATCGCCAGTTGGCTTACGCGATTCTACGCTTTATATTCGGCGTCAATTTCCTGATGCACGGCGCGACGTGGATACTCTCCGGTGTCATGGAGTTCAGTTCAGGGATGGTCAGACAATTCACCGAAACATTGCTGCCGCCCGTGATGGTGCAAGCCTTCGGCACGATGCTGCCGTTCGTCGAAGCCGCGCCCGGCGTGCTGCTCATCGCAGGCTTGTCCACGCGCCCGACGCTCGTGGCGGGCGGTGCGGCTTGATGGCTGCGCTCACGTTCGGCACGGCACGGCGAAGCGAGTGGGACACGCTCAGCACACAACTCATCTACTCGGTGGTTAATTACCGGCTCTTGGCGAACAGAAGCTACAACCACTACTCGCTCGACGCGATTTTAAGAAAGCGTTGAAGCGCAATCATGAAAGAGTCATGCCTGCCGCTCAGGTGACCGCCATGCTGTCGTTTGTCACCCGTCACGGGTGCTTCGTCAGAAATCGCGGCGGGCGGGGCAGCCTTCTAAACAGTGAGGCGCAACTAACGCGACATTAGCGAAGGGAGCAGCGGTCAAAGTATCATGTCGCCGAAAAGAATAATCGAAGTCACCAAACGCCGCGAGCGGGGGCGTGGAGTGATGCCGGAGCAAAGCGTGGAGCCGCGGAGCGCGCCGACGGCACACGGAAGGTCACAGGAAATCGGGTGCGACGTGAAAGCCCCCATCGTCGGGTGGGTTGATGAGTTCCGGCGGAAGCGGCAAGGCGAGAGCGCACGCGCCGCCAACCATCTGTTTTCGTAAGCCATCCGTTCGCCTCACCCGCAGTCGGCATGATGGCGACGAACGAATCGAGTCTTAACTTTACAATCAAGGAGTGCAGGAGCAATGCAGAGAAGGACATTACATATTACGCAGAAATGGACGGTTGCCATCATCGTCATAGGCATCGCCTTCGTCGGCACGGCGCTCGCCCATCACGGCTGGAGCGAGTATGACGCGAACAAGACGATGAACTTGACCGGCGTGATACGCGAGTACGGCTACGATAACCCGCACGGAGTAGTGCGGCTGCAAGCGGAGGGCGAAGGTGGCAAGACGTGGCTCGTCGTGCTCGCGCCGCCCGCGCGCATGGATCGGCGCGGACTCGCGCGCGAGATGCTCAAAGCCGGGACGACCGCGACGGTCGTCGGCTACCCGCACCGCAAGAACGGCGACGAGATGCGCGCCGAGCGCATCCGCATCGCTGATAAAATCGTCGAGCTACGCTGATGCAAGCGGATGCGGCAGGCTGGCTCTCATGGTTGGAGAGTGCCGCGCTCGCCGTGTGGGTGCGTGAGTCTTCACTACTCTACCCGGCAATCGAGACGGCACATATCTTAGGCTTCGTCGTCCTCGTCGGCGCGGCGATGATGTTCGACTTGCGTCTGCTCGGCTTTGCGCGAACGTTGCCGGTGACGGAGGCGGCGCGTCATCTGCTTCGATGGTCGCGCCTGAGCCTGCTGCTCGTCGCGCCGACCGGATTCATGCTCTTTATGACGCAAGCGACGGAGATGTGGGCGAATCCCGTCTTTCAGGTGAAACTCCTGTTGATCGCGCTCGCCGGGTTCAACGCGCTGGTATTCCACCTTCGGTCTTACAGAAGAGTCGAAGCGTGGAACCAACAGACGGCGACACCCGCCGGAGCGAAACTCGCCGCCGTCTTTTCGCTCGCGCTGTGGACAAGTGTCATTACGTGCGGGCGTTTCCTCGCTTACTACTGAAAACACGAACGACTCTTCTCACTCTGTGTACCTGTACTGAGATGGTCAAATGAAAATCTTGGGACTTACGCAAAGAATAAAGAGATTAACCACAGATACACACGGATTGAAGTTGAAGCACAAAGAAAGAGAAATAAATCTGCATTCATCGGTGTTCATCGGTGGCTTATGTTCGGCTTTTGCGTAAGTCCTAATCTTAAATTCCATAATCCATTTAGAAAACCTACAGCAACACTCTACAAGGAGAAAACCGATGGGCATCTTGGACAACATACTCGGACGCGATGAAGAGCCGGAGGCACAGCGAAGGACGACGGCGAGCAGTACTTCATCGGGCAATCAATCAGTTGAAAATTCTGCCGACGAGCAGGCTCTGGCGCGTTACCGCTATATGCTGCGAACTGCCCCGCCCGAAACAATCGAGCAGGCGCACGCCGAAGCGTTCGCTAAATTAACATCGGAGCAACGCCGGATGGTATTACAGCAATTGAACCAATCTGCACCGGAAGCCGAACGTGCGGCGAAAGACGATCCACAGTCGCTGGCGCGAGCCGCAACGCGCGCCGAAGTTCGTCAACCCGGCACGATGGAACGGACATTCGGCAGCATGGGTGGCGGTATGGGCATGGGCGGCATGATGGCGGGCAGTTTCCTGTCGAGCATCGCGGGCGTCGTGGTGGGAAGTGCCATCGCGCAATCATTCTTCGGCGGCTCCGGCTTCTTCGGCAATGAAGGTGACGGCGGTCACGACGCGGGCGCGAATGATAATCAAAGCGCGGGCGATGAATCGATGGCAGAAACCGGCGGCGAGATGGATGCGGGCGACGTTGGCGGCGATTTCGGCGGTGATGTAGGCGGCGATTTCGGCGGCGGCTTCGACATCTAAAAAGCGTGTAGCATGGACAAACACATTCTCACCCGACGATATGCGCGCATGTTGTCTGCTGATAGTTTCCGCGCGCTGATGTTCATCGCTCTTGTGGTGTTCGCCTTCACTTCCGCCGCTTCCGCTCAACAACCTTCTCGCACCGTCGGTTCGTGGCTTGATGCGCCGCCCGTCAATTGGAACAAAGGGATGGCGAGTGTGCCGCGAGCAATTTCAACCACACAGGGCGATGCCACACTCGTGCGAAGATGCCGTGAGACGACGCGCCTCCCGACGAACGTGGCTGAACGTGCGCTCACGCGTCGCGGGTGGATGCTCTACGGCGCGGTGCAGTCGTTTGACCAAACGCGCGTCGTCACCGCACTCGCGGACTTCGACGGCGTATGTCGCCCGCTCCGGTTTCAGGCTTTCGTGTATTGGGAAGGAAGATACGCCGGAACGCTCGCGCCCGCCGCGATGAACTCGCGCACCGACGGTTCGCTCACAAACTTTCGACTCAGCAGCCCCGTGCGTATCACGGCGGAGTTCGCGCGCTACACGGGGCGTGACGCGCTCTGCTGTGCTTTCGCGCAGAGTACCGTCACTTATGAAGTCAAGCGCGACGACTTGCCGCTCGTTACTCCCGTCAACGTCGAAACCGCTCCGACATGTCAACCAATCGAAAGCGCGGATAGAGACAATGTTGATAACGCTCTGGCAAACAATTCTCCGACGACGAAGCGGCTTTCCGGTAGAAAGTGGAAGCTGACGGCGATCAGAGGCGTTACAATCGGCACGACGGGCGCGACAAACGCAGACGATGCGCCCTACATCGAGTTCGACGGGGCGCAGCAAAGGGCGACCGGATCGGGCGGCTGCAATCGCTTCTCCGGCGGCTATAAGTTGGACGGTGGCAGCCTCAGGTTCTCGCCTATCGTCAGCACCAAGCGCGCTTGCGTCCGCGACGACCTCAACCGCATTGAGTCGGAGTTCTTGCAGTTGTTGGGCGAGGTAACGCGCTTCGAGATACAAGGCGACACGCTTCGATTATACGCAGGCGACAAGCAAGTTCTGTCTTTCGCGGGCGAGTGACGATGTTGCAAGTCGGGACACGAGTCGGACACTTGCGATCAAGCCTGTTCTCCCTCATCTCATACTCGCCGTCTGGTGAAGAGGCTGGTGACGGCGACGAAGAGTGCCGCGCCGATGATTGACCAGATGACGGGAAACCGCGTCGTACCTACCGTGATGGCGAAGAACTCCGGCAATTGCAACGTGCGTGCTAACCACACCCCGACGAGCGCGCCGATAAAACCCAGCGCGATAGAGACGAGACATCCGCCGCGTGAGTAACCACTAATTGCTTGCCCTAAAGCACCGCACACGCCGGCGACAAGCAGCAACACCAACAAATCAATCAAAGTCATTTCGTCGCTCCTTTCTGATCCTTCCCCACGCTTCGGGCGTGTCAATAATTTTGTGTAAGTAGCCGCATGATTTAGAAGGCGGGCATCCGGTCTTCAAAGATAATCGCAAAGCGATTGAGTGCCGCTCTCCAGTCCTTGATCGGCATCGTCCATCTCGCCGTGACGCAGGCGAAGCGCGAGGTAGAGCAGCTTCATCGCGGCTTCGTCGGTCGGAAAAGAACCTCTGTTTTTAATGATCTTTCGCAGTGATATATTCACACTCTCGACGGCGTTAGTGGTGTAGATGACCCGGCGTATCTCTTCCGGGTAAGCGAGAAACGGGACGAGGCGTTCCCAGTTGCGCTGCCATGACTAGCTGATGGTCGGGTACTTCGCGTCCCACTTTTCAGCAAACTCGGAGAGCCTTAGTTCAGCTTCGACGCGCGTCGACGCGCGATAGATTTTCTGTAAATCACCGGCGACTTCCTTGCGTTCTTTGTAGCCGACGAAGTTCAGCGAATGCCTAACCATATGCACGATGCAAAGCTGGACTTGCGCGTTTGGGAACACGGTTTCTATCGCTTCGGGGAAACCTTTGAGTCCGTCCACGCACGCGATGATGACATCTTTAACTCCACGATTCTTCAACTCCGTGACGATTTGCAACCATAGCTTCGCGCCTTCGGTCTGACCGAGCCATAATCCTAACACCTCTTTGTTTCCGGCAAGCGTGACACCGATTGCCAAGTGAACCGCTTTACTTACAACGTGTGCGCCATCACGAATCTTCACCTGAATGAGCCGCTTTCAACGTCTGCAAACCGAGCGAGGATGAACAATGAAGCGCAACACAAACCCGTTCAAGTGGCGACACTTTGAACCTCAAATCATACTGTTATGCGTGCGGTGATACTGCCGTTATCAGCTTTCATATCGTAACTTAGCAGAGATGATGCGCGAACGCGGGCTTGAAGTCCATCACTCCACGATCTACGTTAAAAGCACTCGACGACATTTGATGCCTCAAGCTAATCTTTGTAACACATCCGTGCAAAGTCAGGTGAGGTGTTGGACACGAGTACATGCGAACGCGCCATCCGCGATTAGCCGCACTCGGAATATAACGAGCCGCTTGCGGTATATATCATTCAGTAGGCAATAACGTGTCTAAAACTTTATGACCGACTTGGAGCGTCAACGCTCCGCATTATTGAGGAGGGTATTTGAATTATGTCCAACTATCTCAGTCTGATTCTTGTCGTCTGCGTCCTTTCGATTGCGCTGGCTTGCAATGCAGTTACCGACGTTTCTGCCGGTGTGACAATCCCTGACCCGGCTGTTCCCGCTCCGCTTTCAACCGCCAAAAGCGAGCAACTCGCCGTTTTTGCCGGAGGCTGTTTCTGGGGCGTTGAAGCGGTGTTTGAGCACGTCAAAGGAGTCACCGACGTTACCTCCGGGTACTCGGGCGGAGACGCCAAGACCGCTAATTACGAAGCGGTCAGTGAAGGCGACACCGGACACGCCGAAGCGGTACGCATCACTTACGATTCGTCTCAAGTTTCGTATGAACAACTTCTCAAGATTTTCTTTTCCGTCGCACATGACCCGACCGAGTTGAATCGGCAGGGACCCGATACCGGTACGCAGTATCGTTCCGCAATCTTTTACACTGACGCGAATCAAAAGCGCATCGCGCAGGCTTACATCGCTCAACTAGATCAAGCCAAAGTTTACAAGCGACCGATTGTCACACAAGTCGTCGCACTCGATTCTTACTACGAGGCTGAAGGCTATCATCAAGATTATCTTGTCAATCATCCGAACGAGCCTTACATCGTGATGCACGACCAGCCGAAGGTTGCAAACCTTCGCAAGCAGTTCTCCGAGTTGTACAAGTAAATATGGCGAATAGCGAAATCGCTTCGTACCAAGCGGCAAGCCAGACGCAGATTATTCAGGAGACAAGACGATGTGGTGGGATGCGATCCAGCAATGGTTCTTCGGTCTGGGGAAGCAGTATGGCGTCAACCCGATTATCTTCGGCGCGATCTACGTCGGTGCGATTCCGCTCTTCACGCTCTCAATCGCGTGGCTCGTGCGTAATCTGCGCCGTAAAAAATCAATCATCCTGCCGATGCTGTGCGCCGGTTTCTGCTTCACGTCCGCATACCTTTACCTCATCGTCGTCGGCATGAACGTGCCGCTTTGGGTGTACCTCTTGATCGCGGGGATGGTACTGATCGGGATTTATTCGACAATCAAGAAAGTGCGCGCGCAGTTGGCGATGCCTGACGCGAAAACTGACGATAAGCCTTCGCAGATTCCACAAAGCTGACGGAGGTAGCAAGGATGGATAGATACGATCTGATCGTACTCGGCGGCGGGTTGGTCGCGGGCGTCGGCGCGGCGCAACTCGGCACGCCGACGCCTCACGTTCCGCTTGCCGTCTTCACACCTGCTGACAATCGAAGAGGATGCCTTCATCCAATGCCGCGATCTTTCTTTGAAGATCGGCGAACAAGTTTCCCTTTGCGTTCCGCCGGACGCGGTGATCGTCTTCGACTAATCCTCTCGCCGCTTCGACAGCAATAAAGTCTTTCAACTCTTCTCATAGCGCAGGCGCACTTCGACGATACGATCTTCAGACGGAATGTATATCACTCTCACGGTTTGCCCGACGCCGAAATCGGCGAGCGAAAGATTCTTCTTGCTGCCCACTTCCGTCTTTTTGTCGGCTTTGAGTTTTGTTCGACGATCAATCTTTATTTTAGAAAGCTTCCCATCCTTTTCAAGCACCATGGTTCCCGCTTCAACATCCACCTCAGCGATTTTCGCAGTAATCATGCGCGTAACGACGAATGGTCGTTCGCTCGCTTCACTGCGGGGAAATTCACTGCTGGGAGGACGTGACGGCTGATTTCCGCCGCCGGACGAACCGCTGCCTTGCGCCGTTGCGATGACGGGCAAAGCGAATAAGACGAACGTGATAATCATCAAATTGCGTTTCATAGTTTCACCTCTGTATCCAGAATGTTTTCACTTTTACACGAACGAAGCTTTACGTTGTGGCGTAGCTTCGTCATGAACTTTGACCACCTTGCTCAAGTCGTTTTTACGCCGAAGGCGTATCAAGAAGGTAGCCAGACGTAAAACGTCTGGAACCGCGCATCGAAATTGATTCCCGCGCTGGAAGCGCGGCAGAACGGCTCTCGCGCCCCTTCAGGGCGCGGATGTTGGGCTCTTTGTGACCAGACGTTTCACGTCTGGCTACCTTCTTCCGTGCCGCTTCGCGGCGAATACTAGGATTTTTCAGACACGCTCTAAGCGCGGACGACAAGTTTCCGCCGCGCAACTCATACCAGAGCAAGCCGCCGAACAAGCCGTATTCGACCCACAACGTTAGTGGGCGTTCGATGCCGTCTATCATGACGAGAAAGGCGAGGCAGACGACGGCGGTGAAGTAAAACCAGATGCGTTGTTCTGAAACGACCGCGAGCGGCAAAACCCACGCCACGTACCACGGCATCACCGTCGGGCTGAGCAAGACGAGCGTGCCGAGTGCGGCGGCGGCGTACCCTGCGAATGAAGCGTCGCTCCCGTCGTCGCGCCACGCGAGTAAACCGACGAAGCCGAAGATAAGGATGCCGCTCGCCGCCCGCGCGACGAATGCTGGTTCGTCGGTTATCGCGCTTGCCGACCACTGGAGAAACGAAAATGTTCCGGCGTTGAATTGCCAGCCGGTTGCGAAGGCGCGGAAGCCGTCAAACAGCTTGCTTCCGGCGTCGAGAAATGGAATGTAGCCGATGCACAGCACGCCGAAGACGAGCGCGGAATTGCGCCACCCGACTCGACGCGCGACGAACGGAAACAGGATCAACGGGCTTAATTTGGCGAGGATTGCCAGCGCGAAACTCACGGCGGCTAAACGGCGCGAGCCGCGCGCGATGAAGAACGTCGTCGCCGCCACCATCGCCACTAATACGGCGTCGGCGTGACCGCTCGCGGCGAAGACCTTGACGACGAGCGGATTCCAAGCATAAAGCAGCACGAGCAGCGGCGAGCGTCCAATCGCGCGAAGCGTCAAGAGGATGAAGAGCGCGGCGAGCAGGTCGAAGCCGACGAGTATGGATTTGAATATGAAGATGCTTCCCGGCGCGAGCCAGTGGGAGAAGCGAAAGACAATCTGCGCGAGCGGCGGATAAATCGTCGAGGTCGAAGGATGGTTAATCTGGTCGCGGATGTCGCTCCACACCGCGCGATTGTCAGTCTGGTCGGCATCGTCTTCGTCAACCAACTTGTCGAGCGCGGCGGCATCCGGCGCGTGCATGTACGGGTTGACGCCGTGCGCTTGAACGTGACCGTCCCATACATAACGCCATACATCGTTGTCGAACAGCAGATAGGGATCGTAAGCGACCGCCGCGCCGCGCACGTCCGCGCGCACAGCGTCAAACAACTCGCGTGGGCTGGCGTCGTGCGGCAGTCCCGCCGGAAGCAACGTCAAACGGAACAGCACCGCGCCCACGATGACGACGAGCAGTATCAGGCGAGAATCCCCGCCTGTGCGACGGACGATGAAATAACCGGCGGCGTAGAGAGCGAACAGCGCACCCATCAAAGCGAGGAAGGTCAGCACCGGGCGCACGCCGTTGACCGCATCAAGACGCAGCAAGGCGACGTACAGAAATTCCGACACGACGAGTACACCGCCGAGCGCGAGCAGGGGCGTTCGCTTCGCAGGTATGATGGGGATGACATCGCTTTCGCTCGTCATGCTCGCCGCTCCCTCTATCGTTCGTCGCTCTGCCGTTGAATCAAGCGTTTGTCAACGCCATGAATGTTTGAAAATCGTGTAGAGAATTTTCGTCCCGGCTAGAATTGTGCCTTTGACGGTGCCGCTGATCTTTGAGTGCCCGATGCGTATGCGGTAACGCACCGGGACTTCGGCGATACGCAACCCGTGTCGTACCGCTTTGATTTGCATCTCGACCGTCCAACCGAAGTTGCGATCCGTCATCCCTAATTTTGCGAGCGATTCACGGCGAATCGCGCGGAAGGGTCCGAGGTCGGTGTAACGAAAGCCGTAGCACCATCCTATCAGCGTCGTCGCCAACCAGTTACCCCAGCGTTGCTGCGGTGCAAGCGCGCGGCGTGAATCGCGTTCGCGCGTGCGCGTGCCGATCACCATGTCTGCGCTTTCGTCGAGCAACGGCTTGAGCAAGGTTTCGATGTCTTCCGGGTAGTCGCTGTAATCGGCGTCGAGGAAGACGACGACGGCTGTTTCTTTTGGCAGTGCCGCGATACCCGCCAAGCACGCCGCGCCATAACCGCGTTCCGGTTGCGCGATGATGCGCGCGCCGTTCTCACGCGCGACGTGCGACGTGCGGTCTGTGCTTCCGTTGTCAACGACGATCACGGCGTCAACCGATCCGCGCGGAATGTCTTTGAGCACATGCCCGATGGATTTTTCTTCGTTCAGTGCCGGAATAATCAACGCGACGTGCGGGCGCGCCTCTGAAACTTTCAGAGGCGGCGGGGAGACGCGGGGCGTCGGCGCGCTTCCCGGAAAGTTGGGGGCGATGGTGCGGCGCGGGACGACGCGCGATTGCGCCTTCATCGCGTTCCTCCGGTGGCGGACTCGTGCGTTTCTTGCGCGTTGAGCGACCAATCATAATCGAGAAAGTGAACCTTCGGTTTTCGCTCCACGATAAATTGCTTGACTTCCGGCGTGACGTAACCGGCGATATGTTCAAGCGTTTTGCCGCCCGTCACCGCCGCGTCTGCCAGTCCGATGAAGAATGAGACATTGTCGGTTCTGCCGTTGAAATCGCTGGCGTACCACTTAAAAAGGGACGAAACATAAATCCGCTTACCTTCACCGTCAACCCGCAGACCGCGCTGTTCGTCCATCAGAAACTCGCGCGTCACGCGGTCGAGTTGCTCGTTAAGTTGAGCGCCTTTGTACGTGTATCTTTGCAGCTTCGGACAACTCGTCGAAGCGCAGACGACCGCGAAATGTATGCGCGGGTCGTGGAAGTCACGGGCGCGTTTTTCGATGTCGTCGAGCGTCAAATCTTCGCCCGCGATGCGGTGCTTCTTGCCATCAAAGAAGCCTGAAACATCTTTGACGCCTCCGACTTTGCCGTACACATCGTCGAGCGCGTCGCGGAGCGTGAAAGCGTTGTAGGCGTTGATCCAGAAGGCGAGGCGTTCATTGCTATTGACGAAACTCTGCGGGCTAACGCTCGCCAGCGTGTCGAGATAAGAGTCGAGAGCGGCGCGGTCGCGCGCGAGTCCCGGATAATCAACCCAGCCGTCGTCGTTGACATAAGCCACGAGCAGACGCTCGAATTGGCTATGGTCGAAAGTGCCGGAGGGAACGGTAGGTCGCGCCGCATCACTGCTCACGTCGGCGCGGGTTGCCGTGAGCGGTGCTTCGCCGGATGTTTTTTCCGCTGCGCAGGATGCGCCCATGACGGCTAAACCGCTCGCGGCGATGGTGAGCAACGGTAACGTCCACTTCATACTCTTTCCCCTTTTCGCAACCCTCTCTTGAGCTATTCGCAATCGCCTCGTCGAACTCGGCAACGAACTGTCATCCGTCATGTAGCGATACTCATCGTCCGGTTGCCATTTTAGGTGTTCAAAAAAGTTCGCGTCTGCGACTTATGTCATGCTTTGGCAAGCAGTGCGTCGAGTTGTGCGGCGTAGTCTTCCGGCAGTTCGTTGCCGAAGTAACGAACGATGCCTTGCCCGTCGAGAAAGACGATGGTCGGCGTGCCGACGACTTTGTAACGACGCGCGACCGCAGCATCGGCGTCGCTCGCCACCCCGTACTTGATGCCAAACTCACGGACTCCGCCCGCCAAGCGCGCCGGGCTGTCTTGGATGTTGATGCCAAGCACGCGCACACCTCGCGGCTCGAAATTGGCGGCGAGTTCGTTGACGTGCGGTGCTTCTTCTTTGCACGATGGACACCATGCCGTCCAGAAGACAAGCACGGCGGGTTGACCGCGCAAATCGTCAGACTTCACGGTCGAGCCGTCCGTTCGCGCGAGTTGAAAATCCGGCGCGATGTTGCCGATGGCAGTGCCGCGTGTCGGTGTTTGCTCGCTCGCATTGTTAGCCGTCACGACGGCTTCACCGTTTGTGGTAGTGACATCGGAAATCTTGTTGTTCGTCGCGCACCCGGAGGCGACGACGAGTGCCGTCAAAGCAAATATGGCGAGTAGTTTCGCTTTCAATCGGAAGGTTGTCTTCATATAATTTTCCTTTCATAAATCCAAAGTCCGACGACTAGATGAACCTTCGACCGGCTTCGATTAGTAAGTATTCGGCGACTAAAATCATCACTACGCCAAAGCCCTTTTTGACTTTGACCATCCACACGCCCGAACGCGGGAGTGCCGTGAGCGCGCCGCTAAAAGTTCCGAGCAGAATCATCAATGCGCCCATGCCGAGGGCGAAGACGAAGAGTATGGTCGTGCCGAACAGTACGTTGCCTTGCGCCCCGACGTAAGCGAGTGCCGCGCCGAGCGCGGGCGCGGTGCAGGGTCCGACGACTAAGCCCGACGATGCTCCGATGAGCAACGCCGAGACGTAACCGTTGCCTTTACGTTCCGGGTTCCAGCTTGCGAAGAACTGCGGAGTTGGAAGCTGAAACACGTCGAGCATCGAGAGCGCGAGTAGAAGCACAACCTGACTGACGATGATGTATGTCCACGGACTCGCCGCCCATCTGCCGAAAAGAGTTCCGGTCAACGAAGCGAACGCGCCGAGCGCGGCATACACGAGACTCATGCCGACGACGAACAACAGCGAAAGCACGAAGCCTTGACGACTCGCGCCGCGCCGGTTGACCGCCCCCGCATTCGTCGCCGAGACTTGCCCGCCGATGAAGCCGAGTTGAATCGGGATTATGGGATAGACGCAGGGCGTGAAGCTGATGAGCAGTCCGGCGAGGAAAGCCGCCGGGTACGCGAGGAGCGACCCGGCGGCGAGATGTTCTTGAAGGTTGGCAGCGAAATCGTTCATCGTTGAATGCGTTTAGCTTTTGGCAATCGCTTCGTCGAAGGCGCGCACATATGTCTCGCGGTCGAACGCCGTCTCCTTGTTGAGGCTGTAATGCGTCATGGAAAGCAGTTTGTTCTTCGCGCCGAAGACGGCGACGGTCGAAGTCTTCTTCTTGTTAGCGTCGAAGAACTTGCTGAGTCCTAGCTTGCGCGCGGTGGCGGCGGAGGCTGCCGTTTTTTCATCATTCGATACGTCAAGCACCACGAAGTTGAGGCGGTCGCCATATTCTTCCATCAATTTCGTCATCGTCGGCTCAAGTTTCTGACACGCACCGCACCAATCGGCGCGGATGATCGCCACCGTCGGCTTGGCGGAATTCATCTTGTTCATGCCGTCCATCTTGTTCATCTTGTCTTGGGCGGATGCACCGACGGCGAGCAAAGTTAATAGCGCGAATGCGAATGTGAAGCGGTGAAGTGTGCGAAAAGTCATAATGTGTTCTTCCTTTTGTAAGAGGGTGAATGTCCGACGGCGGGCGGGCGGGTTTTGTCGCCCAGCCACAAGCCGATTGTTGCTTCGTCTGTAATGGTAATACCCGGCTCCGGTCGCCTTATTCCCGGCGGGCGAATAATTCCCGGCACTACGGCAGGAGGGGAGTGGGACGGGAGTGGGATGGTTTGCTCAGCCAACTTCTCTCGACTTCAAGTTAGCGGGAATAAATCAAACCGAACACGGCATGTCTTCAGTGTCGGATGAATCGAGGTTCATTCACGTTAAGCGGTACGATTTGATTGCATGTTCAAACGCCCACGACAAGACGAGCGCGCACGCGAATGGTCGGCATTCGAGCGGGAAGCGATGCCGCATCTGGACGCTCTGTTTCGCATCGCCAAGTGGCTCATGCGTGATCGCGCAGAGGCTGAAGATTTGGTGCAGGAGACATTCATGCAGGCTCTGCAATCGTTTCATCGTTACGAGCAAGGCACGAATTGTCGCGCGTGGCTGGTGACAATTATGTATCGCACGCGAGGGAAACGAATTCGCGCCGGAAGTCGTCTCCGGCTCGTCAGTGATGTTGATGAACGCATCGCCGAAACCGTCGCCTTCGAGCCGCCGACGCCGCAAGGCATCAACGACGAAGAAGTTTTGCGCGCACTCGAACATCTGCCGTCACAATTTCAAGAAGTGGTCGTGCTGTCGGATGTCGAAGATTTTACCTATAAAGAAATCGCCGAGACGTTGGACGTGCCTATCGGAACGGTGATGTCGCGGCTCTCACGCGGTAGGAAGCTGTTGCGTGCGGAGCTGAGTAAGTATGCCAACGAGCAGGGAATCAGGGGCGCGGGTGCGGGCAAGTAAGGATGCCGCCTTTTTGATAGTCGCCTACGAAGCGAGAAGCGAAGTTTGAAAGCAGGATTGCCGATGCAGTGCAGTGATTTTCACAAAATTGCCGATTCGTATCTCGGTGATGAGTTACTGATTGAAACCAACCATGAGGTGATTACTCACCTCGAAGCGTGTCCCGCGTGCCGCCGCGAACTCGCCGCGCGGCGCGAACTGCGTGTGCAACTGCGTGCGGCGTTCGCCAACTCGGCGGCGTTGCAGCCCACTCCCGCGTTCACGAATCGTCTGCACATGCAATTACGCGCGCGGGCTTTGCACGAGACGACAACTGTGACGTGGGGACAGTGGATGGCGATTGCGGCGAGCGTCCTGCTGGTTTTTACGCTTGGCTTACTGGCGACGCGACAGACGACGCATGACACGTCCATCGAACTTGTCGATAGCGGACGTGGAAATCAGAATGAAGCGACGCGGATCGAGTCACCGTCGCCGGACACGACGCGCGACGCGGTGAATCTTTTTAGGGCTGAAGCGGCGGAGTTGGCGGCAGGCGATCATCGAGACTGCGCGATTAATCATAAACTCGCCGAAAATCCGATCCCGCTTGAAGAAGCCGGACGCAGGTATGACCGCGCGTACATCAATTTAACGTCTGCCGTGATGTCAGGGCAGAATCAACTTACCGGTGGAGTGCAGTTCGTCGGAGCGCATTCGTGCGTGTTCAATGGTAAACGCTTCGGACACATTATCCTTAAAGAAGGGAATCATCTGATTTCGGTTCTCGTCACCGATCTCGACAATGCGCCCGCCGAAATTGCGGCACAATCCTCTCTCGAAGCGCGTCAAGCAATCGTTAATTCATCAGTTGAAGGCTATCAAGTTTCATATCTCGCAACCACGAATCACGGCATCTTTATCGTGTCTGACTTGGAGGCGGCAAGGAACTCGCAAATAGCCGGTATTCTCGCTCCATCCGTTTATAATCACGTCAAGCGCACAGAACGTCTCACATGAAGGATGAGAGGTGAGAGATGAAAACCGAGTCTATGCGGTTTTCATCTCTCAGCCTGTCAGGTGGTTATGCAGCGAAGTAAACGGTTGTAGTCGTGCAGGAAGAGACGCAGGCAGACTTCATGCATCGCCTCAGACTTGGAGAATGACAGGCTCTTTCTGACGAAGCGTCCGAATAATTTTTCATTCCACAATCTAAACATTTCTATCTTCAAACTCAGGCGGTCATATTTCGCTATTACTTCCTTATCCGCATTCGGTTCTTCAAGCACGATCCGACGCACCGGCTATTAAGACTCGCCTTCGGTATGCGGCGCACGCGAACTTACTGTTCCTCCGCTAACCTGACCGCCTTCGCGCCCAGCACACGGCGGCTCGCGCGCTCTTGCACGAAGACGACGACGCGCAAGTTCTTACCACGCCACCCGCGCCCGATCTCCACCGACGGCTCGGCTGAGAATGTGGCTTCCCCTTCTTGTGCGCTCGCCGTCCCGATCACGCTCAAGTGACGCACCGTCGAAGGATGGCGTAGCCTGCGCCCGGCGTTCTCCCCGCGCGGCACGTCCGTCGAAAGATCGCTCTCCGTAATCGCCAAGAGCACCTCAGCCGTGTCGCCTTCCGCGATGGCGGGCAATTCACCGACGCGCACACGCAACGGGATCGTCCGCCCCTTCTTGTCCGCGATGCTCTCTTCGCGCCGCACAATCTCGATCTTCGCCTTCGGCAGTTGTGCGGCTTCCGCAATCGCCGCACGCGCGAGCGTGCGGTTGCCGCCGGGAAATTCCTTCTGACCGTCCACGATCATCTGCGGCGTGTAGACGTTCCCGTTCTTGCCGAAGGTTTGCGAGTATGCGCCCTGCCGTTGGCTGAAAGCCGCGTGCGAATACGGATCAGTCCACCCCAAGCGGTTCCAATAATCGACATGCTGGGCGAGCGCGATGACTTCCGCACCCGCGATTGATTGCGTCCGCTCGAACTGCGCGAGCGCGTCGTCGGCGGGCGGGCAACTCGAACAACCTTCCGAAGTGAACAACTCGACGACGACGGGCATCCGCTCGTCTCCGGTCGCCATCGGCTTTTGCGTCTCTTCTTCCGCGACGGACGACGCGGGTTTTCCCCGCGTGACGGCGAACACCGTCAACCCCAGCAGCACGATTGCGATTATGATCCACAGCTTCATCTTCGACTCTCCTTACGGCAAAACTTTTGTTCCTCAACTAGAATGCCCCGCTCGAACCTTTAGCAGCGTTCGTGTACGAAGCACAGCACGGCTTGCTTTTGAATCCCGGCAGCATAAGGTTTTATTCCATCGGGCGGTCAGGTGGGTAGGGTTGCAAGAACTGCTTGTCGGCTACAATGAGCCGCTTTCGACAACCGACAATGACGCGAGGCGGGAACCATGAAGCGCAACACGAACCCGTTCAAGTGGCGACATTTTAACCTGAACTTATTCTGCTTTGTGTCCGCTGGTATTGCCGTTATCAGCTCTCGTAACGCGACCTTGAAGCGATGATGCCGAGAGCGTGGACTGTCGGTTCACTACTCAACTATCTACAGAGGGGTACAACGATATGCACCGAAAATCAATAATCGTATGCGTCCGTATCTAAAGATGACGGGTACGTCCTACCGTATCGATGAAACGTACATTCGTGAGGGAAAAGAATGCAAATATCTTTATCGAGCAGTGGACAAACAAGGACAAACAATTGAGTTCATGCTTTCAGCGAAACGTGACGTTTCTTCAGCAAAACGTTTCTTCAAGAAGATGATGCGTGCCGACCATCGCCGCCTGCCGTTCTCCATTTCTGTTGATAAGAATGCCGCTTATCCGGAAGCATTCGCCTCATCGCAAGACGAAAACATACTGCCATCAGATTGTCAGATGAGGCGCGTGAAATATCTCAACAATAGATGTTCCGACAAAGTGTAAAAAGGTTGGGCTTCGCTTGACCTACCGATGAGTAGGCACACTTCTCCCACCTCAGCCTTCTAGCCGACGATTGTGGCGAACTGCAGAAGTCCAACTACGGCTGAGGTGACCGAGGT
>JBGTMR010000375.1:0-19813 GCA_041743485.1 Pyrinomonadaceae bacterium
TTTATCAAAAACTGTCCGAACCATTGGTTAATAAAAGCGCGAAATAATAAAGTGCAAAATAAAAAAGTTTGTGCTGCGCTGATATTGTCTGACGCGGCACAAACTAAATCTGCGTATTGAGGTCGTGATTCTGAAAACTAACTGTACTCTCCGGCGCGCGCCCCCGTGCCTTCGCCCTCTTCTTCTATTTCATGGTGGGTCGCGGCGGGTTGTTCGGCAAACTCATTCTGTTGCGCCCCTGAATCTGCTTGACTCTTTTCGTTGTCGGAATCCGGTGATGCTTCGTCGGCGGTTTTGTACGGTTCGTGTTCTGTCATTGATTTGATGTCCTTTGCTTGTTCTGGCTTGTGCCTTGTTTCAGGCAATCTGTTTCAGGCTAGTAAGCGCAACGGGTTTTCTAAAATCTGTTTGAAGGTTTGTAAAAACTCCGCTCCGGTCGCGCCGTCAATCACGCGATGGTCGCACGACATCGTGACGCGCATGATTTGGCGGGCGACGATTTCACCGTCGCGCACGACGGCTTGCGGCGCAACCGCGCCAATCGCAAGTATCGCGGCTTCCGGCGGATTGATGACGGCGGTAAATTCATCAATCCCGAATTTGCCTAGATTGCTGACCGAGAAAGTCGCGCCCGTATATTCTTCCGGTTTGAGTTTGCGGACGCGCGCGCGTTCGGCGAGTTCGCGTATTTCCCCTCCGATGTGTCCGATTGATTTCGTATTCGCCGCACGAATGACCGGCGTAATCAAACCGTCTTCGAGCGCGACGGCGACGCCGATGTCGGCTTGGTCATAATAGCGCGTCGTCTGGTCTTGATATGAAGCGTTGACCTGCGGGTGTTTGATGAGTGCCGCCGCCGCGACTTTGATAATCATGTCGTTGATGCTGATTTTGATTTCAGCATCGAGTTCGTTGAGTTGACGACGAAGTTCCATTGCCGCATCCATTTCAATTTCAGTCGTCAAAAAGAAATGCGGCACGGGTCCGATGGACGATGTGAGGCGCGTGGCAATGGTGCGACGCATGACTGTGTTCGGCACATCGCGGAACGAGGAAGCACCCTGCACGGCGGGCATTTGTGACGGTGCGGGCGCGGTTTGCGGTTCGGCTTTCGCTTCCTTTGCTTCCGGGTCTTGAACGGTTTCGGGTTGTGCGGGTTGCGCCGTGTCTTGTGTCGCGGCTTGTGCCGGAGCGTTCATCGCTTCTTCGATGTCGCGTTTGACGATGCGCCCGTTGGGTCCCGAACCGCGTAGAGTTTGCAGATTCAATCCGGCTTCGGCAGCCATGCGCGCCGCGAGTGGCGAGATGATGATGCGCCCGCCGTCTTGTTCATTCGCGCCATTTGATGAAGTCGTCGAGGCGTTCGGGGGCGAAGCTGCCGCGCCGTTGTTTGATGATTCTTTGGGACGCACATCGGCGGTTGAAGCTTGTTTAGCTTGCTTTGCGTCCGATGAATCGGCTTCGCCGCCCGTATCGCCGTCAATCGCTTCGCCGCGAATCGTGGCTTGTGTGCGTGCGCCGTCGGGGACGACTTGCGCGAGTTCGGTTTGCGCTCCGTCCTGTCCGGCTTCGACCGCATCTTTCATCGCCGCTTTGTTTTCCGCCGCCGCCGTTCCCGATTCGGCTTGACCGAGCAATTCGGAAATGTCTTCGTCGGCATCCGCGATAATCGCAATGATGTCGCCGAGCGGTACGGATTCACCGGCTTGGACGAAGATTTTACGAAGCACGCCGGAAGCCAGAGCCTGAGCTTCCATCGTCGCTTTGTCGGTATCAATCTCGGCGAGACCTTCGCCGACGGAAACGGTGTCGCCTTCGTTCTTCATCCACCGCGAGATTTGCCCTTCCTCCATCGTCGGAGAAAGCTTCGGCATCACGACTTGAGTAGCCATAATCGAGTTGTTTCCTTCGGAAACAGTGGTCAGTGGTCAGTGGTCAGTAAAAACTTTCTCTTCACTGACCACTGACCACTGACCACTGACCACTAATCCAAATAAGCCACTTCGCGCACCGCCGCGATGAGACGGTCAACGTCGGGGAGCGCGAGTTTTTCCAAGTTTTTGGCGTAAGGCATCGGAGCGTCAACGCCGGAGAGACGTTTGACCGGAGCGTCTAAATAATCGAACGCCTGTTCGTTAATCTGCGCGCTGAGTTCCGCCGCGACTCCGCAGAAGGCGTGTGATTCTTCGACGATCACGACGCGGTTGGTTTTCTTGACCGAGTTGATAATCGTTTCCGTATCGAGCGGGCGAATCGTGCGCGGGTCAATTACCTCAACTTCGACGCCATCCTGCGCCAACTTTTCGGCAGCCTGCATCGCCACCGGAACCATCATCGAACGGGCGACGATAGTGGCGTCTTTGCCCGCGCGTTTCACGTCGGCTTTACCGAGCGGGATGATGAAATCCGCGTCTTCGGGGACTTCGCCCTTGATACCGTACATGCGTTCCTGCTCCATGAAGATGACGGGATTCTCGTCACGAATCGCGCTTTTGAGCAAGCCTTTGGCATCGGCGGGCGTTGACGGCATCACGACTTTGATGCCGGGAAAGTGCGCGTACCAAGATTCCAAAGCTTGCGAGTGCTGGCTTGAAACTTGAAAAGCCGAGCCGTTCGGACCTCGAAAAACAATCGGAATGTTGTACTGCCCGCCCGACATATAAAACATCTTCGCGGCGGAATTGATAACTTGGTCAATCGCCAGCATCGAAAAGTTAAACGTCATAAACTCGATAATCGGACGAAGCCCGACCATCGCCGCCCCGACGCCCAAGCCCGCGAAACCGAGTTCCGTAATCGGCGAATCTATCACGCGCCGCTCACCGAACTCGTCAAGCAAACCCTTTGAGACTTTGTACGCGCCTTGATACGCGGCGACTTCTTCGCCCATCAAAAACACGTTCTCGTCTCGCTTCATTTCTTCGCGCATCGCTTGATTCAAAGCTTCGCGCATCGTGATAACAGCCACTTGTGCAACCTCCGTCGCAGATGTCAGGTGTCAGATGCTAGATGTTAGTAGAGGACGGATTCTTACTAACATCTAGCATCTGACACCTGACCACTACTTCAAAACATTTGTGAATAATTCTTTCGCGTCGGGTTCGGGTGAAGTCTCGGCAAACTTGACGCTTTGGGCGGCGATTTCGCGGGCGTCGGCTTCGATTTCTTTAAGCCGCGCGTCGTCAATGATGTTCTTCTCTTTTAAGTTTTCGGTGAAAAGTTTAATCGGGTCACGCTCTTGATATTTTTCAATTTCGGCGCGTGTGCGGTAGTTGCCGGGGTCGGACATCGAATGCCCCATAAAGCGATATGTGCGAACTTCGATGAGCGTCGGCAAGTTTTCTTCGCGGGCGCGTTTAACGGCGCGCTCCGTTGTCTGGCGCACGGCGAGAATATCCATACCGTCAACAAATTCCGAAGCCATGCCGTAAGCGCACGCTTTATTTGAAACGTCCGACATGGACATCGCGCGGGCGAGGGAAGTTCCCATGCCGTATTGATTGTTTTCGCAGATGTAGATGCACGGCAGTTTGTAAAGCTGCGCCATGTTCAAGGATTCGTGGAAAGCACCTTGATTAACCGCCGCTTCACCGAAATAACAAAGCACCACGCGGTCTTCACTGCGATATTTGGAAGCGAAAGCGACGCCTGTGGCGAGCGGAATCTGACCGCCGACGATGCCGTGACCGCCTAAGAAATTCACGTCGCGCGAGAACATGTGCATCGAGCCGCCTTTGCCCGACGAACATCCGCCGCGTTTGCCGTAGAGTTCCGCCATTACTTCATCGGGCGAGATGCCTTTGGAAATCGCGTGTCCGTGATCGCGGTAACTCGTGATGACGTAATCATCGGGACGGAGCGCGGAAATCGAACCGACGCACACGGCTTCCTGTCCGATGTAGAGGTGGCAGAAGCCGCCGATTTTTCCGACCGTGTAGGCTTCCGCCGCCTTTTCTTCAAAACGACGAATCAAAATCATTTCGTGCAGCAACTTGATTAGCAGTTCCGGGTCTAAATCTTCGATGCGTTGTTGCTGCTCTTGACGGCGTTGTTCATGGTCTTGTCGAAGTTCTTGCGAATCAACGTCTTGCCCAGCGGAATCATTTTGTGATGTGTCTTGTGCGAAATCGGAATTTGTGGTGTCCGATTGTGCGGAGTCGGTCTGCTTGCGTACACCTGATTTCGTAGCCGACGTGTCTGCTTCCGTAAGGGTGTCGGCGGTGTCTGCTCCGGCGACGGCATCGCGTGGTTTCATCGGTTTAACTTTGAGTTCGTTCATAACATTGGCAGAGTCGTCATTCAACATAACAAGAGGATTTATGCACACGCTGACGCGGCGGAAAATAAAATTCTGTGGTTCGGTGTTGATTAAAGAAGCGGGATTATACCGAACTCTCAACCGGAGTGGCAAAACCATGTTCCGTTCTATGTTTCAATCTGTCTCGAAAGCCGCATTTACGACGCGCATAAACACACCAACCGCAATGCACTCCACCAACGCACGAGAAAGAAAATCGCCCGATTTATCTTCCTCTTCTTGACCCGGCGTCCGTTATCGTGTTACTTCATCCTGTTTCGACGCGCACCCCGGTTCGAGTTTCAGGATTTTCGACAAGGAAGTGTGGGTGCAGATAGGCAAAATTGTTTCGGCAATTAGCCCGTCGAGACTTGATTGTCAAAGATATTTATTTGACAATTCACGGCGACACGGCACGTTAATGTAAAAGTGCTTCAGGGCGGGTGATGCTTCGTCATTCTGTTTTGAAACCTACACGGCGACGGCTGTTGATTTTAACTTTGAGCTTACGCGGTCTGTACTCGAATTCTGAACGGGTCTGACGAAGCCCGCGCGAAACTGCTCCCCAACAATCTGACCCCAATGATAAGTGGGTACAGGAGGATATTCGATGCGACGTACCTTTGCGATTCTCGCACTTGCAGCCGTAGCTTCAGTCGGCGCGGCTTGTGACACAGCGCAGAACACGAACAACATGAACGCCAACAACATGAACTCGATGAACGCGAACAACATGAATATGATGAACGCGAACAACATGAACATGAGCGGCGGTTCAATGAATGGCAACATGATGAACGGCAACTCTATGAACGGCAACATGGGCGGTTCGATGAACGGCAACATGAATGGCAACATGAACGGCAACATGAACCGTATGAACGGCAACATGAATGGCAATATGGGGACTACCAACAGAAACAACTAAGTAGTGTTTCTGCGTTTCAGCTGAGACGATTAGGGCGCAAACGGACTAACAGCCGATTGCGCCCTTCGTTTATTCAAGCCCGCGCGGGTTCTGCTATACTGCTGTAAAAATGAATCACCATTCATTTTATGCAAATTCAGATACCGCCTTATATATCGAAAATCGTGGTTTCTAGCGTGTTTGATGTCAAATAGATTCAACGCAAGACAATTAAAGGGGACTTTCAATGGAACGCGACAGTTTGGAAATGGATGTGGTGTTCGTCGGTGCGGGTCCGGCGAATTTGAGCGGCGCATTTCATCTCGCGCGCCTCGTGCGCGAACACAACGAAGCGATTGCGGCGGGAACTCGGCGGGGTAAATCTCTCGGTGAAATCGAAATCGGTGTGATTGAAAAAGGCTCAAGTCTGGGGTCGCATATCTTGTCGGGAGCGGTGATGGATCCGCGCGCCCTTCTAGAATTGATGCCGGACTTTGCCGCACAGGGCGCGCCGATTGATACGCCCGTCGTCGAAGATGAATTCGTATATCTGACGAAGAACCGCCACATCAAAGCACCCATCACGCCGCCGCCGCTTAAAAACCACGATTACCTTATCGTTTCGCTTAATAAACTTGTCGCGTGGCTTGGCGAGAAGTGCGAAGAAGCGGGCGTCAATATCTTCCCGGAATTTCCCGGCGCGCATCTGCTTTATGATGAAAACGATTGCGTGACGGGCGTGCGAACCGGAGACAAGGGCATTGACCATCACGGCAAGCGCAAGGCGAATTACGAACCCGGCGTTGACCTGATGGCGAAAGTCACGGTGCTTGGCGAGGGTTCGCGCGGTTCGCTGACAAAAGAATTATCGCAGCGCGTCAACCTCAACAACGGGCGCGAGCCGCAGGTTTATAGTCTCGGCGTGAAAGAGATTTGGGAACTTCCCGAAGGACGTTTTCGCGCCGGACGTGTGACGCACACACTCGGCTTTCCATCCGACACCAAGACTTACGGCGGCGGTTGGATTTACGGAATGCAGAACAACGTCGTCTCTATCGGCTATGTCACGGGGCTTGATTATCGTGACCCTTTGATTGACCCGCACGCCGAATTTCAACTTTATAAAACGCACCCGTACATCAAGAGCATTCTCGAAGGCGGAAAGATGATTCGTTACGGAGCGAAGACCATCGCGTCCGGCGGTTTCCACGCGATGCCGCAACTTTTCCATGACGGCGTGTTGCTTGCCGGAGATTGCGCGGGCTTCCTCAATTCACAACGCTTGAAGGGAATCCACACCGCGATTAAAAGCGGTATGCTCGCCGCCGAAACGATTTTCGATGCGTTGCTGGCAGAGGATTACTCATCGCGCCAACTTTCAAAATACGAAACACACGTCAAAGAAAGTTGGATGTTCGCCGAACTGATGGAAGTCAGAAACTTTCACGCCGGATTCAGTCAGGGGCGTTGGATGGGCATGGTCAATGCCGGACTTCAAACGATTACGGGCGGGCGTTCGTGGGGATTGTTCGACCGCACGACGACCGAACCCGGACATGTCGCGCTTCGTCAACTGAAGGATTACGGCTACACGAGCGGCGACCCGGCGCAAAGATACGGCGCGCTCAAGTTCGATAACAAGTTGACGTTTAATAAACTAACCGATGTGTATCACGCCGCCGTCAGTCACGATGAAGACCAACCTTCACACCTTCATGTTTTGGACACCAACATCTGCGCGACGCGATGCGCCGAAGAATACGGCAACCCATGTCAACGCTTCTGTCCCGCCGCCGTGTATGAAATGGCGGACGACGCGCGCACCGGCAGACGCGAATTGAAAATCAACGCTACCAACTGCGTTCACTGTAAAACGTGCGACATCATGGATCCCTACCAAATTATCAACTGGGTCACACCCGAAGGCGGCGGCGGACCCGAATACAAGGGAATGTGAAAAGCAGTAGCCGGGAGTCAGTAGCCAGAAGCCAGAATGGAAGCAAACCGCCGCTTCCTTGCCTTCATTCCGGCTTCTGACTTCCGGCTACTGGCTACTGCTTTTTATGTTTCTCGCCGCGCATACCGAACTTCATCTTCAAGAATTTTTCCGTCACTTCACGAATGATGCGACGTTGCGATTGCCTGTTGTGCGTGTCCAAAGGAATGCGCTGGCGAGGTTTGTGACCGGAAGATTGCGGATTTCGGGCATCACGGTCGGGCGACGCATTTTGCTTGCGCCGTCACAGGTTGAGGCGCGTGTTGAGAGTGGTATCGAGCGTGAGATACGTGGTGAGTTTGTCGTGTCGGAAGAGTTATTGGTGCATGAAATGATGCACGTCGTGCAGTACGAGCGCGATGGTTTCGCGCGTTTCGTGTGCGGTTATATCGGTGATTACCTAAGGACGCTTTGGCGGGAAAAAAGGTGTGATGCCGCGACGCGCATGGCGGCTTACCTTGCGATTCCGGCGGAGTGTGAAGCACGCGCGGCGGCAAGGGAATACACACAATGGCGAGTTATGGAGAAGGGGAACATTGAAGGAAACAATGTCTTCAGTAATGTCGCCAACCATAACTCGCCGATATGTTTGTTTGAAAACTAAGAAGCTTTCTTGAGAATCTCGAAGCCGACTTTGCCCTGTTGAACTTCCATGATGGCAATGCGTGTGTTCTTGTGTTTTTGGGCTTCTTCGTCAACGCGCGGGCGCGCACCGCGTTGAAGTTGTTTGCTGCGTTGGGCGGCAATGATAATCATGCGGTATTTTGAATCAATCGGTTCAGCTTTGATTTCTTCGGTCGCTTCGATTATTTCTTCGGGTTTAATCGCTTCTGCTTTCTTCGCCATTAAGTATTCTCCTTCAATCGTTTCAACGGTTTTTGTTATGTATAAACTAAAGCTTGGTAGGTGTAAGTTACAGGCTCAAATCTTGTTGCCTTACACCTTACTACCGTCTGCGCCAAATGTCGTGAGGACACGGCGTGCAACGTGCGCGTTACGCGAGGCGCGGGCGCGTTCCGCCGTGATGATGCTTGCTAATTTTCCGGCGGCGCGTTCGACTTCATCATTGAGTATCACGTACTGAAAATCACGATAATGTTCGACTTCGGCGCGGGCGTTCTTTAAGCGTAGGGCGAGATTGTCCGGCGTCTCGGAAGCCCGCGCGGTCAGTCGTTCACGGAGTGTATCGAACGATGGCGGCAAGATAAAAATTGATACCGCGTCGGGGATACGCGCACGCACGCCGGCGGCTCCCTGAACATCAATTTCCAAAATTATATCGCG
The DNA here is from genome assembly GCA_041743485.1 of Pyrinomonadaceae bacterium. Taxonomy (GTDB): domain Bacteria; phylum Acidobacteriota; class Blastocatellia; order Pyrinomonadales; family Pyrinomonadaceae; genus JANDLT01. The sequence goes on from JBGTMR010000375.1 coordinate 8,485, forward strand.
CCCTTCCTTCGTCGCTTCGAGTCCGCTCCATGCCGTGCCGTAAAAGTGATTGTGAACTTTCGCCGATTCTAAAAACTCGCCGCCCGCGCGCATACGCTCGAACTCATCCGGCGTCGTGAAATGGTATTCGCGCCCGTTAATTTCACCTGTGCGCGGTTCGCGCGTCGTCCACGATATTGAGTAACCTAAGTCGTCAACGGTGCGAAGCACGCGCTTTATCAGCGTGCCTTTGCCGCCGCCCGAAGGTGAACTGACGACGATTAAAATTCCCGCGCCGGAATCACTCGCCGCATCGTTTGTATCAATCGTTTCACTCGACATTCTGCACCTGTTCACGAATCTTTTCGATGTCGGCTTTGATGGCGAGTGCCGCTTCTTTGCATTCGACAACCGTTGATTTGGAAAGAATGGTGTTGGCTTCACGATTAAATTCCTGCAATAAGAAATCGAGCCGTTTGCCTTTTTCGCCGTCGCTGTTCAGTGTCAATTGAAACTGTGAGAGATGACTGCGAAGGCGTTCGATTTCCTCTGTGATGTCGCTGCGGTCGGCAAGATATGCGACTTCCTGCGCGAGTCGTCCGGCGTCAAGCGACGCGACATCGAGTGCCGAACGTGAAAGCATGTCTTCGATTTTCTTATGAAGGCGCGCGCGAAGCACATCAATCTGTTTGCCCGCGATGCTTTCGATGACGGGTAGTTGTTTCTCAATCGCGGCGACATGCGATAGCATCGCGGTCGCCAAAGCCGCTCCTTCATGGGCGCGCATCGCATCGAGTTCATCAAGCGCGGCATCAATCGCCTGAATGATGCCCGCACCAATTTGTGCGTTGACCGTATCGCCCGCATCACGCGAGGGCTGCATGATGCCGGGCAAGCGCGCCATGGTATTGATGTCGGGGTCGCCCTTTAATTGAAACTCCTGTTGCATCGCACGCAGGGCGGAAATGTAGCCGCCGATAAGCGGACGATTGAGTTCATAAACGACTTCGCCCGTGCGTTCAATCGTGAGCGTGACATCAACGCGCCCGCGTGTCAGACGCGCGTTGATGCGATTGCGAATCGCGGGTTCGTGGTTCGATAGTTCGGAAGGCAACCGCAGATGAACATCGAGAAAACGATTGTTGACCGTCTTCACATCAACCGCGACGCTGAAGTTGTCTTGTGCGATTGTCCCGCGCCCGAAACCTGTCATGGATTTAATCATAGTGGTCAGTAGTCAGTGGTCAGTAGTCAGTGGTCGGTGGTCAGTGGTCGGTGATTGTTTATGCGAATCAAGAGTTGAAACTAAGCACTATCTTTTAGCTGCGGCAGCAGCGACAAGAAGGTAGCCCACAGTGAAGCGAAGCGTAACTGTGGGTAGAGCGTAAAACAAAGATTTCAAGCTACGGCAGTAGCGACAGAAATCCTTAGTCTGCTTGCTTATCAGATTTTCTTACGCTGCTGCCGCAGCTAAGATTTTTAATGATGCTTCCTTTCACCCACAGTTACGGCTCACGCCTTCACTGTGGGCTACCATCTTGCCGCTACTCCGTAGCTTAGGATTGCACGGGCAGATGAAGTTTTCTACTATTGATTCACATTGTTTTTTCTAACTGGTCACTGTTCATTGACCACTGACCACTGTTCCGCCTCTTCATCGGCAAACTGTAAATCGTAAAGATGTTTGTACGCGCCGCGACGACTGATGAGTTCGGCGTGCGTGCCGCTCTCGATGATGCCGCCACGTTGCATAACAACGATGCGATCCGCCTGACGCACGGTTGAAAGACGATGCGCGATGACGAGGGTCGTGCGGTCGCGCATCAGGTTCGTCAAAGCCTGTTGCACGAAGCGTTCGGATTGCGTATCGAGGGCGGAAGTCGCTTCGTCTAAAATCAAGACCGGAGCATCGGCAAGCACGGCGCGGGCGATTGCCAATCTTTGACGTTGACCGCCGGAGAGAAACACACCGCGTTCACCGACAATCGTGTCGTAACCGTTCGGGAGTTCGGTGATGAAGTCATGCGCGAGGGCGACGCGGGCGGCGTGTTCGACTTCCGATGTGGTCGCGGTCGGTCGGCTGTATGTGATGTTGTATCGAACGCTTTCGTTAAAGAGCGTGGTTTCCTGTGTCACGACGGCGATGTTTTGGCGAAGCGTTTTGATTTGTGCATCGCGCAAATCAACGCCGTCCCACAAGACCGCTCCCGATGACGGGTCGTGAAAACGCGGGATGAGTTTCGTCAAAGTTGATTTGCCGCTGCCGGATTCGCCGACGAGGGCGACGATTGAATGAGCCGGAATCAGGAGATTGACATGCTTTAGGATTGGGCGCGTCTCGTCTTCTTCGTCGCTCGCATATTTGAAAGACACATCGCGCAGTTCGATTCCGTCTCGAAGACCTTCGAGGGCAACGGCATCGGGTTTTTCGTTCAGTTCGCGGTTTTCATCCATCACTTCCCAGACGTGGCGCGCGGCGGCGAGTGCCTGTTCCATCGCGTTATGAAGCCGCGAGAGTTTCCGCATCGGGTCGTAAGCCGCGAAGATGACGGCGACGAAAGTTAAAAATTGTCCGGCATCAATCCGGTTGAGCGCGATTTCGCGTTGACCTAAAAAGAGAAGCCCGATGACGGCGAGGACGCCGATAATCTCAATCGTCGGCGGCGAGATGCCGGAGAGTTTCGCGGTGCGAAGATTGGCGCGAAATATCTTGTTCGCAACCGTTTGGAAACGCGAATGTTCGCGCGTTTCGGCACTGTAAGCTTTGACAATCGTGTGGTTCGACAAAGCTTCCTGCGCGGTGTCGGTCAACTGCTGGCTGCCCGTCTGCGTCTCGGATGCAAGGCGGCGCATCGCCCGCCCGAAGCGCGCGGTGATAACGGCGACGACGGGAGCGATGACGAAGATGCTCAAGGTCAACCGCCAAGACAAGAAAAACGCGGTCGTGATTAAAGCGATGAACTGCCAACCTTCGCGCAAGATGTCGCGCAAGGTTGCGGTAATGGCGTTCTCAATCGCGGCGGCGGAAGTGACGAGACGTGAGACGAGATAATTCGTGCGGTGGCGTTCGTAAAAATCGGCGGACTGGCGAAGCAGGTGGCGGTACAAATCGGAGCGCAAATCTATGACGGCGGATTGCCCGACGTTCGCCATCAGATAAGTTGACAGATATTCCGCGATGCCTTTGGCAACCGTGAAAACAAGCAATAGAATCGAAATTGTCCGCCACGCCGCGAGCGTGTCGGACGGAATGTATCGCTCGAAATCTATAAAGCTTGACACGCGCGATGATGATGACGGTGATGTGCCGCCGCTCATGTTCAAAGCGCGATTGACAATCGGAGCGATAAGCAACATCGTCAAACTTTGCAACAAGCCTCCGGCAAGCATCGCCAGCGTCGCTAAGGCAAATTTCAACCGGTGCGGTTTGAGATACCTTAACAGTCGCCGGAAATCTTGCATCGTGTAAGTCGCATAAAGGGGGACGGAAGCTTGAATTTAGAATGGAAAAAAGTGTGGCGCGTGTGACAGCGAAAAAATATACTGACCATCGCGCGAATCCGTCAAGGCAGAGCCAACCTTCGACGTGAAGCAAATTAGAGACATAAATCCCGCGTAATGATTAAAATCGTAATTCGATGAGTGTATTATCTCCCGCATCTTAAACTTGCCGCTTGAAATCGTTTCGAGCTTGAATCCGAAATCAAATCTATGACAAATAACTTTTATCGAGTCCGCTGTTTGATTGCCGTCGCGCTCATCTGTATCGCCGCCGACGTGAGAGCGCAAACCGCCGGACAGGTTGCACCAAGCGCGCAAAATCAGAACGCGGCATCGTCAATCGTGTTGCGTTGGAGTGCGCGCAATGGTGTGAATCGTTACCGCTTGCAAGTGGCGCGCGATGAAAAGTTTGACGACATCATTTTAGACCGCGCGGTTGTCGGTTCGGAATACCGCGTCACGGATTTAACTTCCGGCGAATACTTCTGGCGCGTCGCTCCGGCAGCCGGAGAAACCGGCGAGTATTCGGGGCGCAACCTCGTGACACTGACCAACGGCGTCGCCGCCGGAGCGACGACGATGAGGAACACCGAAACACCCACCGCGACCATCACCGAGCCGCGCGAAAGTCTCAACCCGACAACGATAACTTCCGCGAACTCCGGTTGGCGCACTGCGACGGGCGAAGTCTTGCATCCCGTCGTCGCCGCGCTGCGCTCCAGTGCGAGTCTCGATGTCGTCGGCGCGAATGCCGACGGAACGGTGTTTGCGATTGACGGCGTAAGCGGTATCCCTTTGTGGACGACACGTTATAAACCGCGTCTGCTGCGCGGCGAAACGATTGACCGCGAGCGCGTCAGCCGACTGACGCCGTTTGTCGTCAAGGGCGAGGCGGAAAAAGCCAATGTCGTCGTCGCGTTTGATGAAGGCGTGCGTCTGTTGGAAGGCGCGACGGGCAGAGAACTATGGCGCGCCGTTGTAGCGGGAAAAATAATCGCCGGAACGAGCGTTGACATCAGCCGCGACGGAAAGCCGGAAGTCTTGATTACCACCGCGCAACCCGCGACTTTCAAAATGCTTGACCCGACCGACGGGCGCATCATCGGCAGCACCGCCTTACCCGCAACAAGCATCGGCGCAATCGAAGTTATGAAAGATGAAACGGCGGGAAATCGCGTCATCCTCGCATTGGAAGACGGCAGCTTAATCATCATCAACACGCAAGGCGACATTGAACGCATCATCAAACTCGACGCCCGGCTGACGACTTCGCCGCGCATCGTGACGAGTAATGTGACGAGTGATAAAAAAGCGATGAGGAAACTCATGCTTGTCGGTGTCGAAGGCGGCTTGGTTGCGCTTGACGGCGTGACGCTCGAACCCTTGTGGCGTGTGGCAATGGAAGCGGACGCTCCGCAGGGTGAAATCACGGTCACTGATTTCGAGAATGACGGTGTGCGCGAAGCCGTGTTCGTCACAAATCGCAATCGCATCGTCGCGGTTAATTTAACGGACGGAAAAATCAAGTGGTCATCCGATGAAGCGAGAGACGCGGCGGGTGTCGCGCTTGCCGACGCGAACGGCGACGGCATTCAGGACGTTCTGATTCCCGGCAAAGACGATTTCGCCGTCGCCCTGTCCGGGCGCGACGGCGAAATCGTGTGGCGCGGAATTGAAGCGGTCAATAATGCCGCCACCATAAAGAAGAACCGCGCGACGATAATCAACGGTAAAAACGCACCGCGACAATTCATCATCGCCTCGCCTTCAGGAAGCAACGCGCGGAAGGCTTACATCGTCGGCAACGATGCGTCGCGCGTCAATCTGCGGGCTTATCAACTGCCGCTTTAAGGCTTGAATTAGAACGATGAAAATTAACGTTAATGTGTTCGACATTATTATCGGGATTTTGCTGGCGGCGTGGCTCGTCGGCATCGTGCGTGGGAGCGGCGGGTTTATACATATCTTGCTGGGTTTCGCGCTGGCAATCCTCTCAATGCGAATCGTGCGTTATCGCCGCGAACACCAAGAGTGATGTGCGCTGTCAAACGTGATTTGTGGTTGAATAGACCTCTTGCAAAAGTCCCGTAAGGGACTAACTGACAATAGCCCAGCGATTTATCGCTGGGAGCGATGTCGGAAATTTCTCCAGTCCCGTAGGGACGACTGACCGGGTTTTCAATTGTCCCTACGGGACAAGATAATTTTGTTCATCCTGCACCCAGCGATAAATCGCTGGGCTAAAATCAACCGTCCCTAACGGGACGACTTTTGCAAGAGGTCTAATGGGTCTGCCGTAAAATTTGTGTGGATTCGCCTCGCGCAACTCTAAACGGGCAACAACGCTTCCAAGTTCGGGAGTTCGTCATTTTACCCGCAATCAAAGGATTGATAATTATGAAGTTTGCAAAAAATAAAATTGTGTGGCGATTGATGCCTTGTGTGTGTTTGATGCTGATGCTTGCCGTCTCATCCATCGCGCAAACCGAAAGAGCGCGCCAATCGGATACCGGACGCCAAACCGTCGCCGTCACTTACCCGCTCGATGAAACCATCAACGTGCGCTTTCGCGGTACGACGCGCCTACCGCGTCTTAAAGGTGAAGCGAAAGTCAAACGCACGGGACGACGCAACACGCGCGTCGAGATGAACATAGATAATATGCCGCGCGCCAGCGAAGTCGGCGAAGCCTATACGACATATATTTTGTGGGCGATTTCCCCCGAAGGGCGGATTGATAATTTAGGTGAAATCAAGCGTTCGGGCAGCTTCATCTTCAATACGAAAATTGATGTCACGACACCCTTGCAGACCTTCGCCCTTATCGTCACCGCCGAGCCGCACTTCCTTGTGCGCGCTCCGAGTCGCGCCGTCGTGCTGGAAAATCTGCCGCCCGTCAATCCCGGCAACGCGGGCATTGCAACGGTTGACGTAAGGTATATCGGCAACTCAAGCGACTACTACGAAACGGCGCGCGTACCCGAAGTCGCCGATGCCGACTACGCGAAAACTCCGGTCTCGCTTCTCGGAGCGCGTCAGGCACTCAACCTCGCACGCTTTGCCGGAGCGGGACGCGATGCGAGGGAAGAACTTCGACAGGCGGAAAGCGATTTGGAAAACGCGGAAAATGCGTGGCGTTTGAAACAACCGGAATCTGAAATTGACGCACTTGCGCGTAATGCAACAAGCCTTGGCGTGCGCGCCGAAGAACTCGCCGTCGCACGCCGCGCGGCGCGTGAACGGCTCGAAGAAACGACGCGCCGCGATGCCGAAGTCCGCGACGCCGAACGCACCGCCGCCGACGCCGCTGGTGAAGTAGAAAGACTTAAAGCCGAACTTGCGCTTGCACGACGCGAACGCGAATTGACCGAGCGCGATTTAGCGAACGCCAATGAACAAATCCGCGAACAACGCTCCGAAGTCGCGCGTCTGCGTGAAGAAATTCAGACGATAAGAACCAACGCCGAAGAATCGCGCCTCTCACTGGCACGCATCGAAGGCGAACGCCAAGCCGAACAAGCACGCCTCGCCGAAGCGCGTCGCCAACAGGAACAACGCGCCGCGATGGAAAACCTGCGCGCCTCTCTGAGCCGTTATGGAACGGTGCGCGACACGCCGCGCGGTATGACCGTCGTGCTGCCCGACACGATTTTTACAGGCGTGCGAACCGCGCAACTCAATACTTCCGTCACGGCAAATCTCGACCCTCTCGCCGCGCTTCTCGCCGCCAATCCCGACTACGGAATCATCGTCGAAGCCTTTGCCGATAATCGCGGTGAAGCCAATGCCTTACAACAGTTGACGGACGAACGCGCCCGCGCGGTCGCGTTTCGCATGTCGCAAAGCGGAATCGAGAACTCGCGCATTCAGGCAAACGGTTTGGGAACAAGTAGCCCCGTCGCCGCCAACACCACACTCGCAACACGGGCGCGCAATCGGCGAGTTGAAATCACAATCTTTCCCCGCGCGGCTGCGGTTAATGCCGCCACGTCTTCGGCTTCGACGGGCAACGAAAATTAGTTGTATGAGACTGTTCGACAAGCACGATTGATTCCTCCTTACATATCTTGTGATAAATCGTATCAGCGTTGATTCATAGTAGCCCGGTGGTAAATCGCCGGGCTGCTTACGTTCGCGCCTTTTGCAATCTTGCAGCGACGTTCTAAGACGATGACCTTTCTCGAAGTCCTTGCCCTCATCGGATACAGTCTCGGCGCGTGGATGCACCTGTGGGTAAGCGGTGCATTGTGGCAACAACAGCGCACCGCGTCAGATGAAAGTATATCGGGTACAGTTCAGAATCTGCGGCTTGATGTCGAACGTCTCTTGTGCGCGCTGGCACTCGTCATCGGCATCTGGCACGGGTGCAATTTAGTCAACACGATTTACACTTTGTTCGGGTTTTCCACCGGCAATCGAAGCCTCACCTTACGCCTTACCGATACACTGCTCGTCGCCGGAATCACCGTCGCATATTCTTTACTCTTACACGTTCACCTGATTCTGTGGGCGCAAGTGCGTGGGCGGGATTTGACGCGCTTTGAGAAAACGCGCGCCGTGCTTTCATACTCGACGCTTCTGTTTCTGCCGTTTGCGATTAGGGGGATTTGGATTGGCGACTACGCTCCGATGTTCGAGAAGTTGCGCGTCGTCAACGTGTTCGCATGGCAATTAGATTTCGTTCAGGCGTTCGCGTTGTGGGCGACTTACGTTCTAGTTATCGTCGCGGCGACGGATGTTTTGATTGCTCGTTTTACGAAAAGCCAAACCGAACGCCGCATGATGAACGTGCTGGCGGTGACGTTTCTCATCGTCGCGGCAACGGTCTTTGTCGTACACGGTCTGAACATCACACGCCTCTCCGAATTCGGCGCGTACCTGCAAGTTCTCGCCAATCTCGGCTCGCTGCTACCGACCGCATTGCTCGCTTATTACATTTATCGCTACCGTTACCTCGAACTCATCATCGAAAAAAGTTTGGTGACGGCGACCTTCGCGGTGGTTGTGTTAGTCGCTTATCTGTACGGCGTGCAAGTCGTCGGGGCGTGGTTGACCGCGCGCTACGAGTTGCGACCCGGCGTTGTCGTCACCCTGTTGACTTTGCTTTTAGCGGTCGCGGCAGCCCCTTTGCGCCACTGGCTCGACCGTAAATTTCAACAACTATTCGGACGCGAAACCGAACTCTATCGTGAAGTCATCAACCGTCTGAGCGCGCGCGCGTCGCACTATCAACAACTGCCCGAACTGCTTCACTTCGTCGAACAACGCACCATCGCCGCGCTTAATTTGAAAGCCTTGAAATTCCTTGTCAACAAACAAGAAGATGAGTTTGACGAAGCGCGCGACGCATCTTTTATCGTCAACACGGGCGACGCCGAAAATCTCACACACAACTTCGTTGATGATGAAAATTTGAAACGTCACGGCTATGACATCGCGTATCCTTTGAGCCACGACGATAAACCGCTTGGCACGATGCTCGTCGCCGCTCACGCGCCAAGCCTCGATGCCGACACGCACCGCACGCTCGCGGTACTCGCCGCGCAAGTCTCACTGGCGATTGAGGAATGTCGTCTGATTGAAGAGAACGTCCGACTGGAACGCCGTCTCGCGCACGGCGAACGTCTCGCGGAACTCGGACGCATGACCGCGACCGTTGCTCACGAAATCAAAAACCCTTTGTCTTCGATTAAAACCATCGCCCAAGTGATGAGCGAAGACGAAACCTTGCCGCCCGTCTATGAGCGCGACTTGAAACTAATCATCGGTGAAACCAACCGCCTCAACCGCAGTGTCACGCAAATGCTCGACTGGACGCGCCACATCGCCTACACCGAAGCCGCATCCAACTTGAATAAACTGGTATCGGGAATCCTCCGCCTGTTTAACCACGAAGCCGAACGCCACGCCGTTCGTCTCCACTTCGACGGCGATGCCGACATCGAACTCGACGGGCGCACAGCTTCAGCAATCCGCGATGCCTTATCAAACCTTATCCTGAACGCGATTCAAGCTTCGCACCCACAAGGGCGCGTCACCATCGCCGCCACACAAAGCGATAACGCACTGCATTTAACCGTGACGGATGAAGGCGACGGCATCGCCGCCCGTGACCGCGAACGCATCTGGCAACCGTTCTTCACCACCAAACAACAGGGAACGGGACTCGGTTTGGCAATCGTCAAAAAACGCATCGAAGAAATCGGCGGCACAATCCGCGTTGAAACAAGAGAACCGCCGCATCACGGCGCGAAGTTTGAGGTAACAATACCAATAAAACGATAATCCGCTATGGGTCTGATAAGGGCTAAGGGAAAATTGTCAGAACTTGTTGAATGACGGAAGGGAAGTAAAGGGTAATAGGAAGAACATTAAGTCTCTCTTTGATTCGTGCTGCTTCGTGTTCTTTCGTGTGATTCGTGGATAATTCTCTTCCTTGTTATATCGTCGCGTCCGACGTTATAAAAACTCAATTCACTAACCTTTATCGAACAAGGCTCATTATGGAAAAGCAAATTAAATTATTGATTGTTGACGACGAAGAAGCCGTGCGCTACGGAATGCGTCGCGCTCTCGCGCCGTTGAACTTTACGATTCTCGAAGCCGCGAATGTCGCGGAAGCGCGCGCGCAGTTGAAAAGCGCGCGGTGCGATTTGATGTTGCTTGATGTGAATATGCCGGGTGAAAGCGGTTTGGATTTTCTCCCCGAAGTGCGCTCTCTCGAACGCGCTCCGCTCGTCGTCGTCGTCACCGCGCACGGTTCGGAGCGCACGGCGGCACTGGCGATTAAAAGCGGTGCTTACGATTATCTCGCCAAACCTTTCGAGATTGACGAACTGCGTTTGATAATTAAAAACGCCGTCGAAACGATAAATCTGCGCCGCGAAAATCGTTTGCTTCACGACCGTATCGAGACGCAAGAGGACAAACAATCTTCGCTCATCGGCGAATCGCAAAAACTTGAACGTGTGCGTTCGATGATAAATAAAGTCGCCGAAACCGATGCCACCGTTTTAATTTACGGCGAATCGGGAACAGGGAAGGAACTCGTCGCGCGCGAAATTCACGAACGCGCGATGAAAACTCGTCCCGGCGCATTCGTCGCCGTCAACTGCGCCGCGCTTCCTTCGGAGCTAATCGAATCGGAACTGTTCGGGCATGAGAAAGGCGCGTTCACCGGCGCGGCGGCACGTCGGCGCGGTAAGTTTGAACAGGCTGACGGCGGTACGCTGTTCCTTGATGAAATCGGTGACATGAGCATCAACGTACAGGCGAAGCTTTTACGCGCTCTGGAAGAGAAAAGCATTGAGCGTCTCGGCGGCAGCGAAACGCTTGACGTGGACGCGCGCATCATCAGCGCGACGCACCGCGACCTTGAAAGCGAAATCGCAACGGGTAAGTTCCGCGCCGATCTGTTTTACCGTCTGCGCGTCGTGACGATTGAAGTTCCGCCTTTGCGCGACCGCCGCGAAGATATTCCCGCGCTCGCCGAACTGTTTTTGCAACGCGCCGTCACACGCTACGGACTCACGCCGCGCCACATCGCTCCCGCCGCCCTCGGTACGCTGATGCGTCACGATTTTCCGGGCAACATACGCGAACTGCGTAACCTCATCGAACGCGCCGCGATACTCGCCGACGAAGACGAAGAACTGACGCATTTCGATTTACCCGCGCACCTCACACAACGCGCCGGAAGCTTGAATGAAAACGATTTGACGGGCGAGGTACTGAAATCAAATGCGGAATACAACGAAGCAGTTTCAACCATTACCGATGCGGACTCGCTCGAAGTTCCGTTCACGAATAACTTCCGCGAAGACCGCCGCGAGTTTGAGCGTCGCTATAT
>JBGTMR010000376.1:0-14409 GCA_041743485.1 Pyrinomonadaceae bacterium
TGTTCGGGATGTCGCCGAGCAGATTCAGTTCTTTCGCTTTCAACACCATCGCGGCGGCAATCGGACCCGCCGAACGCGAACCGTATCCGCCGCCTTCGACGACAACCGCGATTGCCAGCATCGGACGCTCCAAAGGGGCGATTGCCAGAAACCATCCGTCCACGCGCGGTTCGGGCGACATTATCGGAACTTCATATTCGCGTATCACGTTGCCGCGTCGGTCTTTTTCCTGTCGTATGCGCGTCTTGATTTCTCCGGTCTTGGGGTCGTATTCGGGAACGTCTTTTTGCGCCGTTCCGGTTTTGCCGCCACTATTTATCCCCGCCGCTTTGACGGGTGCGAACACGCCGCGTCCCGTGCCTTGAGGTCCGCCGGTGACGAGTCCCATGATGCGGCGCATATCGGCGGCGGCGGCGGCGGAAACGACTTGATGAAAGACTTCCGGCGGGCGGTCGTATTCGAGTTTTATCTTCATCAATTTCCCCTCCATGTTGCCAATCGCGGCGGCGGCGAGTGCCATCTGAAGCGGCGTCATCTGTCCGGCGTAGCCTTGCCCGAAACCCTCTAAGGCGATGTCGTAAGGGCGTATTTTCGGGTTGGTGACGATGGTCGCTTCGCGCGGGGCGAGAGCGCGGGCGACGCTCGGCGCGCTGGTGTTCCAAATCTCCGGCAAGCGGCGTCCGCGTAAGGCTTCTTCCGGCGAATCATAGCCGCCGATGCCGAGAAGATTTGCGGCTTGCTTCATGCGTTCGGGACCCAATTTGACCGCCATCTGCGCGTAAAACTGATTACACGAAACTTGATACGCGATGTCATTGCCGATGCGCCCGTGAACTTCCGCCGCGCCTTGATCGTCGTAGATAACACGCGCTCCGGGTTGCGCGTAATAGCCGTTGCCGCTGCATAGAAATTCTTCGTCCTGCATTCCCGCGAGGTACGAGGCAATCATCGTCACGGTCTTAAAGGTCGAGCCGGGAATGTAGTATGTGCTAAGAGCGCGATTGACAAGCGGGCGGTCGCGTTCATCGGCGTTGAGTTGAACCCACGTTGCTTCGTCTTGAATCTGTTCAAGGTTGTACGACGGATTGCTGTACATCGCCAAAATCTCGCCCGTCTGCGGATTGATGGCGACGACCGCGCCGCTACGTCCTTTGAGTTGGTCAACGGCGGTTTGTTGAAGTTCGCGGCTGATAGTCAAACGCACATCGCGGTTTGCCTGTTGTTTGACATCACGATTGAGGACGACATCGAGAGCTTCGGGGGCGAGTGTGCTGGTGATGCCGAACATCGCGCGCTCGAATCCGGGTTCGCCGCGTTCACTGCCTAAGATATGAGCCATCGCTTCGGGCATCGAATAATCACGCACGATGCGCCCGCGTTCATCGCGGCGATACGAAGCGAAAGCGTTCTCCAATTTGCCGGAACGGTCGAGAATCCAACCGCGCAGGGTTGATTCCGAAAGTCTCCGATTACGCAAATCCTTGTAGCTTAATTGTTGAAAACGCTCGTTGCGTTCTTCCGCGTAACGCGCCCAATAAACGTGCGCGCTAAAGACCATCACGGCGAGAAGAACAAACACCCAGCGCAAGATTTTCAAACCGCGATTGGTCGAAGTCGTACCGAGACGCGCACGCACTTCATCGGGCAAGTCCGTTCCGGCGACGCCCGCCTGCGTCGCAAGGGAACGACGGCGCACGCGGTTTAATCCGTAACGAACAAGTGAAACTAGAAGTATGATGGCGAGCAGAGCCGTTCCGCCCATGAAGATAAGACTTAAAAGCGCGGGCTGTCGCTCTTGTAATGTTTGTTGAAGAATCAGCGAAAGCATATTTAAGGCTGGAAGAACGGTAAAACTAAAAATTGAAATTTGAAATTTGAAATCTCGAATTGAAATTTCAAAAGTGATTGAGTAACCGGACTTTTACAACTTACGAAAACGGACTTCCGCGTCGCCGAAGCTGACGACATCGCCCGCTTCAATCGTGCGGGCTTCGCCGTAAGCGATGCGCCGCCCGTTGATAAACGTGCCGTTGGTCGAACCCGTGTCGGCGAGAATCAGAGTGCCGTCGGAGTTCATACGAATCGCGGCGTGAACTTTTGAAACGCTCGGATGGTCGAGCGTTAAATCATTGTCGAGTGCGCGCCCGACATTTATGCGTCGCCCGTCAGGTTGAAATTGCAAACGCTTGTCACGCGAATCGCCGTTAATCGTGAATCGGGCTTCAACCGTGACATCGTTTTTCTGTGCGGCTGTTTCTTTAAGCGGCGGACGAAAGCCGCCGGTATTTGATTTCGCCGCTTTCTCTTCACGCGCGGAGGCGGCTTGCGCGGCGCGCGAATTTAACTCCGCTTCGTGTTCACCGAAAGTCGGTTCGACGGCGATGCCGGTCGTGAAAATATCAACGGTCGTTTCAATTTGCACGGGGGCGAGCGTGCGAAGGCGATTGTCGTTGATATGGTCAATCGCGGCGGCGAGCAGTTCGTGTTCGAGTTCGGCGAGAACATCGCGCGGGGCTTCGGCGTGTGTCCCCCATTCGATTTTCAAACGCATCAGATGCGGGGCGACTTTGCCGAGTTCCGAATCAAAACGAACGCCTTCGTCAATCGCGCGCTTCATACGCTTTATCAAAGTGGAAGTCGAAAGGTTGCTTTCCGCGTTTGTTATGGACGGTTCGCGCCCGACGCTACGGTCAACAATCGCCCCCATTCCTTCAAACATACGACGAAACAATCGCTCTATCGTCGCTTCATCGCGGGGGCGTTGGAGAGCCGGAATGTTTTTCTTCGCGGGCAATTTGTTGTTCGACTCTTGAGACATGATTTTATAAATTCGCTTGATGAAATCGGGTTTGCTTCAAATCAAAAAAGGCTTGCGCGTCCGGGTGTCACTTGTGGGGAAAGCTTGCGCCGAAAGGGAGTGGAGTCATTCTAACTGAAATGTCCGTATCGGGAGAAGATAGACGGTGGTTAGATGTAAGTTCGCAAACTTTTATTTGGCTGAATGGTTGATTAAACCTAAAACTTCGAGCGTTGCCGTCGGGCTTCATACATGACGATGCCGAGCGCGAGCGCGACGTTGAGGCTTTCCACAGGAGCGTTCATCGGAATGGAAATTACATCGTCGGCGGTAAGGAGTTCGCCCGCGTCGAAGCCGCGCGCTTCACGTCCGACGATGATGACGCGCGGCAGCGTCCAATCGAGTTCGAGGTACGACGCGGAAGCATTCGTGTCAAGCATCACGGTGCGATAATTTCGGTCACGACAAAAACGCGAGAGTTCCGCGAGCGTCGCGCCCGTCCAACACGGCAAACGGAAACTCGCTCCCATCGCGCCGCGCAAGGTTTTCGGTGAAAACAGATTGACGGTGTGCGTTGTGGCGATGATGCCCGCCGCGCCCGCCGCTTCCGCCGCGCGCATGATGCTTCCCGCGTTTGCCGGATTGTTGACTTCATTGAGAGCGACGATAATCGCGTTTTCAGATTTAATGCGCGCGTTAAAACTTTCAAAGTCGGACGGCGAACGCGCCGCGATTAGTGCGATACCCTGCGGCGTTTTCGTATCGCTCAATGAAGCGAAAACTTCATCGCTGACGAGGGTTGAACGCACTCCGCGATGAGCGATGGATTCGAGTAATTCGCGCCCGCGTTCGTTACCTTCAATGCGTTCGGTGTGGAAGGCTTCGGTGATAAGTAATCCGTTTGCCCGTGCCGCTTCTTCACATAAACGCAAACCTTCGATAAAGATGAGTTCTGATTCTTCGCGCCCGTCGCGTATCGCGCGCGCATGACGCACACGCTCATTCTGTTTGCTGATAATCGTTTCGTTCATCGTATCTGCAAGGAAGTTTAACCGATGCCGTCGGTGTCAATCGTGACCCACACCGGATAATGGTCGGACACGCCGAGCCACCGACGAGTTCCGTAAGCTTTGACTTTCAGATTGCGTGTGAAAATCCAATCCGTATGCAAGCGAATGAAACCCGCGCGCCATGTCGTCGTGCCGGTTGGAAACGGCGTCGTGAAATTATGACTTTCAAGCAAGAGGCGCATCGCATCACATGCCGCGCGGTTGAGCGTGTTGAAGTCGCCAACGAAGATTACCGCGTCGGCGGGCGTGTCGCGTGTCGCGTTGGCGGCGTGGTCGAGTATGAAGCGATGTTGCGCGAGTTGGTTTTCAATCGAAGCGTGCGTGTCAATGTGCGCGTTATAGAGATGAAGCCGCGACGCCCCAAGCTTGAACATCGAATAGATTCCGGTGCGCGGACGCCACGCGCAATCCGTCCATGGCAGAGCCAAGCGTTCCGATTTGAGAAAGGCGGCGCGGCTTAAATTTGCGACTCCGGTATCGCCCGCGTCGTCGGGTTCAATAGCTTCTTCAAAATCTAACCACCAGCGTTTCGGTTCGACGGAAGCCGTGCGCGGCAGTATGGATTCGGCGTGGGCGTAATTCATATTAAGCGACGCGGCGAGTTCGCGTGCGATGTGATGCCGTCCGGCGCGGCGTGTGTGTTTGTCGGCTTCCTGTAAAGCGATGATGTCGGGGGCGGGCATCCGTCTTGGCGTGTTGAAATCGCGCGCGGCGCGAATTAAATGTTTGGCGACGAGTGCGGGACGACGAACGGGCAGCGTCAAGCCGAGACGACGCAGATAGCTACCGGAAATCAGAAACGAACCGACGGCATAACGTATGTTGAAAGACGCGATGGTCAACTCGTTCGGAACGCGCGCGACGCGAAGCAAATCGGAGTCGGTATGACTTGAACATACTTCGAGGTGTTCATCCGTCGCGGGTTGGTTCATGCTGCTTTAGCTTCGCGCATATTAAAATTGTGAACGAGTAGTTCCATTGGCTTATTCAACGCGCCGCTAACTGTGGACAATAATCGCGGTTCGACTCAACTCGACAAACTTGAAACCCGCGTCAAACACTTCTTTCAGCTTTTCGATGTTCATCTCGAACAACTTTTCAAGTTCCGCATTGCTTATATTTCCGGTCGAAATCAACATCAGCTTCCAAGGTTTCTGCTGCAAGATAAACGAATCAACAAAGTCTGCATCCTTCGTCGCTACCATCCGTTGTTCGATAACGGAAATTTCGTTAATCAAAATGTCGGACGTGCGATTACCAAGCGGCAAATCTAAAGTGTGAACCGCATCGAAGCCTGTCTCATTCAACCAAACAGCCAATCGTTGCGGAAGTTGTGCGTCAATCAGAAACTTCATACCGTCGCTAACTCAACCCGTTTGATTTGGCTCAAGCGAGTAGCAAACGTCAACGCAGCGAAAATATCTTCACGCTCAAGGTCTTCATAATCTAATAAAATCTCGTCCGGCGTCATTCCAGAACTAAGTAGTTCGAGAATCATTTCGACCGGATAACGCAGTCCGCGAATTGTCGGTTTGCCGTGACAAATGTCAGGTTTGATTGTGATACGTTCAAATAAATTCATTGCTGAGCCTCTATATTCATAAAGCAAATCTTATCACGTTCGCGTCCGCCGTCCGTTCAGCTCTGTACTATCAATCGAACAGGCGAAGCGAGTTCAGAGAAATCGTGAAACTTTCAATCATCATCCCGACTTATAATGAAGCCGAATCAATCGGCGGCACGCTTGAACGTCTCGCGCGTTTGCGTGGAGACTTTGAAATCATCGTCGTTGACGGCGGCAGCACGGATGAGACGGTTGAACGGGCGCGCGAATGTGGAGTCAAGGTTATAGCGAGCGATGAGCGCGGACGCGGAGCGCAGATGCACAGGGGAGCGTGTGCGGCGGGCGGGGATGTTTTGTGGTTTCTGCACGCCGATACGTTGCCGCCCGATGATGCCGTCGAACGCATCGTTATTTCGCTTGACGAACAAGAAATCGTCGGCGGGAACTGCGTGATAAGTTTCGACGGCGAGAGTCGCGCGGCGCGATTTATGACGTGGCTGTACCCGCGACTTCGCGTTATGGGTTTGTGTTACGGCGATTCGGGGATTTTCGTCAGGCGTAATGTTTATCGGCGCGTCGGAGGTTTTCGACCGTACCCGATTTTTGAAGACCTCGATTTCGTGTGGCGCGTGCGTCGTGTAGGGAAGATGATTTATTTGCCGGTTACGGTCGTCACATCATCACGACGTTTTGAAGGTCGAAGCTTTCCTTTGACGTTTGCGCGTTGGGCGTGGCTGCAAATTCTGTTCTGGTGCGGAGTCAGTCCGAATCGTTTAGGGCGTTGGTATCATCCGGTGCGCGCGTCAAAAGCGAATCAACGCCAGAGTTTTAAGTAATACGAAAGCGGCTTGCGAAGGCGTGCGAGATTATCAAGCACGGCGTTGAGTCCGGCTTGTTGTGTGACTTGAGAGAGCGTCGGATAGACATGCATCATGCTGCCTAAGTCCGAAACTGAAAGCCCCTGTTTCATCGCCAAGACGATTTCATGTATCAACTCTCCGGCGGAAGCCCCGACGATATGCGCTCCGATGATTTCGCTTTTTCGTCCACGACAAATGATTTTCACAAAACCTTGTGTCGCTTCTTCGGCGTGCGCGCGGTCGTTCTCGGTATATTCGGTGCGATAAACGCACATCGCCTCGCCGTACTTTTCGCGGGCTTCGGTTTCGGTCAAGCCGACGCGGGCGACTTCCGGGTCAATGAACGTCGTCCACGGGATGACGCGAAAATCCAGTTTTTGCATTAGAGGGAAAAACAGAAACGCATTGCGAACGACGACCGAAGCTTCGTAGGCGGCGGTGTGCGTGAATTGATAATGCCCTGTGATGTCGCCCGCCGCGAAGATATGTTTTTGCGCGGTGCGTAGGTATTCGTCGGTGATGATTCGATGTTCATCGAACTTTACTCCCGCCGCTTCCAAGTTCAAGTTTTCGAGATTCGGGCGGCGTCCGGTGGCGACGAGAATTTCATCGGCGACGATTTCGCGTGTCGTGTCCTGATGTTCGACGGAAAGAGATTTTCGTTCACCCGCGACGCGCACCCGCGTGACTTGCGAATTTAATTCAACCCTGATGTTCTCCGCGCGTATCGCTCGTTCGATAAAACGGGAAACTTCCTCGTCCTCTTTTTCAAGCAGACGCGAACCATGATGAATGATTGTGACCCGACTGCCTAAGCGCGCGAAAGCCTGTCCCATTTCAAGCCCGATTGCGCCGCCGCCGATAACGGCAAATGTGCCGGGAAGTTTTGTGACCTCGAAGATGTTTTCATTCGTCAGAAACTTCGCCGCCGCCAAGCCTTCGATGTCCGGCACACGGGGGCGCGAACCCGTCGCAATGCAAAAGCGTTTCGCTTTGATGATTTGCGTCGTGTCGCCGTCTCGCGGAGTGACTTCGATTTCGTGCGGCGAGACGAAGCGCGGCGTGCCGAACAGAATTTCGACGCCCATTTTCTCGAAGCGTTCCGGTGCGTCGTGTTCTCCGACCTGTTCGATGACGCGCCGGACGCGGCGTGTGATGGAGGCAAAGTCATCATCTTTGAATTGTAATTTTGAAGCGGCGAAGCCGAGTGTTTCGGCGTGTCGCACATCGTTTGCGAAGCGTGCCGAACGAATCAAAGCTTTCGACGGCACGCAGCCCGTATAAAGACAATCGCCGCCGAGAGCCTTCTTTTCAATCAGCAAAACACGCGCGCCGAGATGCGCCGCGCCCGCCGCCGCGACGAGTCCCGCGCTGCCGCCGCCAATCACCACAAGGTCATACACTTTCACAGCCGCGAGGTTTCCTTTTTTCCTCAAACTTTCGCATTCAAATCGGCTTGAGTTAAAAGACGCGGGGCGCGGCGATGTTTGGTCGCCTGTTCATACGAGTATGCGAGTTTGATAAGCATTGGTTCGCTGTACGCGCGCCCGAAGAACGAGATGCCGATTGGCAAGCCGAACACGAACCCGGCGGGAACATTGATGTTCGGGTATCCGGCGACGGCGGCGGGAGTCGAACTGCCGCCGGAAAAATGGTCGCCGTTTACTAAATCCGTTGTCCACGCGGGGCTTCCCGTCGGGGCGACAATCGCGTCGAGTTTGTGTTTCGTCATCGTCGCGTCAATGCCGAGCGTGCGCGAGAGACGAAGATTTTTGGCGAGGGCGAGTTTGTATTCACGACTGTTCAAATCGCCTTTCGCCTGAGCGCGCAAGAAAAGTTCCTGCCCGAAGTAGGGCATCTCACGCGCCTTTTCGCGTTCATTAAATTCGATGATGTCTTTGAGGGTTTTCATCGGCGCATTTGCACCGAGCGTGGAGAGATACTTGTTAAGACCGTCTTTGAATTCGTACAACAAAACTTCCAGTTCCGAATCGCCTAACTTGCTCGCCGTTTCAATCGCCACCGGGTCAATGATGATTGCCCCCGCGCCCTTCATCGCACTAACCGAGTCTTCCATCAATTTATCAACATCGGGATTGAAGCCGAATGCTTTACGCAAGACGCCGACGCGCGCACCGCGCAAACCTTGCGCGTCGAGGAAGCGTGTGTAATCCGTGTGCGACTTGCCGCGACTGTTGCGCGTCACTGCGTCGCGCGAATCAACGCCCGTCATCGCGCCGAGCATAATCGCGGCATCGGTGACGGTGCGCGTCATCGCTCCGGCGGTGTCTTGAGAATGTGAAATCGGGATGATGCCGGAACGACTGACCAAGCCGACGGTCGGTTTGATACCGACGATGCCGTTTGCCGACGACGGACAGACAATCGAGCCGTCGGTTTCCGTACCGACCGCGAGGGCGCAAAGATTAGCCGCCACGCTCACACCCGAACCGGAACTCGAACCGCACGGATTGCGGTCAAGCGCATAAGGATTATGCGTCTGTCCGCCGCGCCCGCTCCACCCGCTCGATGAGCGCGTCGAACGAAAATTAGCCCACTCGCTCAAATTGGTTTTGCCGATGATGACGCACCCCGCCGCTCGCAAGCGTTCGACGATAAACGCATCGCGCAACGGGATAGAACCTTCGAGGGCAAGCGAACCGGCGGTCGTCGTCATTTTGTCGTGCGTGTCTATGTTGTCTTTGAGCAGAACGGGGATGCCGTGAAGCTTGCCGCGCACGCGCCCCGCACGTCGTTCGCGGTCGAGTGTGTCGGCGATGTCGAGGGCGTCGGGGTTGAGTTCGATAACCGAATTGAGTCCAGCCGCGCCTTTATCAACGGCTTCGATGCGGGCGAGATATTGTTCAACGATGCGGCGCGCGGTGTATTTGCCGTTAGCCATACCGCTTTGCAAATCCGCGACGGTCGCTTCTTCTAATTCAAATTTTGCAGACATAGAAGATGATTGGGAAAAATTAAAAGGTTGACGGGCGTGAGCGCGTGAAGCGGTGAGCATCGCGCCCGCCATGACGCCTGTGTGCAAAAAGCGGCGACGGTTCATCGTGGGTTAGGTTCTCCATTTAAGCGGAAATAGAAACGCGAAGTAATGTCATGCGCCGACTTATGCCACAGCGACGGGCATCAACGCCTCGTGAATCGCGCGCACTTCGGTTATCGCGCGTTCATAATCGGGGACGGTCAAAGCTTGCGAACCGTCGGAAAGGGCGTGGTCGGGATGGTCATGGACTTCAATCATCAGTCCGTCCGCGCCGACCGCGACGCCCGCGCGGGCGAGTGCCGCGACCATGTAGCTTTTCCCCGTGCCGTGCGACGGGTCAACGATAATCGGCAAGTGCGAAATACGACGCAAAGCGGGAACGACCGCGAGGTCGAGCGTGTTGCGCGTGTGCTGCGTGAAGGTGCGTATGCCGCGTTCGCACAACGCGAGATTTTGATTACCTTCGGCGAGAATGTATTCGGCGGCTGAGAGAAGTTCATCGAAGGTCGCCGCCATGCCTCGCTTCAACAACACGGGCAGATGAGAACGTCCGACGCGCCGAAGCAAAGGAAAGTTTTGCATGTTGCGCGCCCCGATTTGAATCATGTCGCCGTACTGTTCGACCAAATCAACTTGGGCTTCATTCATCGCTTCGGTCACGATTTTCAAGTCGAATGCTTCGCGCACTTCCGCGAGAATACGCAAACCCTCTTCGCCCATACCTTGAAACGCATATGGGGAAGTGCGCGGTTTGTACGCTCCGGCGCGAAAGAAACGCGCACCGCTTTTCTTGACGACGGCGGCGATGGCGAAGGCTTGCGCGTGAGATTCGACGGCACAGGGTCCGGCGATGATGGCGAGTTCGTCGCCGCCGATGGTCGGGGCATTCGCTTCCGTGCCGACGCGGACGACGGTCTTTTCGGGATGAAAATCAAGCGTCGTCAACTTATAAGGTTTGGTGACGCGAATCGTATCGGCGACGCCGGAAAGATACATAAAGCGCGACGAATCTATTGACGTTTGATTGCCGGTGATGCCGATGGCGGTACGGTTGGGACTGGCGACCGCGTGCGCGGTGTAACCCATTTCTTCGATAACGTGAACGACTCCCGCGACATCCGCTTCGCTCGCGTCGTGCTTCATGACAATCAACATAACAATTCAACTCCTCAAAATATAACCACGAAAACCATTCTTCATGAGTCATGAAGCCGGGTTGCTTTTCATTGTCCCGTCAGGGACTTCATGATAGTAGCCCAGCGATTCATCGCTGGGAATCAATCGCAACATAGTCCCAAGTCCCGTAGGGACGGCTGAAAGAATGCGACTTCAGCCGTCCCTATGGGACTGAAATCGTTGTTCGTTTGCGTGTCCCCAGCGATGAATCGCTGGGCTATTTTCAATCGTCCCTGACGGGACGGAAAAGTGTTTCGACTTCGGATAACCCCTTATTACATTCGTGTCGGAACATCTATGCCGAGCGTCGCAAGGGCGCGTGTGAGTTGGGCGCGTGTGTATGCGGCGACGGTGATTAACAATGTGCGGCGGGCTTCGTCCGATTCCTCAAGCACGCGGTTCTGCTTGTTGTCGTAAAACGCATTGAAGCCTTGCGCCAACTCGAAAGCGTACTTGGCGAGATGCGTCGGTTCGTGTGTGCGAACACAAATCTCAATGACTTCATCAAGTCGCGCCGCGAGTGACCACAAAGTCCAAAGGTCTGTGCCGTTTTCATTATTGATGTGCGCCGCGAACTTTTCTTTAAGCGCGTCATCATCGTTTGCTTGTATTAGCAAAGTTCGCGCGTGATGGATGGCGTCGGCGTCAAGTTTGCGAAACAGGGAATTGGCGCGTATCGCGGCATACTGACAATAAGGTCCCGTCTCACCTTTTAGTGAAAGTGCTTCGGTGAAGTCGAACGCGATAACCGAGTTGCGCGTCCACTTGAGCAGGAAATAACGAAGCGCGCCGATGGCGACTTTGTGCGCGGTTGTGCGTCGTTCATCCTCCGGTGTTTCGGGATTGCGGGCGGATGTTTCGCTGTAAGTTTTGGCTTCGAGGCGGTCAATCAAATCATCGGCTTTGACGCCCAAGCCTTTGCGCCCGCTCATCTCGATATAGGGGCGCGCTTTGTCTGTGTCGCTCAACGTCAAGCCGAGTTCTTCGCACGCGGCAGGCGAGAGCGCGACCATTTCATAAGAGAGATGGATGCTCGCCGCCTGACCGATTTCCGGCGCGACCGCCGCGACGCCGCGCTTGACGACATCTTGCGTATAAGATTGGCGCGAATCAATCACGTTATAAATCACTTCGCCGTTGCCGAAGCGCGGGGCATCGTTCGTCGTCGGTTCGCTTGTCGTCATCCATACTTGATGAGCGTCGTTTTCTTGCAAAGAGAAGAACGGACGATAGTAAAAATCCTTATCGAGTCTGCCGAGTTTCCATAATTGATACGCGATGTCTTTGCCCGCGTAAGTCACCGTGCCGTTTGAACGAACGATGATTTTATCGGCTTCGTGTTCGTCGG
This sequence comes from Pyrinomonadaceae bacterium, assembly GCA_041743485.1. Lineage (GTDB taxonomy): Bacteria > Acidobacteriota > Blastocatellia > Pyrinomonadales > Pyrinomonadaceae > JANDLT01. The sequence continues at coordinate 11,814 of JBGTMR010000376.1, forward strand.
TCGAAGCGTGGGCTTCGAGCGGCATGACCCAACATCCGGCGTGGCGACCTTCCGTTTCAAGTCGCACCGCCCCGCTTGCCTTCAATCTTTCAAACGCGCTGTCCCAAAATTTCAAATGCAGAATTTCCGATTCACGCGGCAACACATCGTACTTAATGCCAAGCCGCGCCATTGTCTTTAGGTGCTGTTCGACGATGCGCGTTGCGACGTAATCCGCGAGGTTCGCAGTCGGATTGTCGCCCGCTTCGATGTCATGTAAAGCCCGTGCGCGAAGGGCGAGACGCTCCGCGATTTCCGCGCCGTCGCTTGTTCCGCCGCGATAGTACAAGCCGACGCGGGCGTACAAATCCCAGCAGTAATAATCAAAAGGCGTGTCGGGTGGCAAAGTCGCATCCACACGTTTCACATCGTCGAGCGTCATGTTTTCGACGTGCATAAACCCGACGACGACATCGGCAACCTGCACGCCCGTGTTGTCAATGTAGTTTTGAACTTCGACGGTTTCACCCGCCGCGCGAAGCAAGCGCACGAACGTATCACCGAGTACGGCGTTGCGAAGATGCCCTATGTGCGCGGCTTTGTTCGGGTTGATGTTGGTGTGTTCGATAATGCTTTTCTTCGATGAATGGTGCGCGGCGTGAGTTTGTGAATCGTTCGCGCTCTCATCAATCGCGGCTTCGATAAGCAACGTCGCGCGGTCATAAAAGACGTTGATGTAACCCGCTCCGGCGACTTCGGCGCGGGCGACGTAAGGCATCAGTCGTAAATCTTCCGCGAGTTCATCGGCAATCGCACGCGGGTTCTTCTTTTCACCTGTCGCTTGCTTGATGCGGCGCGCAAGGTCGAACGCGACGGGGAAAGCGAGGTCACCGAGTGCGGTGCGCGGCGGCGTTTCAGACGGCACGGAATCGAGCGTGACGCCGAATTTCGCTTGTGCGGTTTGGGCGACACGTTCACGCAAAGACGTTTGCAATTTAATCAACTTCAAAGCTGATAACTCTTTCTGTCTAACGAGTCTTGTGGTTAAGACACGGATGTATATTTCGATTTGATTTGAACGCGGGAGTATAACTTAGTCGTCCGGCGGAAGGCTAAACCGCCTGCGAAGGTTTCTTGACACTTCCGCCCGTCGCTCTGTTACCATTCGCGGCTTCACACAAATCACTTGGACACGGTAAGCCAACGGGTCATCAGACGTTGATCCGCCACGATAAATCGTCAGCTTATCAACTTACTTATGCGAATCGAGAGCAAGGACTAAGGTTGCCATGTTCCTTAGCTACGGAGTAGCGGCAAGAGGGTAACCCACAGTGAAGCGAAGCGTAACTGTGGGTTTAAGCGATACCAAGATTTCCAGCTGCGGTAGCAGCGTAAGATAGCCGGATGAGGACATCATCAGATAATGATTTCTAAGAGCAATCGCTTTGCGCCTGATTTCTGCCGCTACTGCCGTAGCTTGGCGTCTCTATCTACATGCTTCCCACAGTTACGCTTCGCTTCACTGTGGGCTACCGTCTTATCGCTGCTGCCGCAGCTAAAGACAGGGCATACTTAATCCTTGATTCGCATTACTTTTCAACCTATAAAGGGCATACATGAAAACGCTTTATTTCGATGGTTTCGCCGGAGCGAGCGGCGATATGATTCTCGGCGCACTCGTCGCGGCGGGCGTCGCGCCCGATGTTTTGATTGAAAAATTGAAGCTGCTCGACGTTGCCGATTTTGCGGTCGAATTTGAAACCGTGAATCGTTCCGGCATCGGCGCGACGAAAGCGCGCGTTCGCATTCCGCACGAACACAAGCATCGTCACTTAAAAGACATCGCCAAAATCATCAACGATTCACGCTTGCCCGATTCGATTAAAGAGCGCGCGATAAAGATTTTCACGCGCCTTGCCGAAGCCGAAGCCCGTGTCCATAACGAACCCGTCGAGAAAATTCACTTTCACGAAGTCGGCGCGCTCGATGCGATTATTGACATCGTTGGAGCGTGCATCGGATTTGAATTGCTTGGCATTGAACGCTTCGTTTCGTCTGCGCTCAACACGGGCAAAGGCAGCGTCGAGATGGCGCACGGGCTGTATCCCGTACCGCCTCCCGCCGTCGTCGAATTGATGCGCGGCGCGTCCGTTTATGCCAACGACATCACGGGGGAATTATTGACGCCGACGGGCGCGGCGATTATCAGCACGTTGTGCGAAGAATACGGCGCGCTGCCCGCGATGCGAATTGAGAGCGCGGGATACGGAGCGGGCAACCGTGATTATCCGCGCTTCCCGAACGTGCTTCGCGTCATCATCGGTGAGACGACGAACGACGCACACGATGCCGAATACACGGAACACCGCACTCACGGAACTATCGAACACTTGACGATGCTTGAGACGAACATTGATGACGCATCGCCGCAAGTCATTGGTTTCGTGATGGAGCAGGCTTTCAAAATGGGCGCGCTCGATTGTTATTTCACCGCGATTCAGATGAAGAAGAATCGTCCCGCGACGTTGGTTTCGATTTTGTGCGAGACGCATCGCAGCGAAGATTTGCGCCGGATGTTGTTTGCCGAAACGACGACCATCGGCATACGTTCTTACGA
>JBGTMR010000377.1:0-1843 GCA_041743485.1 Pyrinomonadaceae bacterium
TACGCTCGATTTCATTTCACGCGATGCGAATCTCGCGGCGGCGTTCGTCGTCAAGCAACCCGCGACTATCGTTGACGATTTATTTGCCACACTTCGCAGTGTCGAACCCGAAGCTTTAACCGGAATCGAAACCGCGCAAAATGAAAGCGGCGTCAACCTGCGCGACGACTTAGCCGCGACGATGGGCGGCGAGTTCGCCTTCGCCATAGACGGCGCGCTGCTTCCCGTTCCTTCGTGGAAATTGATTGCCGAAGTTTATCAACCCGCGAAGCTTCACGAGACTCTGACCCGCCTCGTCGCCAAAGCCAACGAACGCCTTCGCGCGGCAAACAAACCGAACATCGAACTCGTCACCAGCGAACTCGGCGGTCACACCTATCACGCCATTAAGTGCGCGGGTTTCCCCGTCGAATTTAACTACACATTCGCGGAAGGTTACTTCATCGCCGCCCCCAGCCGCGCTCTTCTCGCGCGGGCTTTAGAGACGAAATCTTCGGGCGATAATTTGCGTCAATCGCCGCGCTTCATCGCCGCTCTGCCTGAAGGCAGCGACCCGAATTACTCGGCACTGTTCTACCAGAACTTCGCCGGTGCTTTCGACAGTCTCGCGCCGTTCGCCAAACGCTTCGGCACACGTCGAGGCGATAACAACGAACCGAGTCCGTCTGACATCATCGCCCGCGTTCCGACGGTCGCTTATGCCCAAGCCTTTGACGACCGCATCGTTATCAACGCGCCGAGCAAAGATGCTCCTTTCGGTATCACGCCCGCGACGCTGCTCGGACTTCCCGGTAGTTCGTTCAGCATGAGCGATGTGATAAAACAGGGAACAGTTGAACCTTAAATCGAACCTTGAGAGTTTCAAAAGCGTAAAGGCTACGACACACAGTAGCCTTTACGCTTTTGACGAAAATCAATTCACTGCTGTGTCACAAGTATATGCAAGCTGAAACTCTAATCGAGAAAATCAAAAACCTGCCGCCGGAGCATCTCAGCGAGGTCGAGACCTTCGTTGACTTCATCGCCGAACGTGCCGAACGTCGCTTAGTACAGGCGGCAACACGGATGTCGGAAGACGCCTTCCAGCAGGTATGGAACAACGAAGCAGATGCTGCCTACGACCGTCTATAAATTGAAAAGAAACTCGTCTTCAATGAACCCGGACGGCTCAAAACCGCCGACCGGACCCCGCTTGAGAATGCGCTCTGCCCGATTAAGTGAAGCTTGTGCATAAATGTCGCGTAGCGATCAAATGAATTTAGCCGTGCGTTTCAACGCACGGAAAACGTCAAAACGAATCGTCGTCGCGTCAGCGACGATTGAATAAATGGTGACTCGGTTTCAATCGTCGCTGACGCGACGACGCATGTTGTCACCGCCTCTCTCCCGTGCGTTGAAACGCACGGCTAAATTCACGCCCACCGCTAACGCGGTGACAACACAGTTTTAATTTGCACAGGTTTCGGTTAAGTAGTGAAGCATGATACCCACGATTGAACTTGACGGTTTAAGCGTTCGCTTTCGCGGGCGCACAATTCTCGATGATTTGCGCGGCACGCTCAAAGGTCGCGCGACGGGCTTGCTCGGACCTAACGGCGCGGGCAAGACGACGCTCATCCACACGCTGCTCGGCTTTCATCCCGCTTCGTCGGGTACGGCGCGCATCTTCGGGCGCGACATACGCACCGAAGCCAAACATGTACGCGCCGCTCTCGGATACATGCCGGAGCGCGATTCATTCATTCACGGCGATACCTGCATTCACTTCGTCTCGATGATGGCGGAACTCTCCGGTCTGCCGCCCGATGCCGCACTTGAGCGCGCGCATGAAGCCCTGTTCTAT
>JBGTMR010000378.1:0-14845 GCA_041743485.1 Pyrinomonadaceae bacterium
CGTCGTGCTGTAAAGCTTCGTGACTCGCGCGCGTCTCCAAACCGTAATAACTGCGGCGCGCACGCGATTCTATTTTCTCATTCGTCCGGTCGGCGCGTTCTTGAGTCAAGCCTTCACGCGCCCAACGCTCGAAGTTTTCGATTGAACTTTGCGCGAGTGCATTGCGCGCCGAACGGAAACACGCAATCGCGCTTTCAACGTCCACTTCCGCGACTTCACACGTCACACGCAAAGCACGCGACGCCGTTTCCGTAGCCCGCGCGCCATCAATATTCGGACGCGCGAACCCTTCAAAAAACGCGGGCGTTAAACGTGCGAACGCGACGAGTGCGGCATTGCCGTTCGCCGCGATTAAATTCATCAATCGCATCCATTCATCGAACGCCGCCGGAACAATTCGCAAAACGACGCCGCCCGCCGTGAAAAACGCGAGTCCCGCCGCCCCGCCGCGCCCCAAAAATGTTTCCGTATGTTCGATTAACTTTAAGCGCGAAGCGGCATCGAGTCGCTCGAACGTCACGCTTAAACTCGCCCACCAATCCGCCGCGATGCCGCCCGCCGAAACCGCGAACGTGCGCGCGAGTTCGATGCTTGAGTTTGCGACTTTCTCACCGGCTTCATCCAAGCTTGCTTCACTCAAACGCCGCGCGGCATCGGGCGTCGCGCACAGAAAATCCGCGCTGTGCTTCGCCGAACGTCTGGCAACTTCCAACGCCGTTTGATAAACCGCAATCAGCCAATCTTCCGCGAACTTTGTTTCAAACTTGTTCGTCGCCCGCGCCACACCGCCCGCCCCGCGCAAAGTCTCGACCGCGATTGAAGCGGACAGGCGCATCTGCCGCGCGCAGACCTCGAACACGAACGGGCGCGCACGCTCCGGCACGATTTCCAAATCCATGACGCCGAAGCGGAAAAACTCCGTTCCCTTGTCCGCGTCCGTCAGAGATACGCGCCGCCCGATTTCACCCCACAGGCGCAATTCATCCGCCGCCAAAATTCGCCCCGCTTCCGGCACGGCGCGCAAAAAATCCAGAGCCAAACGCCAATTCGCCGCCGCGATTCCGGTACTGACTTCCAACGCCGCGCGCGAACGCTCGACCGGAAGTTTGCTTAAACCCCGTGCGAGTTGAACGAACGTGCGCTGATCCGTCAGACCGCGCAACGTCCGCAAACGCTCCTGTACGGCGGGTTCAAACGGCGCGCCCCGTTCATCGCGCACACCGTCCACGCGCTTCTTCAAAGGAGATGTATTCTTCTCGCTTGTCATGGCACGCGGCACAATCTCAAATCACGGTCGTGATGATTTCCTTGATGCTGCGTTGAAGTTCGCGGTCATCGGTTATCGGCGTGGCGAGTGCGGTTTCGGCAGCGAGTGCGGGAGCGATGCCGCCCGCGATGAGTTGCGCGGCGTAAATCAGGAGGCGCGTCGAAACGCCTTCTTCCAAGCCATGCCCGCGCAGGTTGCGAATTTTCTGCCCGATAGTAACGAGGTCACGCGCCATGCTTAAATCTATCCCGCCTTCGCGGGCGACGATTTCGGTTTCTAAATCAGGCGGTGGATAGTCAAACTCAAGCGCGACGAAGCGTTGGCGGGTGGATTGTTTCAAGTCTTTGAGAACAGATTGATAACCCGGATTGTATGACACGACGAGCATAAAACCGGGCGGCGCATCGAGAATCGTGCCGCGCTTCTCAATCGGCAAACGGCGGCGATCATCCGTCAAGGGGTGAATGATGACGACCGTATCTTTGCGGGCTTCGACGACTTCATCGAGATAACAAATCGCTCCCGCGCGCACCGCCGCCGTTAAGGGTCCGTCATGCCATATCGTTTCTTCGCCTTCGAGTAAAAATCTGCCGACTAAATCCGTCGCCGATAAATCTTCGTGACACGCGACGGTGATAAGCGGGCGATTCAACCGCCACGCCATGTATTCTACGAACCGCGTTTTGCCGCAACCCGTCGGACCTTTCAGCATCACGGGCAGGCGCGCCGCGCTCGCGGCTTCAAACAATTCCGTTTCCTGTCCGACGGCAAGGTAAAACGGCTCGACCGCGACGGTATATTCTTCGATGGCTTGTTCGCTCATGTAAATTTAGAAATCCGGCATCCCGCGAAATTTGAGATAAGGATGCTTTGCGGTATGCTTCCCTGCTTGTCTTAAAATGCAGCTTTGGCTGTGATGACGGGCATCTTAACATCGGTAAAATAGTAGCGGCAAAGGAAGGATTGTCAGTGGTCGGTGGTCAGTGGTCAGTAGGAAGCAGGTAAATAGTGAATCGTAAATAGTAAAGAACGGGCTTCTTCTATTTACCATTCATTATTTACTATTCACTCTCTCTTTACTGACCACCGACCACTGACCACTGACCACTGATATGAAAATCGCAGTGGCAATGAGTGGCGGCGTGGATTCGAGCGCGGCGGCGGCGATACTGAAAGCCGAAGGACATGAACTCGTCGGTTTTACGATGCAGCTTTGGAATCAGCGGCGCGGGATAAATGTTGACGAGAACGGCGAACCTCTGCCGTCGCGGTGTTGTTCGCTCGATGATGTGTACGACGCCAGACGTGTCGCGGGCGAATTGGGTTTCCCGTTCTACGTCCTTAATCTCGAAGACGATTTTGAGCGCGACGTGGTTCAACCGTTCGTGAACAGTTACCTAAACGGTGAGACGCCGATTCCGTGCGTCGCGTGCAATTCACGTTTGAAGTTCGCGTCGCTCGACCGTTTGGCGCGTAGTCTCGGTTGTGAAAAAGTGGCGACGGGACATTACGCACGGGTCGTGCATGATGAAACGAACAATCGTCATCGCCTTCTTCGCGGGCGCGACGAACGCAAAGATCAAACCTACTTTTTGTGGGAACTGACGCAGGCACAGCTTTCCCACGCCCTGTTTCCGCTTGGTGAAATGTCAAAAGCCGAAACACGCGAAGCGGCGCGCGAAGCCGATTTGAGCGTCGCGGAAAAATCGGAATCACAGGAAATCTGCTTCGTCCCTGACGGAAATTACGCCGCCTTTATTGACCGTTACCTTGCGGCGGAAGGCAAGACCGCAGACATTCCGGCGCAAGGTGAAATCGTCAACACAAGCGGGCAACACCTCGGCACGCACGAAGGCACGCATCGTTACACTATCGGTCAACGGCGCGGCTTAAACGTCCTGCCCGCGACGACGCGCACGCTCCCGCTTTACGTCATCGGGATTGACAGTGAACGCAACCGCGTCGTCGTCGGCAATGAAGAAGAACTTTTGCGCCGTGAGTTTATCGCGGCGGGCGTGAACTGGGTCGCGTTCGATGAACCGTCAGACGCGGTGCGTGCCGAAGTCCGCGTGCGTTATCGCCACACGCCCGCCGCCGCGACGCTCGAAACTTTGCCGCACAATCGCGTGCGCGTCATATTCGACGAACCGCAACGCGCCGTCACGCCGGGACAGGCAACCGTGTTTTATACGGGCGATGAAGTCGTCGGCGGCGGGTGGATTGTGAAATAGATTTAGGGAAACAGAATGAGTAAAACGGAGGCAAGCGGAGAAAATCTTATCGTTGTTCATCCTCCGTTCTACTCCGTTATGCCTCCGCTTACCTCCGTTTTACTAACACTAACCCTTTAACCTCTCAAACCTTTTGTCATTCATCAACGTACTTAACGAAAGATTCGGGCATTCTCCCGAAGTAACATCTCGAACAATTCTGATTTCCTTTTAACCACAAAGTTTTATGCCAATGTCACGCACACGCAAAATCGTTCTCATTCTTTCCGGCATCGCCCTCGTCGTCTTTGTCGTCGGCGTGCTGCTCGTCGCCCTCATCATCTCGGCGTTTAGCGACGACGAACCGACTATCGCGGATAAGAGCGTCGTCGTTTTCAATATCGGCGGCACGCTTCCCGATTATGTCGCCGATGACCCGCTTGCCGCCAAACTGTTCAACCGCGACGATGAATCGTTGACGAACGTGCTGCTTCAACTTCGCAAAGCCAAAGCGGACGCGCGCATCGGCGGCGTGATGTTGAAGATAAATTTACTATCAACCGGGTGGGCGAAAGTCGAAGAACTGCGCGACGCCCTTGCCGACTTTCGCACGTCGGGCAAGCCCGCTCACGCCGTCATCGAATTCGGCACGAACAAAGAGTATTACCTTGCGACAGCGTGCGATAAGATTTTTGTGCTGCCTGAAGGCTTGTTGTTTATCAACGGGCTTGCCGCCGATGTAATGTTCTTTCGCGGTTCATTGGATAAATTGGGCGTGCAAATGGAAGTCGCCAAAATCGGTAAGTATAAAAACGCTCCCGACCAACTGACCGAAAAGCAGATGACCGACGCGCACCGCGAAGTCGTCAATTCAATCCTCGACGAAGAATTTAATCGCTACATTGACACTATCGCGCAGACGCGCAACATCTCCGCGCAAGACGTGCGAACCTTAATTGACAACGCTCCTTTATCACCCGCGCAGGCACGCGACGCGCGCTTGATTGACGCTGTGGCGTACCGCGACGAGGTTGATGATGACTTCCGCAAACGTCTCGACTACGACGATAACAAGACGGACGAAAAGAAACTTCGCACCGTCGCGGCGTCGAAATACAAAGCCGTCACACCCGAATCGCTCGACTTAAATCAAGGCGAACGCATCGCCGTCATCTACGCGGCGGGAACGGTCAACAGCGGCACATCCGGCAACAGCACTATCGGTGCGGACACGGTTATCAAAGCCCTAAACGACGCGCGCGATGACAAAACGGTGCGCGCGGTCGTGTTGCGAATTGACAGCGGCGGCGGTTCTGGTATCGCGGGCGATGCGATTGACCACGCGGTGAATCTCTGTAAAGCACAAAAGCCGGTCGTCGTTTCGATGGGCGATGTCGCCGCGTCTGCCGCGTATCAGATGTCTATGAGCGCGTCGAAAATCGTCGCCCAACCCTCGACCATCACGGGTTCAATCGGCGTCTTTAGTTTCAAACCCGTGATACGCGGTCTCTATGATTGGCTCGGCGTGTCGAACGAATACGTCTTGCGCGGTAAGAACGCCGGACTGTTGCGCGAAGACCAACCTTTCTCGCCCGATGAGCGAAAGGTGTTCGAGAACATGGTGCAGAATTTCTATCAAACCTTTATCACCAAAGTCGCGCGCGGACGCTCACGCGATGTCGAATACATCAACTCTATCGCGCAAGGGCGCGTGTGGACTGGAGCGCAAGGACTCGAACGCGGGCTTGTTGACGAAATCGGTGGCTTCGAGAAATCCATTCAAGTCGCCAAATCGCTGGCAAACATTCCGGCGGACAAAGAGGTGCGCCGCGTCGTGTTCCCCACCCCGAAAACCTTCCTCGAATCTTTCTTGGGCAACGACACGACCGACGAAACCCGCGCCGCATCCGCACGTCAAACCATGATTGACGCGATGCCGAAAGAAGCCCAACGCTCGCTTCGTTATGTCTCTGTGTTCGATAAATTGAAGCCCGGCGAAGCGGTGGCGATGATGCCGTTCGATTTGGAAATCAAGTAAGAAACTTGGTTATTACAGAAGCAGCCTCATAAATAATTTTATGAGGCTGCTTCTCTTTGTCCATTTCAAAATGTGCGCGACGTAAATCTTAATCCCGACCGCCCTCGTTATCATCCTGCTTCGTCTTCCCTTACTTCACCTTCATCGTCTGCGCCGTACACTTCGGCAAACAACTCCGGCGGCAATTTACGTTTCGCAAGTTGCCGCCGAATCTCCATTTCATCCGCGTGCGGATTGTGCTTGATGATGTTCGCGCGCATCAACGAATCAAGCATCGCATTCAGTGCAAACACCTGCTGAATCTTGCGCCACGCCGGAGCCTTGCGCCACAACTCAATCATCACGCGCTCGGTCTCCGCGTCGGTATCGTTGACTTCGCTGTTTCCGAAAAAGCTTCATTCAGGTTTCGATGCGTTCCAAGTTGTTCATATACGGCTGTAAAGCTTCGGGGATTAAAACCGAGCCGTCGGTTTGTTGATAGTTTTCTAAAATCGCCAGCCATGTCCGCCCGACCGCCAAGCCGGAACCGTTTAAGGTGTGAACGTATTCGGGCTTCGCGCCGCCCGCGCGTCGAAAGCGGATGTTGGCACGGCGGGCTTGAAAGTCGGTGCAGTTGGAACACGACGAGATTTCGCGGAAGGTGGTTTGACTTGGAATCCAAACTTCAATGTCGTAAGTCTTCGCCGCCGAAAAGCCCATGTCGCCCGTCGAAAGTAGAACGGTGCGATGTGGCAAACCGAGAAGTTGGAGTATGCGTTCGGCGTCGCGGGTCAGGGTTTCGAGTTCGTCGAAAGAGTTTTCGGGCAATGTGTATTTGACGAGTTCGACTTTCTCGAATTGGTGTTGGCGTATGAGACCGCGTGTGTCGCGCCCGTGACTTCCGGCTTCGGAGCGAAAGCACGGGCTGTATGCCGTCCACTTTAAGGGCAAATCGGAAGCGTCCATGATTTCGTCGCGGTGAAGATTCGTGACCGGGACTTCCGCCGTCGGGATGAGATACAAGCCGCGCTCGTCGGTGAGTTTGAACAGGTCGGCTTCAAATTTCGGAAGCTGTCCCGTGCCGAATAACGAAGCTTCGTTGACGATAAACGGCGGCAGGATTTCCGTGTAACCATGCTCGCGCGTGTGAACATCGAGCATGAAATTAACCAGTGCGCGTTCAAGCCGCGCCCCCGCGCCTTTGAGTATGTTGAAACGCGCCCCGCTGATTTTGGTCGCCCGCTCCAAATCCAGAATCTGTAATTTCTCGCCAAGCTCAACGTGGTCACGCGGGGTGAAATCAAATTCCGGCGGGCTTCCCCAACGACGCACTTCCCAATTCGCGGATTCGTCCGCGCCGATTGGCACGCTCTCATGCGGTATGTTCGGAACGGTCGAAAGCAGTTCGCGCATCCCTGTTTCGGCGGTGTCGCGGCGCGTGTCGAGTTCCGCGATGCGTTCTTTGAGGTGTGTGACTTCTTGGCGTCGCCTGTCGGCTTCATCGCGTTTGCCGTCTTTCATCAACGCGCCGATTTCGCGGCTCGCGGTGTTGCGGTTTGCGTTGAGCGTGTCGGATTCGGCAATCGTCGCCCGCCGCTTCGCGTCAAGGCGCGCAAAGTCTTCGAGTGCTTCCACAGGAAAGCGGCGCGCGTCGAGGGCGAGACGCACGCCGTCAAGGTTGGCGCGCACATAGTTCAAATCAAGCATTTGCTCACATACTCCGATGTGTGTTAAGAGTTTCGGCTTTCCGTAAAAACGATTGTTTATAACAGAGCGTCACGCTATAACGCGCACACGCGCCCGTGTCAAGCGAAGGTTCTTTTTAAGAGCATTTCAAATTTGAAATCTGAAATCTCAAATTTACCAGAAGGGATTATGTCACAAAAAATTCGTAAAGCCGTGTTTCCCGCCGCCGGTCTCGGCACTCGCTTCTTGCCCGCGACGAAAGCTTCGCCGAAAGAGATGTTGCCGCTTGTTGATAAGCCTTTGATTCAATACGCGGTCGAAGAAGCCGTCGCGTCCGGCATCGAGTCGGTCATCATCGTCACGGGTCGCGGCAAGACGGCGATTGAAGACCACTTCGACATTTCGTTTGAACTCGAACAGCTTTTGCGTGAGCGCGGCAAGCTTGAAGCACTCGAAGGCGTGCGCGCGATAACCGAGATGGCGAGAGTTTGTTATGTCCGCCAGAAGGAGGCTCTCGGTTTGGGTCATGCGATTTTGCAGGCGAAAGATTTGGTCGGCGATGAACCGTTCGCGGTGATGCTCGCCGATGACGTGGTGGACGCGGAGACGCCCGCCCTCGAACAGATGATGCGGGTTTATGAAAAGTACGACGCGCCGGTTTTAGGCACGATGCAGATTGCGGGAGCGGCTATCTCGCGCTTCGGTGTGATTGACGCCGAAGAAGTCGAAGACGGCGTCTATAAAATCCGCGATATGGTCGAGAAACCTAAGTACGAAGAAGCCCCTTCCGACCTTGCGATTATCGGGCGATACATTTTAACGCCCGACATTTTCCCTGAAATCGAAGCCACGACACCGGGCGCGGGCGGCGAAATTCAAATCACCGACGCGATGCGTTCGCTCTTAAAGAAACGCGATTTCTTCGCCGTCCGCTTCGACGGCACACGCCACGACGCGGGCGACAAATTAGGTTTCTTGATCGCCACCGTCGAGTTCGCGTTGAAGCGCGAAGACCTCGCGCCGGAGTTCAAAGAGTATTTGCAAACTTTGAAATTAGATTGATTTGTAATTTGAATTTGAAATCTCAAATTTGAGATTGGTTATGGAGCATCTTTTGAGCGAACACAAAGAGTTTGACGGGCGCGTCGCCCTTATCACCGGCGCGACGCGCGGAATAGGGCGCGCGATGGCTCTCGAATTTGCGCGTCGCGGTGCGAACGTCGCTTTCAATTACGCCAAAAGCGCGGACGCGGCGGAGACTCTGCAAAGTGAACTCGAAGCGTTGAATGTCAAAGTGTTCGCGTCGCAAACCGATGTCGCGGATACTGCCGCCGCCGCCGAAATGGTCAAGGCGGTCAAAGACAAGTTCGGGCGCATTGACTTCCTTATCAACAACGCCGGAATCACGCGCGACAATCTCATCCTTCGCATGAAGGAAGACGACTGGGACACAGTGCTTGATACGAATTTGAAGGGCGCGTGGAACTTCGCCCGCGCCGCGATTCGATTTATGTTGAAACAGGATACGGGCGGCGTGATTCTTAACATCACGTCAATCAGCGGCACAAACGGCATCGCCGGACAATCGAACTATTCCGCCTCGAAAGCCGGAATGATTGGACTCACCAAAGCCCTCGCGCGCGAAGTCGCCAGCCGCAATGTGCGCGTCAACGCCCTCGCGCTCGGTATGATTGCGACCGATATGACGGGCGCGCTCAATGACGCTTATCAAGCTAAAATCCTCGAACAAATCCCGCTCGGACGCTTCGCCCAACCGGAGGAAATCGCAAACATCGCGTGCTTTATGGCGTCCGATGCCGCCGCGTATATTACAGGTCAGGTGATTCAGATTGACGGCGGAATGGCGATGTAGTCGGAAGGTGTAAAATTTGTTGTTGATAAACGGAGGAAACCCCGCTAGATGTTGGTGTCTAGCGGGGTTTTAATCTTGGGGGAAGGCAGGCTCTCGGACATGAACGGGGTGACTTTATCGGTGATGCTGGAAGTCGTCATATATAGGCGACCCGGAAAGCGACGGGCGTTTGGTTTGACAGGAGGAAACCTTTGCAACGGGAACAGCGTGTGTTTCAACTCACACCACACTTTTAATTGCGTGGTGAATACCAAAAGGCTTTCGAGCTTGCAAAGAACGATGTGGTCTTGGGGAGAAAAGGGGGATGACCACAACCAACGTGTGCAATCTAACCCAAACCTTTGTGACATGTCAAGCACATTTTCCACTTTTCGATACAATTTTGTGACAAAGTTTTACGGAGCAGAGATTGATAGCTTGATAATGATGCTCTTTCAAATGCTTTCTTTCGATGTTGTCACTTCTAAAGAACGTGGTGTGCCGTACAAATCCGGCTCTCCGGGCGGGCGTGTGCGCCACCGTTTGTGAATCCACAACCATTGTTCGGGATAGGCGCGGATGAAATTTTCAATCGCCTGTGTGCAGGCTGTTGTAATCGCCAGTACATCCTTTTCGTTGTCGCCGCTGCGCTCAAGGTCAATCATCTTTTGACCTTGAAACACATACTTGCCGCGCCGCTCATGCCATGGAGCGCATCCCGGAACGATAACGGCGTTGGCGCGAAGCGCGAGCATCGCAATTCCGGCGGTCGTACAAGCGGGAATACCGAAGAACGGCACGAACACGCCTTCCTGCGGCTGGGTGTTGAGGTCGCCGAGAATGCCGAGCATTCCGCCTTCGCGCAAAACTTTTAAGGCGCGCCGGACGGCACTTTTCTTGTCAATGGTTTCGTTGCCGAAGCGCGTGCGCCGTGCGTCAACGAAAGTTTCGAGCAAAGGATTATCGAGGCGACGCACCATAAACGCGAGCGGCTGATGAATCGCCGAGTGCGCGAAACTCAAAAGCTCCCACGCCCCTAGATGAAGCGTGAGAAAGATGATGCCGCGCCCGGTCGCGCGTGCCTCATCCAGATAACTCATGCCCTGTTCGTCGTAATCAACCAGTGCGCGCAGACTCTCCGGCGTGTGGCGCGAGAGATGACTGAACTCGCCGAGCAGACGACCGAGACTCGCAAAGCTTCCCTGCAAAATATGTTCGCGTTCGGCTTCGGTTTTTTCGGGAAACGCGAGTTGTAAATTGCGCTCTCCGGTGCGGCGCAAGTTGCCGAGTGAGCGGTATGTGAGCGCGCCGATTTTCCGTCCGGCGGCAACCGCGACGGGACGCGGCAGAGTTTCGAGCGCGTCGAGTAGTGCGCGTGTCGCTATGTATTCAGCGTTATTTTGTAGTTTGCCGCGTTTTGCCATTAGTGCGGGCGAGTGTAACAGCTACCGTAACAATGCCAAATCGGGCGACGCAAACAGGTTCGATTTTCACCCGCGCCCGAAGCCGTGCTATAACGCAGACGGGCGCGGGCTTTCAACGCAGACTCTGACGAACATCAACTTTGTCTCACGACACTTCATCACAGTACACGCATCATGCCATCGGGAAAAACTCACGACCTGATAACACTGCTCATCTTGCCGCCAACCTTCGGGGCGACTTGGCTCTTAACTCAAAACTCACAACTCGCTATCGCCGCGACCGCCGCGACCGCGTTTAGCGGCTTTATGTTCGGACCCGACCTCGATACACAAAGCGTTCAATACACCCGTTGGGGCGTGTTTCGTTTTCTGTGGCTGCCGTACAAAGTCGTGTTCGCGCACCGTTCGCGGTGGTCGCACGGCATCGTGTTCGGGACGCTGTTTCGCGTGCTTTATTTTAGCGGCATCATCGCGCTCATTACGATGCTCGCCCTGTACGGTCGCGCCGCGCTCATCACGCAAGCATCGCCGTCGCTGGTCGAGATATGGCATGAGTGGCGCGCCGTTCAACTCGCGTTGTTTCAGAGCGCGGATACGATGATGTTGTGGGCGGGTTTCTTCGGCTTGTGGTGGGGTGCGGCGAGTCACACGATAACCGATGTCGGTTGGTCTATGTTGCGAAAAGGCGGCGAGATTTTTTGAAGCGGAAAGCGGGCGTGTCAGTCGGTAAAAACTTGCGCGGCGGTGAACGTGACACGCGGCAGCACGGCGGAAATGATTACGTCGTCACCATAAAAAGTTTGCCCTTCGTCATAACGCTTGCCCGCGAGTTTAAGCACATCAATCGTTTCCGCTTGCTCGTCAACCAGCCACAGTTCACGCACGCCGAGAGCGGCGTAAGTATCCTTCTTCGTGGTGCGGTCGTACATCGCCGAACCGGGCGAGATGACTTCGACAACAAGGTCAGCCGTCGTGCGTCGCTTCGGGTCGAGCCGCGCTTCGAGTTCCGCTGAAATGTAAAACAAATCAGGTTCGAGATACGTCCGCTTACTCGTCCAAAGCGCGGCGCGCGGAACGTATAGACTTCCTTTATCCTTAGCGGCAATCAAGTCGGTGGTTATCAAGCGTATGAGTCGTCTAACAGAACTATCATGTGTCTGTTCGGGTGGTGGTGTCATATAAAGCACTCCGGCGATGAGTTCGAGTTTCGAGCGGTCGGGCGGGTCGGGCAGTTCCCAAAACTCTTCGAGCGTATAGGTCTTGATGAGCGGCGATGTTGTAACCGGCAGGTCAATGGCTAAAGACATGATGCGAACTCCGTTGCGGTGAATTTCAAGGCGAGTTTATCACGGCGGCGCGCACACGCGATGGCGCATCGCGTGACTGCCTTACCGCTTAACTTTCCCTTCAGCGTCCGGTACGCATTTGTGAAAGGCGATAAGCTTGGCGGCGCACCGTCTCTGAAATGTTTTTGCTTTTCGACATGACTTCTAAATCTTTGGCGCGGATGCGTGGAAGGATGCCCATCGCGGTCGCAATCGGGGTGCGCGGGTTGCGGGCGAGATTGTGTGTGATGGCGTAGGAACGTGACCACGCGCGGTTCATGGCGATGAGTCGCAGAACCTCATCGGAAACGGTTCGCATCGCGGTGATGGATTCGATTTCTTGGTCGGTGACGCGCGGGTTATTGATGACGGCGACGGAGACGATTTTATTCGCATCACGAATCAGAATCGCGCGGGCTTCGCGGTCGCCTTTCATCGCCAACTTCACGCGGTCTTTGACGTTCATCAGCATCACGCGGCGAATCAAAGATACGCGCTCCGGCGCGATACCGCCCGCTTCGGCACTCGTCTCCGCCAAAATGCGTTCGGCATTGGCGAGGCGATGTTCTTCGGTTTCAGCGAAGATTTCTTCGAGCCGTTCCGACGGCAGCCATGAATCATCAATCTCGTCGTCCGTGACTTCGATGTGCGACGCGATGAGCCACGCATCATCGTCGGTCAAGCCTTCATCCGTCCCGAACGATTCCGCCTGTTCAAGAAATTCCGCTGCCGCCTCGTTGCCGCGCGCGCGCAGTTCGCTGGCGATTTGCTGCGAGCCGCGTTCCTTCTCGAAAAACTCTTTCTGAACTTCGCGCACGCGCCGCTCGGCTTGCGGCGTTCGCAACGTGTTTGCCAACACCGCATCGCCAATCGCGGGAAGGCGAATCAAGCGTTGCTGATTCGTACTGATAAGTTCAAGCAACGCGGGGTCGGTCGTTACGGAAGCGAGGCGCGCGATTGCCGTATCCGGCGTCTTCAAGTTGAGCGTCACGGCTTCATGCACGGCGCTGCTTGCCCGCTCATTCGTCGCTAAATAATCAAGCACCGACGGGGCGGCTTCCGCGCCTTGCGCTATATCAAGCAAGCTTTGCATGTCTTGCGCGGCAAGCGTCTCATCTGCCACCGCTTTGACTTCTTCACTCTCGCTTCCGCGCAAATAAACCAAGACTTCCATCAAGTCACCCGCCGGAAGCGGCAACATCCCGCGCGCCGCCATCATCTGCGCCGCCGGTGGAGCCGCGCCGGAGATGATTTTTTGAACGACCGGATTTTGTGAAGTAATTTCAGTATTCAAGAGGGTATTTGAACAAACAAGCGCGCCTCAATTGACTTTAGAAGGCTTGAATTAAACAAACCAACGTCAAGCAATAGAGGCGCACAAATCTATTTCTTTCAAATTATGGTTTCACGCCCCGCAGCATTTCTTGGATTTCTTGCCCGACCCGCACGGGCAGAGTTCGTTGCGCCCGATTTTAGGCTGGTCGCGGGTTATCGGTTTAGCCACCGCGACTTCTTCGCCTGCCGCCGCCGCGTTCTGGTTGGGTCCTGTGAAGGTCATGCGCGAAGGGCGGCGCATACGGCGGCGCAGTTGTTGTTCTTCGACCTGTTCGGGTGCTTGTTCGCTGACGACTTGAAGATGGAACAGCGAGCGAATCGTCAAGGTATCAATGCGGTCGAGCATCGCTTGGAACAAATCGAAACTCTCTTTTTTGTATTCGACGAGCGGGTCTTTCTGTCCGTAGCCGACAAGCCCGATGCCCTGTTTCAAGTGGTCGAGTGCGAGCAGGTGATCTTTCCATTGCGCGTCAATGATGTTGAGCATGATGATGCGCTCGTAGGTTCGCATCGCTTCGACGCCGACTTGCTGTTCTTTGTCTTCGTAGTTGTGCTTGATGCGCTCCCACAGTTTGCTTTCGATTTCTTCACTCGCGGTTTCGGTGAAATCAATGCCTTCATCGTCGGTGTCCAAATCATAGACGGAAGCGATTTGAACCTTGAAGTTCAAAACATCCCAATCGGCGGGCGAGATTTCCGGGTTGAGATACTGCTTGGTCAAATCGGAAAGCAAATCTCGCGCGACTCCGGTTTCACCGACAAGGTAATCGCGCTGGTCGGGTTGTTCCATCAGTTGACGACGCAGACCGTAAATCGTTTCGCGTTGACGGTTCATTACGTCGTCGTATTTGACGAGGTGTTTGCGCGTCTCAAGGTTGCGACCTTCGACCGATTTTTGCGCGGCTTCGATGCGTTTGGAAACCATCTTCGATTCGATGGCGACGCCTTCATCCATGCCCAATCTCTGCATCAATGCCTTCACACGGTCGCCCGCGAAAATCCGCATCAAGTCGTCTTCCAGAGACAGCACGAAGCGCGATGAACCCGGATCGCCTTGCCGTCCGGCGCGTCCGCGAAGCTGATTATCAATGCGGCGGGCTTCGTGGCGTTCCGTTCCCAAAATGTGCAAGCCGCCGATAGAAACGACTTCCTGTTTCTCGCTTTCAACGATGCGTTTGGCACGCGCGAGAGCCTCGTTCATCTCTTCTTCGGTCGCTTCGTCGGGGTTAACTTCGGCTTCCTTCAAAAAGGTTTTCGCCATCTCCTCGTGGTTGCCGCCCAAGAGAATATCCGTGCCGCGTCCCGCCATGTTGGTGGCGATTGTGACCGTGCCTTTGCGTCCGGCTTGGGCGATGATTTCGGCTTCGCGTTCGTGATACTTGGCGTTTAGGACGTTGTGCGGAACGCCGACTTTTTGCAGTTTGCGTGCGATGAGTTCGGAGTTTTCAACCGACACCGTACCGACGAGAACGGGTTGACCTTTCCCGTGACGCTCTTTGATTTCTTCGACGACCGCATCCCACTTCTCCGGCAAGGTGCGATAAATCATGTCCGAATGATCTTCGCGCACCATCGGGCGATGTGTCGGCACGACCGTCACGTCAAGGTTGTAAGTCGTCCCGAATTCTTCGGCTTCCGTCTCCGCCGTTCCGGTCATGCCGGAAAGCTTTTCGTACAGGCGAAAGTAGTTTTGCAAAGTAATCGTGGCGAGAGTTTGGTTTTCGCGTTC
>JBGTMR010000379.1:0-2099 GCA_041743485.1 Pyrinomonadaceae bacterium
GAAGCCCGCGAAGTCACACGCATGATTCGCCGCATCGGTGCGTTATTGTTGCTTGAAGATGAATTGACCGCCAACTATCTCCAATGCAAAGCCAAACCGCCCCAAGCGTCACCGCCGCCGAAGAGATATAAGATTAGATGAGATGGATTTATAAGACTTGCAGCGTCTCCAAAAGCGGGAATGTATTCGTCCCGTAGGGACATCATGAAAATAGCCCAGCGATTCATCGCTGGGAATGGATGTGAAAGGTTGTGTCAATCCCGTCAGGGACGGCTGAATTTGCCGACATTCAGCCGTCCCTGACGGGACTCTTGACCTTTATCGCACGCCTCACCCAGCGATGAATCGCTGGGCTATTGTCGGTCGTCCCTGACGGGACGGAAAAAGCGTCCAGACATCAGGTCTTTGTCCGTGTTCATCCGCGTTCATCTGTGGTCAATTCTACAAACTACTTATGACACAGTGCTTAATCGTAATACTCAAGTCCGAGATGCGTAATCAGTTCTTCGCCGCGTAAGTAACGAAGCGTGTTCTTGAGTTTCATCAGTTGAATAAACAGATCGTGTTCGGGATAAAGTTCCGGGGCGGTCATCGGGGCTTTGAAGTAGAACGAGAGCCACTCTTGAATGCCTTTCATCTTCGCGCGTTGCGCCAAATCCATAAACAGCGCGAGGTCGAGACAGAGCGGGGCGGCTAAAATCGAGTCGCGGCACAGGAAGTCAATCTTGATTTGCATCTTGTAGCCGAGCCAGCCGAAGATGTCTATGTTGTCCCAACCTTCTTTATTATCGCCGCGCGGCGGATAGTAATTGATGCGGACGACGTGCGAAAAATCCTTGTAAAGCTGCGGGTATTTGTCGGGCTGCAAGATGTGTTCAAGCACGGAGAGTTTCGATTCCTCTTTCGTCTTGAATGATTCGGGGTCGTCCAAAACTTCGCCGTCGCGGTTGCCCAAGATATTCGTCGAATACCAGCCGTGAAGCCCAAGCAGACGCGATTTCAAACCGGGCGCGAGAATCGTTTTCATCATCGTTTGTCCGGTCTTAAAATCTTTGCCGCAGACGGGGACGTTCATGTCTTCCGCGAGTTTCACCAGAGCCGGAACGTCAACCGAAAGATTCGGCGCGCCGTTGGCGAACGGGACGCCGGACTTAATCGCGGCGTAAGCGTAAATCATCGAAGGGGCGATAAACTTCGAGTTGCTCTGCAAAGCCTTCTCGAAAGCTTTGATATTACGGTAAGCCGCGTTGTCGCCTTCAAGATATATTTCCGTCGAAGCCGCCCACACCATCACGAGGCGCGCGCATTTGTTGCGGCGTTTGAAATCGGCAATCTCGTCAATGAGTTGTTGCGCGAGTTCCATTTTGTTCGCGCCCTCTTTGACGTTTGTGCCGGAAAGACGTTTGACGTAGTGCGTATCGAAGACCGCCGCCATCGGTTTGATCTTCTGAAGCGGGGTTTTGAGTTGCGCGAGCAAATCCTTTTCTAAAACTCCGGCGTGCATCGCGGCGTCATAAGCCGAATCGGGGAAGATGTCCCACGCCCCGAAAACGATGTCGTTCAAATCCGCGAGCGGCACGAAATCTTTAATCGCCGGAGAATTGTTGTCCGTGCGTTTGCCGAGTCGAATCGTTCCCATCTGTGTCAAGCTTCCGATAGGTTCGGCGATGCCGAGCTTGATAGCTTCGACGCCTGCGATAAACGTCGTGCTGACCGCCCCGAGTCCGACAAGCAGGATGCCGAGCTTGCCTTTCGCCGGAGCGATTTCAATGTCTTCCAATCTTTCTTCAGCCGTCATTTGTGTTCTCCTGTTTAGTGTTTGTTTGAAACAGGATAAGCGAAAGATGCGCCGTGCTTCTCGTCATTTCTTGCTGATATATGTCGCGTGCTTGCCGTTCGGGTGTGGCGGAAGACAAAAGGAAAAGTTGAACGGAGGTGAGCGGAGGCATAACGGAGGTGAACGGAGGAAGAACAATAATGCTTCTCCGTTGACCTCCGTTATGCCTCCGCTTACCTCCGTTTTACTGCTTTGCTTCAAAGAATTACTTAATTACGAGTCGGCGGTATTCGCGCGGCGTGAAGCCTGTCGCGGCGCGGAA
>JBGTMR010000380.1:0-10086 GCA_041743485.1 Pyrinomonadaceae bacterium
GCGCGTGTGAAGCCGGGTTTCCGGTTCGGGTCGCCGTCAATGATGGGCGCGAAGGCGTTGCGCGATTGAATGCGCTTGTTGCGTATGAAGCCGAAGACGTTGCCGCGTATGTCGTTCGTGCCGCCTTTGGTGACGACGTTGACGACGCCGCCCGTCGCGCGTCCGAACTCGGCGGCAAAGGAATTGGTGACGATTTGAAATTCCTGTACGGCTTCTTGCGAGACGGTCGAGCGCGCGGCGTTGACGGAGTTGTCCGTGTTGTCCGCACCGTCAACTTGAACGAGGTTAGAGCGTCCGCGTTGACCGCCGAAATTTAGTCCGCTCGTCGGGGCGGGTCCGATGGGACGCCCGTTGTCGCGCCCGACGGTGGAAATCGTGAGGGCGAAATTAAGATAATTGCGTTCGTTAATCGGAAGATTATCAATGCGCGTTTCATCAATCGTGTTTGAAACCGCCGTGCGCGAAGTCTCTACGAGTTCGGTCGTCGCGCCCGACACGGTGACGGTTTCACCGACGCCGCCGACTTCCAAAGCGACATCCAAATCCGCGCGCTGTCCGACGGTAAGTTGGACGGTTGGCACGACGGCACGTTTGAAGTTGGTGGCTTCAATGGCGATTTCATAATCGCCGGGCGGGACACCGATGATTTGATAAAAGCCTTCATCGTTCGTCGTCGCGGTGCGCGTGATACCTGTCGCCGGGTTGGTCGCCGTGACGGTTGCGCCACCGACGACCGCGCCCTGCGGGTCACGCACGAAGCCGCGCAAATCGGCGGCGTTGGATTGCGCCTGCGCGTACACCGGCATCGTGTAAAAACTTTGAAGCGTGAAAGCCAACGCCAGAAAACCGAGCGTCGAAAAAGCGAAGCGCAAGGCGAGACACGTCTTGCTTCGTGCAAAAGACACGCGCATGTTTATTCATCTCCTTAACAGGTCTTTACAGAAAATTCACGGGCGGATTGTTGTATGACGAAACGAACTGTGTCGAACGAAAGAGGTGCGACGATAAGCTTTTCGGCGACGCTTTCGGAGAACGGCGACAACCGCAAAAGCATTATCAAA
Organism: Pyrinomonadaceae bacterium; assembly: GCA_041743485.1. Lineage (GTDB taxonomy): Bacteria > Acidobacteriota > Blastocatellia > Pyrinomonadales > Pyrinomonadaceae > JANDLT01. Next base: position 1,062 of record JBGTMR010000380.1, read on the forward strand.
ACCTTTGATGAGCGTTGTATCTTAAAACACGCCCGCGAAGCAAGCAGGTGATTTGGCGATAAAGGGTGAAGGCGGAAGAATGAATCGGATGCTAAGAAATTTATTCATCATTTATCGCTTGTCATTTATCACTGTCCTTCATGATTTCCTCGTCGCGCGGGCGAGACGGCGGCGCGCTCCGGTGTTCAGGTTTAACATTCGCGTCGCCATTTCAATCATCGGCACGGGAGCGAAAGCCGCACGTCTTAACCACGCACACACGCGCAACCGTCGTGCAAACTTCGCTTCATAACTTGCTTCGTAATCAAACGCGAGTCGCCGCCATGATTCGATGTTCGTGTCGTTGCTTGCATCTTCACGCTCAAGCCACAGGTCAAGCGCGCGGGCAAGCGTCGCTCCGCCGTCGAGTGCCATTAACATCCCGCTTCCGGTGAACGGGTCAATAAACGCGGCGGCATCGCCAACCGCGAGCAGACCGGGCGCGGGTGCGATTTTGTTGCGCCCGAAACTCTCAAGCGCGACGCATAACCAAGAGGCGACGACTTCCGCCCGTTCCAACACCTGACGCGCACGCCGATTGCCGAATACGACTTCGCGCATCACGCGCTCCGCGTTTCCGTCGCACGCTTTCACATCTTCGGCACGCGCGATGAAACACAGATTGCGAACTCCGCCTTCGACGCCGTTCAAGCCGCCGTAGCCGCCTTTGTAAAAATAGATTTCGCATTGTTCGTGATGCTGTTCGTGATGACGTTTATGCGTGTCATCGGGTATGACGAGATGCGTTTTGAAGGCGACGAGATTGGCGCGTGAACGTGATGACGGGCGATGCGAATTTCGATTGTTTTCGGCATCCGTCATAGTGGATTCTTGAGTCGCGTTTATCGCTTCGAGGCGTCGCCCAAGCACGCGCCCGCGTCCCGTCGCGTCAACCGTCACGCGCGCATAAACCGAATCTTCGCGCTTATCTTTTCCACGCAAACGCACGCCGCGCACAACTTCATTTTCATATACCAGATTCACGGCTTGCGTTTCTTCGCGCACCTCAACGCCGACTTCCCTTGCCCGCTTTAGCAATCGCGCGTCCATTTCCGCGCGACTCAAACCGAGCGCGAAAGGTTGCGTTTCTTCGCCGCCGAACCACAGGCTTGGAACATTAACCTGTGCGCCGCTCGCGGCGTAGAAATTCGTTTCCGCGATAAGCGTTCCGCCCGCGTTCATCATCGCGGGTTCGACGCCGAGACGCCGGAAGTGCGCGAAGCATTCCGGCGTGATGAACTCGCCGCACAGCTTCGCGCGCGGAAAGCTTTTCGCTTCCGCCAACAACACCCGCCATCCACGCAACGCGAGATGAATCGCCGCGCTCGTTCCGGCGGGTCCCGCTCCGATAATCGCGGCGTTGTAAAAGTTTTCATTTGAAAGACTGCTCACAGTAATTTCAGATTCCGCTCTTCACGTCTCAAATCTCAAATTTGAGATTTCATATCTTGGAATTCATTCACATACGCGCGCGGCAAGTGTCAAACGAAACGGAAACACTCGGCGGACTTCGATGTTTTCAAGTCCGGCTTGTGCGGCGAGTTTATACAATTCCATTGGTCGAAACCCGCGCCTGATTGACAACGCACCGTCTTCGCGCACAAGGCGATTGTGTAAAACGATGCGCCCCGCCGTCGTGTAAAGCAGATACGCCATCGCGTGACGATGCAGGTCAATCACGAACACACCGCGCCGCGCGACGCGCCCGAACTCACGCAACAGCGCGACGATTTCACCTTCGCGGAAATGATGCGTGAACAGCGAACACATCGCGTAATCGAAACCCTTGTCCGCAAACGGCAACACGAAAGCATCGGCGCGCACGGCTGATATGTTCGTGTAAGATTGTGATTCCTCTTTTAGCGCGACGGCGGCACGCTCGTTGAGTTCAAGCCCCACGAGACGCGCGCGCCGTTCATTCTTCATCGCCCAATCCGCGACGCCGCGCAACAATTCTCCCGAACCCGCCCCAACATCCAACAACGAAAACTCTTTCAAATCATCACCGGCAATCCTTCGCAAAACCGTGTGCCGCATCGCCCGCGCGTCGCCCAACCAGCGATTGATACGCCGCAATTCCGCGAGACATCCTTCGTATTCCACCGCCGTATAATCGCCCGTATCGAGATGTTCGAGTTCATAGCTTCGCTCTTTGAGCGATACGCGACGGGTGATAAGTGACAAGAAAGATTCGCTTTTCAGTTCATCATTCATCACTCATTACTCATCGCTCGCCTAAAAATCCGCGTTCCATACGACGTGAACATCAAGCACGAAACCCGGCAGCACGGGATCGCCCGCGATGCTCGCCGGATTGTCCAAATCTTCAACGCTGCCGTCGGCGCGATAGACATAAACGTGCCGCGTCTGCGGGTCGAGCAACCAGCCGAGTTGCGCGCCGTTGGCGATGTATTCACGCATCTTCGCTTGCAAAGTTTTCAGGTTGTCGGTGGTGGAACGCAGTTCAACCACAAAGTCGGGACATAAAGGTACAAACTTTTCCTTCTGCCTTTCATTAAGTGTCGCCAAACGCTTCTTGCTTATCCACGACGCATCGGGCGCACGCCGCGCCCCGTTCGGCAGAGTGAACAGCGTTGAGGAATCAAAGCCCGCCCCCGTTCCATCTTTTCTAACCCAGATGCCGAATTTTACGTTGAATTTGAAATTGCGATTTCCGGTGCGTGTATATGTCGGCGGCATGATGACCAAATCTCCTTCGGGATTGACTTCAAAATTCAGTTCGGGATTGCGCGAAATAATGTCTTCGACTTGTTCATCCGTGACCGGAGTTTGCAGGTGTATGTGAACGTCCCACGCCTCATCTTTGACCGCGTTGCCCGCGCGCTCTATTTGTTCATTGAGACTTTCTAAAACTTCGACCATCATTGCCTCCTAACTTTGCGGCTACTTCCCTTCAAATGTTCAATTTGAGATTTCAAATTTCAGATTGAACATTTGAAGGGAAGACTAACTTCATATTGCAAACCACATCCGTCATCCGATTATAGCTTTTCGATGACGAGCGCGCTGTTCTTTGAGCCGAAGCCGATGCAATTACAGAGCGCAATTTTAATTGTCGCTTCGCGTGCGGCGTTCGCCACATAATCGAGGTCGCACGCCGGGTCAGTCTCGTCCAAGTTTATCGTCGGCGGTATGGTGTTCGTGTGCATCGCGCACAGAGCCGCCGCGATTCCCGCCGCCCCCGAAGCACCTTGCGGATGACCGATTTGTGATTTCGTCCCCGACATCGGAATGCGTTTCGCATGTTCACCGAACGCGAGTTTGACCGCCTGTGTTTCGATTCGGTCATTGAGTTGGGTGCTTGTGCCGTGAAGGTTGATGTAATCAACTTCATCGGGAAGGCATCCGGCATCTTTCAAGGCGAGCGTCATCGCGCGGGCGGGTTCTTCGCCGGTGTCTTCGAGACGCACGCGATGATATGCGTCGCACGTCGCGCCGTAGCCCTTGATTTCGGCATAGGCATTCACTCCGCGCCGCATCGCCGCTTCGTATTCTTCAAGCACATAAATCCACGCCCCTTCACCCAACACGATGCCGGAACGGTCACGCGAAAACGGGCGCGACGCGCGCGTGGGTTCATCGTTCCATGCGTTGGTTAAAACCGTCATCAGGTTAAATCCGGCGAGTATGCCGGGGGCGAGCGGAGCGTCAACGCCGCCCGCGAGCATGACGTTTTGTCGTCCCAACGCGATGTGTTCGGCGGCGTAAGCAATCGCGTCCGTCGAGCTTGTACAGCCCGTTGAAACGATGTGCGATAGCCCGCGCAGATTCCACCGCATAGAGAGTTCCGACGACAGCCCGCCGTGCGTCGAAGCCGGAATCGTATAGACACTCGCGCGTGTCGCTTCGCCGCGATAAAAATGCCCGTACTGTTCTTCGGTGAAAGCGAGTCCGCCGCCGCCCGTTCCCAAGACGACGCCAACCGCGCGACGTTCTTCAATCGTCATGTCTTCGGGCGCGAGTTTCGCATCGTCAATCGCTTCGCGCGCGGCACGCAAAGCGAGCGGCACGGTGCGCGCGACGTGGCGACGGTCTTTCACGCTCAATTCTTCGTCCGCATCGAAGTCAATGACCTCGGCGGCGATTTGCACGGGCGAATCGCTCACGTCGAAACGCGCAATGCGACGCACGCCGCTTGCGCCTTCACGCAGGGCGCGCCAAAACTTATCGCGTCCCGTTCCTAAAGGCGTGACGCAACCGAAACCCGTGATTACAACGCGACGGGGACGCTTAAATCCGTTGAGCATGAGTTGGTAATTCTTGGCTTCTAAAGTCGGATGATTTGAGCGGAAGCATAACACCGCCTGACAAATAAAAACTACAAGCCGTCTCAAAAACAGATTTCGATTGATTGAACCTCCGCGTGTCTCTGCGTCTTCACTCTGCGTGTCTCTGCGTCAAAGAATTTCTTAACGCAGAGTACGCCGAGTTGAAGACGCAGAGACACGCGGAGAGGAAACCATTTTCCAGATAACTTCTAATTTGCGAACTCACTTCGCGTCGTGGGCTTTTGACCGGAAGTGTCCGTCAAACTTATCAGCCAACCGATGACGACGACGACGAAACAGCCGACGACGTTAAACCACAGGAACGCGATGTTGGTCGTTAAACTCGCCACCCACACGGCGGCGATACCGCACAATAAACCCCAGAACGCGCCGCGCGATGTCGCCCTTTTTACCCCGAATGCCAGCACGAACACGCCGAGCAGAGAGCCGTAAAAAAACGAACCGAAACGATTGACGACTTCGATTAAAGAACCGAGCGACGTGGCATACAGGGCGACGACGCACGCGAATATGCCCCACAGTAAAGTTGCGACACGTCCGGCGCGCACGAGTTCCGCATCGCCCGCTTCGGGTTTGTAATGGCGACGGTAAAAGTCAATCGTGGTCGCGGTCGCAAGGGCGTTGAGTTCGGCGGAGATGCTCGACATCGCGGCGGCGAAAATCGCGGCGATGATAAGCCCGACGACGCCCATCGGCATGTAACCGATGACGAACGACGGGAAAACATGGTTCACGTCGTTGAAGCTTTTATCTTTATTACTCGCCGTTTCAATCAAAGCGACACCGCGCGCGCGCACTTCATTCAAAGCTTTATCGGCTTCGAGATAAACGCCGAGCCGTTCGCCGTCAACCGCCGCTTCGCCCGTCCGTCCCGCATCGCGTGCATAGTCTTCCGCCGCGCGCTTTCGCCGTTCGTGCGCGAGGTTATATTCGGCGGATAAGCTTTCGTATTCGGCGGCGTAAGGGCTGCGTTCAACCATCGTCACGGCGGAGCGGTTGAAGTTCAAAGGCGGAGCGGTGAATTGATAAAACACGAACACCATCACACCGATAAACAACACAAGGAACTGCATCGGGATTTTGATGAACGCATTCATCACGAGCGACGTGCGCCCTTCGTCAACCGACTTCGCGGTCAAGAATCTTTGCACCTGACTCTGGTCACAACCGAAATACGCGAGCATCAAGAAGAAGCCGCCGATGAGTCCCGACCAAAGTGTGTAAGGCTGCGATAAATCGAACGTCGTATCAACCGTCGTTAAACGGTTCGTCGCTCCGGCGAGCGCGAGCGCGTCCGTCACCGAAACATCCGCCGGAAAGCGCGAGATGATGACGATGAGACACACGGACAAACCTAAAAAGATGACCAGCATCTGTTTAACGTCCGTCCACGTCACAGCCTGCACGCCGCCGATCATCGTGTACGCGGTCGTCGTCAAACCCATCGCAAACACGGTCACGACCTCGCTCCATCCCAAAACAATCGAGAGAATCACGCTCGGCGCGGCGATAATCACACCGACGCCAAGCCCGCGCGAAATCAGAAAACAGAGACTCGTCAGCGTCCGCACGCGCACATCGAAACGCTGTTCGAGATATTCATACGCCGTGAACACGCGGGCGCGATAAAAGAACGGCACGACCGTCATTGACAACACAATCATCGCCAGCGGCAAGCCGTAATAGAATTGTATGAACCGCATTCCATCGGCATAAGCCTGTCCGGTAGTCCCGACCAACGTTATCGCGGAAAGCTGCGTCGCCATGATTGACAGACCGACCGCCCACCACGGCAAGCTGCGTCCGGCGAGAAAATATCCTTCGAGGTGTTTCGAGTCGCGCGCCAGACGCGCACCCGACCACACGATGTAAATCAGATACGCGGCGATGATGAGCCAATCAAGTGTTCGCATTAAATGTATGAGGACGAGTGTTTAATCAACCGTTGAAGACGCGCGAAAACGTCCACAATAAAGTGATGAGCATCACGAGATAAACGACGATGCCGAGATAGACTTTGTGCCATCGGCTTTCGTCCGGCGCGGCAGAAGTTGTTTTAGATTTCATATTTGAGATTCCAGATGTGCTTTGAGATTTCAAATTTCATATTTGAGATTTCAAATTTACGAATGACAGCCCAGCCCACGCGCCTATGAATAATCTTGTGAAGATACCTGACGACGAAGGCGCGGACGGATAAGCCGCACCGCCGCGAGTGCGAACGCTCCGCCCGTGATGTCGAGCAAAGCATCGTAAATCGTGCCGGTGCGCGCGGGTGAAAATGTTTGATGATACTCGTCAAAGAACGCGCACACCGCGACGATGATAAGCGCGGCGATCATCCACCGGCGTCTTAAAACTTCGTGCGACGATGAGAGAAACGCGCGAGCGGCGAGCAGGGCGAGCGTCGCGTACACCGTGAAGTGCGCGGTTTTTCGCACGATGAGATTGATGACCGACAATCTTTCATCGCTGATGTCGGGCGTGAAAATTTGCACGACAAATCCGAGCCAGCGCGACGTGTTGGAAGCCGAAACATCGTCGCCCGAACCGAAGACGATGATGCCAATCCAAAACAGAAGCGGCGCGTATCGCCACACGCGCGAACCCGAACGGTTGCGCGACGGCGACATTGCGTCTGAAAGTCGGGTGTCGGTTTGTTCGTACAATGGAATTGAGGTTTGCCTGTTCACGAATCAAAACGCATCGTCCCACAAACGGCGAAGGGAAGCCAAACATTTACGGCTTCCCTTCCTTGAATAGTTTGTTCGGTTTTTCGTGATAGTGCAGGACGGGTGCGGTAGAAGACGTTAATCGTTTCTGTTAAATTCGACGTATGAAGCCGTCCGTTTATATCGAAACTACGATTGTCAGCTATCTGACCGCTAAACCGGGTCGGGATTTGATTATCGCGGCTCATCAGCAAATTACAAACGAATGGTGGACGGACACGCGCCCGCAAGTTGAGTGCTATGTTTCACCGTTTGTGATTGATGAAGCCTCACGCGGAGATGCGATTTATGCCCAAAAGCGGCTTGATAAAATTGTCGGTTTTGCGGTGCTTGAAGTCAACGAGCAGATTGAAGATTTAGCAAAACAGTATTTTGCGGCGTTGCAGATTCCCGAAAAGGCGAAGATTGACGCTTTTCATTTGGCGATTGCGGCTTGGTACAAAATGGATTACGTTCTTTCGTGGAACTGCAAACACATTGCCAGCGGTCGCGTGCAAAAGACCTTGCAAGAAACTAACATTCGTCTTGGCGTTCATACGCCGATAGTATGCACGCCTGAAGAGTTAATGGAGGTTTAAGAATATGTGGGAAGACCCGATAGTGAAAGAAGTGCGGCAATCCCGGCTGGAGATTGAGCAAGAGTGCGACGGAGATTTTCGCCGAATCTATGAGCGGGCGTTGGAGATACAAAGAAAACTTGCCCAGAACCGGGCTTCCGACAAAAAAACGCAAAAAGAAAACGTTTCGCTTGTAGCGTAATTGTTTTCCGTGCGTATCAATTCCGCCGTTCACACTCACGCACGCCGAACGACGCTCGATTACTGCGCGGCGGCTGAACCGGAAACGACTTCGATGATTTCCGTTGTAATCGCGGCTTGGCGTATGCGGTTCATGTTAAGCGTCAGTGAGCCGATGAGTTCGCCCGCGTTCTTCGATGCCGAATCCATCGCGGTCATGCGCGCGCCCTGTTCGGATGCCACCGACTCCAACATCGCGCGGAAGATTTGCGATTCGACGAAGCGCGGCAGAAGCTTGCTGAAAATCTCCGTCGGCGTTTGCTCATACACATAATCAACCATCGTCTGTGGCTCATTCGTGTTCGCGCCTTCGACCTGTTCCGTTTCTTCGGCACGCGAAATCGGCAAAATCTGTTCGACCACGACGCGCTGTTGAAGCACCGACTTGAATTCGTTGTAAATCACGAACACCTTATCGAGTTCTTTATCTTCGGTGAAGCGTTCGATGATTTCGCGTGCGACCGCTTGGGCTTCCCTGTAATCAACCTGCCCTTTGCCCGTCAGTCCGAGATGTTCGCTGATGATGTTCGCGCCGCGCCGCCGGAACGCATCGCGCCCTTTGCGCCCGACCGCCATCATCTCAACCTGCCTGTTCGCATTGTCACGCAAGAAGACTTGTCCGGCTTTGACGAGGTTCGTATTGAAACCGCCGCACAACCCTTTATCCGCCGTGATAAGCACGACCAGAACGCGACTGTCGCCGCGACGGTCAAGCAAAGGGTGCGAGAAATCATCACTGACACGCGACGCGAGATTGGATAAAACCTCAATCATCTTTCCCGCAAACGGACGCGCCGCGACGACTCTATCCTGCGCGCGTTTGAGCTTCGCCGCCGACACCATTTTCATCGCTTTGGTGATCTGCTGCGTGTTCTTAACCGACTTGATGCGGCGACGTATATCGAGAAGATTTGCCATTATGGTTCAGTGGTCAGTGGTCAGTGGTCAGTGGTCAGTGGTCAGTCAATGAGTGATGACAAGATTTCTTTTTGTCTTTTCACTGTCAACTGACCACTGACCACTGACCACTGTTTCAAGCATTTGCCGTGGCGACGCGCTCCGTCGTGGTTGTGACGGGAGTTGATGACGGCAGTTCCGGTGAAGTCGAGATGCCGCGATTGTTGTTATTCGCGCGGTCGGATTTGAA
>JBGTMR010000381.1:0-2611 GCA_041743485.1 Pyrinomonadaceae bacterium
ATCGTGACCCACCGCCATCACCCCTCTGGTTCGCAGCCTGCCGCTGCACCAACCGCCCGCCGAGCAGCCCTACCTAATCACACACAAGTGCTTACCTTTCGGAACCCGACCTAAACAGTCGGGTTCTCCTGCGTTTGGGGCGTTTTTCTGCGTTTTCCGGTCATACGTCAATCCTCGCGCCCGGCATCACTACTCCACTTCAGTTTATTCCTCATTCGCAAAAAACCGCACCTCTTAATGTCCTTAACCGAACGCCGACAAAAATTGTCAGTCGCGTGGTGACGAAATCTGTTCTTTTCGGTTTGCTCTATCCACATTTTGACGCGCACGCGCAACTTCTCGACCCGAACATCTAACCCGATAAATCATCAACAACTCTCCATCGCGGTTTTTGATAAACTCGACTCCGTGCAACACGAAGTCAAAGTTTTCAACGATTCATCTTTCGCGGCGGTGTCTTCACCGCCTCCGCCGACATCATCCGCGTCGCCGTTGCGTCGTGCCTTCTCCGTCACGAATTGGCGCGAACGTGTACCGACGTTTGCGGAAGCGTGCGTCGCGGTCTCGTCGGCGTTGCTGCTCATCGTCGCGTTTCCCGATTTCGATTGGTGGTGGCTGGCGTGGTTCGCCCTCGCGCCGTTGTTGGTCGTTGTCGCGCGGCGTGCCGAAGGCTGGCACGGCTTTCTGCTCGGCTGGTTAGCCGGAACGATTTTCTTTTTCGGCTCCTGCTCGTGGCTGACGTATTCGATGATTCATTATGGCGGCATCCCCGCGCCGTTCGCGTATCTGCTTCTGCTCATCCCGACATCGTTCGTCGCCTTGTTCCCCGCCCTCGCGTTGGGACTGACGGCACGCGCCGTATCGCGTTGGGGGTTGCGTGCGGTGATACTCGCCGCGCCTCTATGGACGACGTTCGAGTGGTTGCGCTTTATCGTCAGTGGTCAACTGTGGAACGCCGTCGGATACTCGCAAGCCTTTCATCCCGATTTGATTCAAGCCGCGAGTTGGGGCGGCGTTCATGCCATGACTTTTTTCATCATCGCGGTCAACGCGGCAATCGCTTATTTTGTTTTGCGTGGCAGACAGGGTTGGAAATTTTCACTCGGTATCATCGTGGGGATTACAGCGGTGATGTGGTTAAGTCACCTCGCATCAATCAACTTTGTACTTGTCGGAACTATACCCGCTCCCGCAGAGACGCGCGCCGTCATCGTCGCCGTGCAGCCTAACGTCGCGGTTGATTTCAAACGACCCGCCGCCGAACTCGCACGCCTGACGCAGTTTCACTTAGACCTTGCGCGTAACGCTTTACAGAACAACGACACGACGATTCGCACCGACTCAAGGGCAACAAATATGAATGTGCCGCGCCTCATCGTGTTTCCCGAATCGCCGATGAATTTCGCTTATGCGCGTGATGCGGCGTTTCGTGAAATCGTCGGTGACTTTGCGCGTGAGAATCATGCCGCGATACTTTTCAATGCTCAAGAACCGGCGGGCTTCAACGGCTTTTTCAACTCCGCCGTACTCGTTGATGCCAACGGTTACTACATCACGCAGTATGATAAAATCCAGCTTATGCCGTTTGGAGAGCGCATCCCTTTGCCGTCTTGGATGCCCGGTGTTTCGATGATTCGCGCAGTCGTCGGTGAGTTCACACCCGGCACAAAGTATTCGTTATTTCCAATCGGCAATGCGGCGCGGGCGGGCGTTTTTATTTGTCTCGAATCGGCTTACCCGGAAGTCGCGCGCTATATGACACTCAACGGGGCGGACGCTCTCATCAACATCACGAACGACGGTTATTTCGGTGCGACCGCGATTCGTCGTCAACATCTGGCGAACTCCGTGTTTCGCGCCGTCGAAAATCGTCGCCCGCTTTATCGCGTCGCCAACACGGGCATCAGCGCGCACATCAACGAACGCGGTCACATACTAAGTCAAACATCGAGCTTTGAATCTGACGTGCGCGTATGGACGGTGAATGCAAAAGGCGATGCGACCAAAGACGGCACAACCGATGATACGAAAACTTTTTACACGCGCTTCGGCAATCTGTTTGTGGCACTGAATCTCTTTATCACGATGCTAACTTGCTTCAATGTGCTTCGTCGTAATTCAGTGGCAACATGAATACTTAACCCAAGTTGCCGGTTATAAATTGCCACTAGCTTTAGCTAGTGGATAAGTCAGCCCTAGGGAGTTCGGCTTTAGCCGAACTGTTCGGCTAAAGCCGAAAGATTGAAAACTCTACCCACTAGCTAAAGCTAGTGGCAACTCAAAGGAATCGGAAATGTGATGACCTTAGGTCACTTATCTGTATTCAATTTGAAAATATCAAATCGAACAGTTGAAATCGAAAATAACTTAATGAACGAAACACCGACCACTCAAACCATACAAGATTTGCGCCTCACCTTTGAAGAGTTGCACACGCGCACCACGCAACTCGGGAGGTTACTTTGATGTTCCTTCAAAGCAAGTCGAACTAGAATCCATCGAGACGCAAGCCGCCGCTCCCGATTTTTGGAACGACCAAGCGGCGGCGCAAAAACTTCTCCAACAACGCAGCCGCCTCGAAGCCGTCATCAATCGCCAGAAGGAATTTGAA
>JBGTMR010000382.1:0-9759 GCA_041743485.1 Pyrinomonadaceae bacterium
AAAGCCGTCGTCACGATTTACCGCACCGACATCAAAGGCAAATACGAAGTCAAAACGAACAAGAAGGGCGAATACGTTCGCGTCGGCTTGCCGTTCGGCGGAACTTATACCGTCGTCGTCAGCGCGCCGGGTGCGCGCCCGTCATATCAGAGCGGCGTGCGTTTCGGTCAAATCCCGGAACTCAACTTCACGCTTGAAGCAGGCGACGGCAGAGTCATAACGCTCGAAGAAGCCCAAGCCGCGAATGCCGCCGCCACAACCGCGACGGGATCATCAAACGCAGGTGCGGCTCCCTCTGCGCCGCGCAAGGAATCTGCCGAGGAACGCGAAGCGCGCGAAAAATTCGAGCGCGAAGTGAAGGAAGTCGAAACCAAGAATGCCCGCGCCACCGACTTGAACGCCAAACTGCCGGAGATTCTTAAAACCGGTAACACCGCGTTCATGGCGAAGAAGTACGACGAGGCAATCACGGCTTACGATCAGGGCATCGCCGCCGACCCCGACCAAGGCGTTTTTCACCTTAATAAATCCATCGCCCTCCGGCAACGCGGGGAAGCCAAATACATTGCCGCCGGTAAGCTCACCGAGGCGGAAGCCAAGAAAGCGGGACGAGACGCCGCCCGCGCCGACCTGAAGTTAGCGACCGAAGAAGCCGACAAATCCATTGCGGCGTATAAGAAGGTTGGTGGCGGTAGTGGCGCGGCACCGACCGCCGGTGCGGGCAATCAAGCCCAAGCCCAAATGCTCGACGCGCTCTTCAAGCGGGTTGAAACGTACCGCCTTGCGATGCAAATCAGCACGCCCGACCTCGGCGACCGCGCGGTGACGGCAATTCAGGAATACGCCGCCGTCGAAACCGACAAAGCGAAGAAGGACAAGGTGCAAGCCACCTTGCCGCAGGCTCTTTTGGATGGCGGTAAAACGAAAGAAGCGATTGAAGCTTACCGCCAAGTAATCGCCACCAGCCCAGACAATGTTGATGCGTTGTACGGATTGGGTAAAGCACTCGCTTCGGACGGCAATGATTCTTCGGCGGTGATTGATGCTTTCCGCCAATTCTTGGCGAAAGCGAAAGGCGCAGAGTATGCACAACAGAGAAAAGATGCTGAAGACAACATCGCGGCGTTTGAAGGCGCGATGACAACCGACCAAGAGCAAAAGAAAAAACCGGCTCCGACCAGCGGCAGAAGACGCGGCAATTAGAAACGGTTTTTCCAGCTTATGCTTCAAAAGCAGCGGCACTCAATCCGAGTGCCGCTGCTTTTTTGTCATTTGATACACTCGTGTTTAATCAATGTGACTGACCAAATTCAATGTTAATCTTTCATGTTGACACCACTTAGACCGTAACGTAGGATGTTTCAGGCAACAATGTTGAACAATGTTGCCGACACGAAATCTCTCGTAGTTGTTTCGGGATTTCCCCTTCTCTCCACCATAAGCCCCACCTAACTTTAACCGCTCGCGCTAATAAATCCATGTCAGCCAAACTAGGCGAAATCCTTGTTCGTGAAAATCTGCTGTCCGCCCAACAGTTGCGCGACGCGCTCAACTATCAGCGCGAAAACGGCGGCAGACTCGGTTTCAATCTCATCAAACTCGGTTTCGTTTCCGATGAGATGATTACCGCCGTGCTTTCACGACAGTACGGCGTGCCGAGCGTCAATCTCGATCTGTTCGATATTGACGATTCGGTGATTCGCCTTATTCCGCGCGAAGTCGCGGACAAGTATTCGGTGCTTCCTTTGAGTCGTGTCGGGGCGACGCTGACGCTGGCGATGGTTGACCCGACGAACGTGTTTGCGATGGACGACATCAAGTTTATGACGGGACTCAACATCGAGCCGGTCGTCGTGTCGGAAGCGGGCGTGCAGGAAGCGATTGCGAAGTATTACAACCAGACGAAAGAAATTGAACTGGCAAGTTCCGGCGCACCGTTGGCTTCAGCCACGAACGGCAACGGACGCGGAGTTGAAAACGGCAACGGTTCATCGTTCAACCAATCGCCTTTGATGACGCTCGACCAACTCGATTTCGAGGAGGGTTTGGGCAGCGACCTTGAAGTCGTCACGACGGATGACGATGAGATTGACGTGTCTAACATGACGCGCATGAGCGAAGACGCGCCTGTCGTGCGACTCGTCAACGTCCTGCTGGTTGATTCGTTGCGGCGCGGAGCATCCGACATTCACATTGAGCCTTACGAAAAAGATTTACGCATACGCTTCCGCATTGACGGTTTGTTGTATGACGTGATGCACCCGCCGATGCGTATGCGCGACGCGCTTATTTCGCGCATCAAGATTATGTCGAAACTCGACATTTCCGAGAAGCGTCTGCCGCAGGACGGGCGCATTAAAATCAAACTCAAGGTTGACGGCGGAGGACCGCGCGAATTGGATTTCCGCGTTTCGTCGCTTCCGACTTTGTTCGGTGAGAAAGTCGTGATGCGTCTGCTCGACAAAGAGAAACTGATGCTCGACATGACGAAGCTCGGTTTTGAAGAAGAATCACTCACCAAATTCAAACGCAACATTGCCAGACCTTACGGCATGGTGCTGGTCACGGGTCCGACGGGTTCGGGTAAAACCAACACGCTCTACTCAGCACTTCAATCGTTGAACACGGTTGAGACTAACATCATGACGGCGGAAGACCCGGTTGAATTCAATTTATCCGGCATCAATCAGGTGCAGATGAAAGAGCAGATCGGCTTGAACTTCGCCGCCGCGCTTCGCTCATTTCTGCGCCAAGACCCGAACATCATCCTCGTCGGCGAAATACGCGATTTCGAGACTGCGGAAATCGCTATCAAAGCGGCACTCACCGGACACTTAGTTCTCTCCACCCTCCACACTAACGACGCGCCTTCCACCATTTCGCGTCTCATGAACATGGGTATCGAACCCTTCCTCGTCGCCACCTCCGTCAACCTCATCCAAGCCCAACGCCTTATACGCCGCATCTGCTCCGAATGTAAAACCGAAAGCCCTATGCCTCCCGAAGCTCTGATGGAAGTCGGCTTCACACCCGATGAAGCCAAATCGCTTCGCACCTTCAAAGGCACGGGATGCGACAAATGCAACAACACCGGATTCAAAGGTCGCGTCGGTCTCTATGAAGTTTTAGAGATTACGGACGACGTGCGGGAATTGATTCTCGTCGGTGCTTCCGCGCTCGAACTCCGCAAGAAAGCCATCGAAGACGGCATGATTACTCTGCGCGAATCGGGCTTACATAAAATCAGAAACGGCGTCACCACGCTTGAAGAAGTCGTCCGCGAGACGGTCGCTTAAATAGTGAGCGACTCGAAGGAAACGAAGTAAAGTGGAGAAGTAAAAATTATGCTAAGAGCAATCGTTTTATCAATCATGATGTTGGGGACAATCGCCGCGACGCTGCCCATCGTTGACACTTATGCCGGAAGAAACCAGTCGGCGGCGAGTGCGCGCGGACGCGGCAAGAGAAACTATCATCGCAACCGTCGCGCTTGGCTGCGTCGTCGGCAAACACGCCTTCGCCGACAACGCGCCGTCGCCGCGATGCGTCGTCGTGAAGCCGCGATGAACGCGATGAACGCATTCAAAGACGACAAGCGCACGCAAGCTTTGAACTCCACGCAAGTCGCTTATAACGCCGCCCCGTTCGGCGGACAGTTGCCGAAAGGTTGGAGCGGAAGCGCGCCGACCGTTGACGGTACAATGCAGTTCAACGTGCGCGGTGCGGACGGGCGCGATGCGGGCGCGGTGGTTCTCTCGACCGTCGCCAATTCTTCCGCGACGAATAAGTACGAACCGCGCCGTCGTTCGCTCGGCGGAGTCGCGTTCAGCGAACTGCGTCGTCTGGTGATTGACCGCATGGTTTCCGAAGGCGGCTATGTCACCAATGACCACGAGCGCGCCATCGGCGGACGCCGTGCGTTCGTCGTCACGGCGCACAGCACGCGCGCAAACGTCGTCGAACGTCGTGATTTGAAGAACGGCGTGCAGTTCTCCGCGTCGTCCGCCGTCCCGCGCGATGTGACGTATTACTTCGTCGAAATTGACGGTGGCATATACAGCTTCGCCGCTGAAACCGCCGAAGGCAACGCCGCCGTTCTCGCCGCGCAAGTCGAAGCTTTCGTCGCCAATCTTCGCCCGAAACAAACGCCGACCGTGACCGCGAAACGCTCGGAATAGTTAGTCGTACAACCCTTTTGACGGCGAATCATTGCCCGGTTCGCCGTCATCATTCCTCTTATTCCCTGCCGCCCGATTTTCCTTTTCCCGCTTCACCTTAGAGTTCACTAATTTCAAATTTGAGATTTCAGATTTGGAATTGACCACCCTTTTAATCTGCCCGCTACCATCTCTTTCGAGTGCAAAAACTCCGCTATGGAAACTTCCACAAACCAAAACACGCAGCCTCAACTCTCGCTTTCGGATTTGCTCAAGCGCATGATTGAAATGCGCGGCTCCGACCTTCACTTAACCATCAACTCCGCTCCGCAGGTTCGCACCGACGGACACTTAAAACCGATTGAAGGCTTTCCCGCCCTAACCGCCGCCGACACCAAAGCCCTCGCCTATTCCGTCTTGACCGACGCGCAGAAGCATCGCTTTGAAGAAGAACTCGAACTCGATTTCTCATTTGGCGTGAAAGGCTTATCGCGTTATCGCGCCAATCTTTTCAATCAACGCGGAGCGGTCGGGGCGGTCTTTCGCGCGATTCCTTACGAGATTAAAACCTTTGAAGATTTGGGATTGCCGCCGGTGGTGCAGAAACTTTGTGACCGTCCGCGCGGTTTGATTTTGGTGACGGGTCCGACGGGTTCGGGTAAATCCACGACGTTGGCATCAATGATTGACAAGATTAACCGTGACCGTCACGAACACATCTTGACCATCGAAGACCCGATAGAATTTCTCCATCAACATAAATCCTGCGTCGTCAATCAACGCGAAGTCGGAGCCGATACCAAAGGCTTTGCCGAAGCACTTCGCACCGCATTGCGGCAAGACCCCGATGTCGTTCTCGTCGGTGAAATGCGCGACCTTGAAACGATTGAATCTGCTTTGCGTATCGCGGAAACAGGTCACTTAACTTTCGGCACGCTTCACACCAACTCCGCCGCCTCGACCATCAACCGCATCATTGACGTGTTCCCGCCCGAACAACAATCGCAGATTCGCGCGCAACTATCGCTTGTCCTCGAAGGCATTATGTGTCAAGCGTTGTTGCCGAAAGCGTCCGGTCAGGGGCGCGCGATGGCACTCGAAATCCTCGTCCCGAACAGCGCGATTCGCAACTTGATACGCGAAGACAAGGTTCACCAAATCTATTCTTCGATGCAGACCGGACAGGAAAAATACGGAATGCAAACCTTCAATCAGGCAATCGCCACGCTTTATCACCAGCGTGCCATCTCTCTCGAAACCGCGATGCAGCGCACCTCGAATCAGGACGAACTGCGCGACTTAATTGATCGCGGGGCGGGACTCAACAACTCCGCTCCTTCCGCCAACGGTGCGCCACGTCCGGCATCAATGCGCCAGCCCGTACCCGGACAACCCGCCAGCCCTTACGCCCAAGCCCGCCCAATCGGGCAAAGACCGTCATAAGCTAGTGATGAGCGATGAGTGATGAATGATGAATTTAGAAACCCGCTTCAATCCATCACTCATCACTTATCATTCATCACTCATCACTCTGGAGTAAATAATGCCAACATTCGTTTTTCAAGGTCGCAATCGTCTCGGTGAAACAATCGCCGGAGAACGTATCGCCGACAGTCGTGATGTCTTGCGGCAGTTGCTGCGTCGTGAACAAGTCATGCTGACATCGGCAAAGGAAAAGGGACGCGAAATCGCCCTGCCGAAAGTGGGTTTGAAATCCAAAAAGGTCAAAGCCAAAGACCTTGCGATTTTTACGCGCCAATTTTCGGTGATGATTGATGCGGGTTTGCCCCTCGTGCAGTGTCTCGACATTCTCGCCGAACAACAGGACAACAAATCTTTCGCTCAATCTTTGACGCAAGTGCGGCAGGATATCGAAGAAGGTTCGACGCTGGCGATGGCGATGGCGAAACAACCGAAAGTCTTTGACCAGCTTTATGTGAACATGATTGAAGCGGGCGAGACGGGCGGTATCCTCGACCTTATTTTGCAGCGTCTCGCAATCTACATCGAAAAAATCGTCAAGCTTCAACGCGACGTGATGTCGGCGATGATCTACCCGTCGGCGGTCATCATCATCGCCGTCGGCGTTATCGCGGTCATCATGGTGTTCGTGATTCCGCAATTTGAAAGCATCTTTTTAGGTCTCTTAGGTCCCGGCGAACAACTGCCGCTTCCGACGCGCATCGTCACCGGCATCAGCGGATTCCTCGCCGGATGGGGCGGAGCGATTATCGCCATCACTCTCATCGCCGCCGGTATCGCCACGAAGTTTTATTACAAGACACCGAAAGGGCGATACAACATTGACAACCTGACCCTAAAAGCTCCGATAGTCGGAAACATCCTTCGCAAGATTGCGATTGCGCGCTTCTCACGCACGCTCTCGACCTTGCTTTCATCGGGCGTGCCGATTTTGCAATCGCTCGACATTACGGCGCGCACCGCCGGTAACGTCGTCATCGAAGAAGCGATTGTGAAAGTGCGGCAAGGCGTCGAACGCGGCGAGAATATCGTTGACCCTCTGCGTGCCACCGAAGTGTTTCCGAACATGGTGTCGCAGATGATAAACATCGGTGAGCAGACAGGCGCACTCGATGCGATGCTCGGTAAAATCGCCGACTTTTACGAATCGGAAGTTGACACCGCCATCGCCAACTTACTGACTCTGCTCGAACCCGTGATGATCGGTTTCTTAGGCGTCACCATCGGCGGCATCGTGATTGCGATGTACATGCCGCTTTTCTCCCTCGTCGGCAAACTCGCGGGCGGAGGCGCAGGTTAAAACCTTCGATAGCCTTCACGCATAACCGAAGCCGCTGCGAGTTTAGACACTTGCGGCGGCTTCCCTCGTATAGACTTACCTGTCGCTTTGTGTCGCGCCTTGTTGCGCTTTATCTTGCCTCATCGGGCTTCTTTGCCCGCGATGATTTTTGGTAATGTTGTATTCTCTCTTTTCACGATTGTTAAATCATCGCTTCAACTTATCGCTTGAGTCCGCACGGCTTGCCGTCGGCGCAAAGGTCAAATGCCAATGTCATCAAGAGTCGAATCGCTCGAACTCAAAAAAGTTTGTCGTGCATTGCGCTCCTCTATCAACGACATCGTGCTGGTGTGGATTCGGCGCGTGCAAGATGACCCCTACTTGCGCGCCGATGACGATTTGACTCACATCCAAATTGTTGACCACATTCCGCAGATGCTCGAAGAACTTTGCGACTTACTTGAGCATGGCAGCGCGACGGATTTCAGAGACATACGCGCAGCGAGTCATCACGGTTATCGCCGCGCGCTTGAAGGTTACACGCTAACGGAATTATTGCGTGAACTTGAACTCTTGCGCGATTGCGTTTTCACGTTCGTTGCCGAAACCGAAGCGGGTCACAACCTGACGCGCACCGACATCATTGTTGCCTTACGCACCGTCAACGAGTATTTCGGTGAAGATGTTATCTTCGTCGTCGAACACTACTTGCGCCGCTCCGAGCCGGACGCTTCGATTGCGTGAATGCCTACCTTTCATCAATCTTTACCCGACACCGGCGAAGCCGCGTCAATCGAACTTGCGAGGGATAATTCATCGCACACCGAAGCGGGGCGCGTGCCTTCCAATCGTAGCCGATGGTGGTTAATCGCCGGACGCGCGAGTGTTGCCGCCGCCTTGCTTGCCGCCGGAGGTCTGGCGACCGTTTCCGATTTGCTGTTCGGCAGTCGCATGTTCAGCTTATCCGGTGCGACCCTGTGGCTGCTCGCCACGACGCTCATCCTCTCCGGCATCTACGCCGTCATACAGCATTTTTCTCTGCTCGCAATTCGCACGCAAATCGCCGTGCAACTCGGTCTCGATGTGCTGCTCGTGACGTGGCTGGTGTGGGCGACCGGAGATTTGCGCTCGCCCTACGTCGCGTTCTATATCATCATCATTTCGCTGGCGAGTGTGTATCAAGGAGCGCGCGGCGCACTCGTCACATCCGTCGGATGCGCGACGGGTTATACGGCGACGATGATTGTGCGGCTAATCGGCGGCGAGATATTCGGGGAGAATCTTTTCAGTGACAATTCTTTCCTTTCGCTCGTCTCGACACCCGCGCCTTCGCTCGCCGATTCCGTTCAAATCATCGCACTCAACACCGTCGCGTTTTTCGTCGTTGCCCTGCTTGCCGCGCGCTTTGCCGAACGCCACACGCGCAGCCTCGAAGCGACGAACGAACTCGCGCACCTTCGCGCCCTTCACGAGCGCATTGTCGAATCTATACGCTCCGGTGTGGTGACGACGAATCTCAAAGGCAACATCTTTACGGTTAATCGCGCCGCCGAAGAAATCACGGGTTATACCGCTTCGAGCCTTCGCGGGCATCACGCTTCGCGCATGTTCGGCGAACTCGACCGGCGTTTTGAAGAATCAACCGGCGCGGCGGAAACCGGCGACCGCAGCCCGCGTTATGAAACCGAAGTCATCGCTCCCGACGGTTTGATGGTGCGACTCGGCTTCAGCATCTTTCCGCTTTCGACTCAAAGCGGTGAGCGTTCCGGCTACGTCATCACGTTTCAGGATTTAACCGAACTTCGCTCACTCGAAGATGTCGCCCGCCGCCAAGACCGCCTTGCCGCCGTCGGGCGCGTCGCCGCCGGAATCGCGCACGAGATTCGCAATCCGCTCGCCTCGATTAGCGGCAGCGTCCAAGTCTTGCGCGCCGAAGCCAAAAGCGATTCGATGCAAACCGAATTGATGGACATCATCCTTCGTGAATCCGACCGCCTCAATCGAATCATCACGGACTATCTGACTTATGCCCGCCCGCGCCCCGTCGAACTCACGGAAACAGACGTGCGACAACCTCTAAGCGAAACATTCGCCCTGCTTCGCCACAGTCCCGAAACGCTGCCCGCGCACACGCTCGAACTCGATTTGCCCGACGACCCGGTAATGATTCCGGTTGACGGCGACGCCCTCAAACAGGTGTTCAGCAACCTCGCGCGTAACTCGCTTCGAGCGATGCCCGACGGCGGACGACTTCACGCCGCCCTTCATCAAGAAAAGCACGGGCGCATTTCCATCGTCTTCACCGACGAAGGGCGCGGCATGTCGCCCAATCAAGTCGAACGCTTATTCGAGCCGTTCTCATCCTCAACCACCGGCGGCACAGGCTTAGGTCTTTCCATCGTTTATCAAATCGTCCGCGACCACAGTGGTACAATCAACGTCCGCAGTCAGGAAGGCGTCGGCACGACGATTACGATAGAATTACCGAATGCCCGCGAGACCGTCACCTAAGAGGTTTATATTTATGAGCGAAGAAAACACAAAGATACTGCCGGGAGAGCGCGATGTTATAGCGCAATTAGTCGTTGAAGTGCGCGGCATGAATGCCTATATGCAGCATTTCGATGGACGATTGCAAAGCGTCGAAGATAAGTTCGACGTTCGTGCGCGTGAGACTCGACCGATGTCGGAACGCATTGACCAACTTCTTAGCGAAGTCGCGGCGACACGGCAGGAAGTACGCGAAGTCAATCGCACAATGCGACGCATGAACGCTGATTTGGCGACGGCTCTCCGCAATCACGACGATATGGAAGACCGCATTTTCAAACTGGAAGAAGC
>JBGTMR010000383.1:0-6627 GCA_041743485.1 Pyrinomonadaceae bacterium
GTCGCCGCCGAACATCAACTGCCGACACACATCGTTCCGCCGCTTGCGACAACCCACGCCCTCGCTGCATCCATCGCCGCCTATTTTGAAGATGAAAAACGCGCTGGCTGAACCGGCACCGTTTTTCAAACCTCGCAAAAGCGTATGCTAAACTCGCATCCGTGAGTTCCTCAGTTCAAAAACCTGAAATAGTCGGAAACGGCAAAGTCCGTATTCTGGTGGTTGATGATGAATCAACCGTCGCCGATAGTTTGCGCGACTTGCTCAACGTCTGGGGTTACGAAACGGCTCTTGAATCCGACGGCATTGCGGGACTCAATCGTATCGAACAATTTTCTCCGGCGGTAGTTATTTCCGATGTGCGTATGCCGCGACTCGACGGCTTCGGGTTGTTGCGCGAGATACGCGCGCGTTACCCGGAGATAGCCGTCATCATGCTCACCGGGCAAGGCTCGGTTGAAATGGCTGTGCGCGCCCTGCAAGACGAAGGTGCGTATCATTATTTTGAGAAGCCGATTGAAGATTTTCAAAAACTGCGCGCCGTCCTTGAACGCGCCGTTGAATACGCGCAGGCACGCCGCGAGAATGAAGCCTTGCGTCGCCAGTTGCGCGACAAAGGTGCGTTCGGCGAACTCATCGGCAATTCGCCCGCGATGCGCGAGATTTTCACGCTCATCGAACAGGTCGCACCATCATCCGCGTCCGTGCTTATCACAGGCGAATCCGGCACGGGCAAAGAACTCGTCGCGCGCACGATTCACACTCTAAGCCCGCGCGTCAAAGCTCCGTTCGTCGCCATTAACTGTTCCGCGATTCCCGAAACCCTAATGGAGTCGGAACTGTTCGGACATGAAAAAGGCGCGTTCACGGGTGCGGCGGCGCGTCGTCTCGGATGTTTTGAACTCGCCGATTCGGGAACGCTGCTGCTCGATGAAATCGCGGAGATGCCGACGATGCTCCAAGCAAAACTGCTTCGCGTTCTCGAAGAACGGCGCGTGCGTCGCTTAGGCAGCACACGCGAAACGCCGATTGATGTGCGCGTCCTCGCGGCGACGAACAAGCACCCGGAAGAAGTCGTCGCACGCGGTGCATTTCGTGAAGATTTGCTTTATCGTTTGAACGTCATCACGATTGACTTACCGCCCCTGCGCGAACACAAGGAAGACATCCCATTGCTCGCAAACAACCTGCTCGGCATTCTCGCCGAACGCCACAATCGTCCGGCGCGTGTGTTCAGTCCTGAAGCCCTCGAAGTGCTTTACGCCAACGATTGGGTTGGCAACGTGCGCGAACTTCGCAACGTGGTTGAGCGCGCGTGCATCATCTGCGCGGGCGAACAAATCGAACGTCATCATCTTGCACCGTATCCGATTGAACAGCGCGCGCGCCGCCGCCACGCCGATATGATTAGCTTTCCCATCGGAACTCCGGTTGATGAAGTCGAACGCCAACTCATACTTAGAACTTTGCAAAAATTCGACAACAACAAAACCCTAGCCGCGCAGGTTTTGCAAATCAGCTTGAAGACTTTGCATAACAAACTCGATTCGTATCGCAAGCGCGGGCTGCTTTCCCCTGACGAATCAATCGTCAAAACATGGCGCGACTAATACCGGAATGCAACATGAGTTGAGGTTAAATGGATTAGGGTACAGAAGTATAACGGAGGTAAGCGGAGGCATAACGGAGGTGAACGGAGAAGCAATTTTATTCTTCCTCCGCTAACCTCCGTTTAACCCGTCTCTCCGTTTGTCGGAATCTCACCTCTCTTTGCAATTCGGTACGATAAAGATTCTTGACCGCACACACTCACAATCACGATGCATCAAGTGTGCTGTTCATCTTCATAGACGGCTTGGGCATCGGTTCGCGCAATGAGCATAATCCGCTTCACTTGTTGGGGGCGGAAGCCGAACCGCTCGCGGTGTTTGAAGCCGAAGATGACGCGGGGGCGATAATGCTTGATGGCGTGATGAGTGCGACCGACGCGACGCTTGGCATTGACGGACGCCCGCAAAGTGCTTCCGGTCAAACAACAATTCTCACAGGCTTAAACGTGCCGCGTCTGCTTGGGCTTCACAAGCACGGTTTCCCGAATGCCGCGATGCGCGAACTGCTTGATGAGCATTCAATCTTCAAACAACTTCTCGCCCGCGACATCAAGCCGCTAACTTTCGCCAACGCTTATCCACCAAAGTTTTTCACCCACCGCCCGCGCTGGCTGGCGGCGACGACGGTTGCCGTCAAAGCCGCCGGACTTTCATTTCGCACGCTCGACGATGTGCGCGCCGGAAACGCTCTTTATCACGATTGGTCGAACAAGATTTTGATTGATGCGGGCGAAGACGTTCCGCCACTGGAAGCGGAACAAGCCGCCGATGTGCTTGTGGGTTTAAGCCGCGTGTCGCGCTTCACGCTTTATGAATACTTCCTGACCGACCGCGCCGGACACAGCCAAGACATCGTTTATGCGACCGCGCTTTTGCGTCAACTCGCGCGCTTCGTCCGCGCCGTTCTCGAACAGGCGGACTTGTCGCGCACGACCGTTATCATCACCAGCGACCACGGCAATATCGAAGATTTAGGCACGCGGAATCACACGCGCAACCGTGTTCCCACACTCGCGTGGGGCTTGCATCGTGATGTCGTGCGGCGTCGTGTGCGAACACTCGCCGACATCACACCGACGATTGTTGAGATTCTCAACCGACCTTCAACCGATTAGAACTTTCAGACTGTTTCACTCCACCGTCGCACTTCGCACAGTATCCTTTGTCGTTCAAACGCGAATCGGGCATCCATGTTTGGCACTCCAGACAACGCACAAGCTTTTCCGCGTCGCGTGTCGGCGGACTTTGGTTGGCGGGAAACCCCGTAGGCGACATCCCGCTGTTCATGCGCCGCACGTTTTGCACGACGCCGAACATCTGCCGCGCGATAATGAGATACGGTCTCAAGCGGCGCAAAATTAAAGCGACGATAATCAACAGAACGGTAAGAATAATCAGGTACTTCAATTTATTTCCTGTCGGGCGTTGCGTGCCTGCGCGAGTTGGGTTTGGAGATTTACGAGCGCCGGATTGGCGGCGTCAACCTCTCGCAATGACGTGAGCGCGCGCTCGGCTTCTTCGAGTTGATTGAGACTGATGAGTGCCGCCGCGAGATTTTGCAACGTCGCGGGATGACGCGGGTTGACGGCAAGCGATTTGCGATACTCAATCACGGCGCGTTGTGGGTCGGACGGTTTAGCGAAAAAGTACGCGAGACCTAAATCGGTGCGGACGTTGATGTCGTCGGGACGCTGGCGCAAGGCTTCCTGATAAAATTTTTGTGCTTCGGTGAAGCTGTCGGCGTCTCCGAGTTTGCCGGAATCAAACAGAGCGTTGCCGAGTAAGACAAGCGTGTCATAGTTTTTCGGGTCGAGTTGATTAGCGCGACGCAGGAGGCGCACGGCGTCGCGCAAGGTCGCGGCATCGCCCGTGTTGGCGGCGTAAAGATAGAGTGCCTGACCTAGATTGCGTTGTTGGTAAACATCTTTCGGGTTGTCATCGGCACGCTTTATCGCGGCTTGCAGTTCTTCGCTTGAGAGGCGCGGCGGTTCTTCGTTCCGGTTCGGTGAAGCGGTATTACCCGCGCTTGATTGGGCTTGCGCGAGTGCGGAGCGCAATCCTTCGGCTTCACGACGATTAACTTCGTTGGTGATGAAGAATCCGGCAATTAAACCCGCGATGAGTCCGAGCAAAGCGTACTTGATTTTGCTGATTGTCATCCGGTTTGAGAATCGAAGTCGAGATGAAGCGGTGAAGTTTTGATTGAGTTATTCGACCAAACCACTTGTGTGAGAATGTGGCGAATCGGCTTTAATCGTTCTCGGTTCGATCTGTGCCGATGCCATAAACGGTGTGCGGCACATCGGAAGTTCGACGGCGCGGGAGCGGGTCGGAGTCGCGGCGACGCGGGGCGGAACTTCCCGTGCGGCGGTCAGCCGTACCCGACGGCAAGCCGCGCCCGTGAACCGATTCGGTAAGAATGCGCGTGATTTCCTGCGACAACGTGCGATGCTCGGAAGCGGCGCGGCGGCGCAACGAATCTTTCAATTCGAGCGGCACATACGCCCCGATAAAAACACCTTTGCGATTAACCATGAAAGAAACTTTTCCCCGTAAATTGAGTTATTGCCGTGCGGTAGGAACAACATCTATAAGCCGAATTCTGTACTTCGCTTTTTCAAGAGCGAAGCGGCGACCATTCATCTAGCCCGTTTGTCGCCAAACGGATCAAGCGACCTACCCGGAGACGTGAACCGCAAGGCATGAGTCATGCCCGCGATTTCGGACGAGCCGCCCTCGACCGTCTCGCTATTTGGTCTTGCACCGCGAGGAGTTTGCCTAGCCGCGCATGTTGCCACACGCGCTGGTGCGCTCTTACTTTAAGACTGCGGAGTTGCACCGCATGTCCGCACCGTTTCACCCATCACCCCAAACACGCGAAGCGCGCATTTGAGATTTCAAATTCGAGACTTGAAATCGCGTGCAAAGCACGCCGGGCTGGTCTGTTCTCTGTTGCACTTGTCGTCGCACCACGCCTAGTTAAAAGCACGGTGCGCCCAGCCGTTAGCTGGCTCGCCGCCCTGTGGTGTTCGGACTTTCCTCTATCCCGCGCTAATCTTTCGACGCCGGAACAGCGACCGCCCGATGCCCTTCCTATCGCACAGCAGCGGGCAGTATAGCAAAACACTGTTCACACGCGCAGCCACACTCTAAAAGCCACCGCGAGAGAGATTGTAGCGTCTCTTTCGCGGTGGCTTTTGAGAAGAACGTAGTTAGAGAAAGTCGGATTCTACTGACCTTGATAGGGATTGCTGTTGGTGTCTTGGTAATTGAGACTGGTGCGGTTGACGATGCTTGTGCCTTCCGCGAGGTTCGGACGCAGGCGTGCGGTAATTTTCAAGACCGCCGTGTCGCCGGGTGCGAGTTCCGTGACGCGCCATTGCAGACGTTGCACCCCGTTCGGAGCATCTTCAGCTTTGAGGTCGGGGGCGGCGTTGACGAACTGTAAAGCGTCGGGAAGTTGTTCGTTGACAACGAGGTTCTTTGCCAGCCCCGCGCCTTCATTGACGAGAACCAGACGATAGAAAATCGTGTCACCGCCCGCCGCCGTGTCCGATACTTGTTCGGTTCGCACACGAACACGCGGAGCGGCAACGGTCAAGACCGTGCTGCCTTCATTCGCGGCGCGGGCGTCGGAGACGGAACGGGCGACGACGTTGTAAGCGAATTGTTGACGGTCGGGCGTACTGCGCGGAATATCCACGCGAAGCAGTACGGGAAATTGTCCGTCGCGCGGTTCGATTTCGGCGGTGCGTGTGATGACGGGTTCGTTTTCCTGATGCTGCCCGTCGCCGTTGGTATCGGCGTAAGCGGTCGCACCCGGCGCACCCGGTGCGGTGATGCGAAGCTCGTAGGCTTCCTTATAATTTGACGGATTGCGAATCACGAACGGCACATAAATCGTGTCGCCCGGCGTCGCGGTCAAACCGCTTGAGACGGAATCAATGCGGGCTTTCGTGACGCGCCCGACGCTCACGCCGGGTCCGTCGAAGTTCGACGGCACAGGCAGACTTGAGGTGCGAAGCGTGCCGCGTCCCAAACTTTTAGAGGTCGCCAAAGCATCACCGACGGCGCGCAGACGAACGGTTATTTCGCGTGAATCGCGTGCCGCCATTTCGCGCAAATCCCAAATCGCGGTACGTGACGCGCGGTCATAAACAAGCGGCGCGGGGTTCGCGCTGACAAGTTCAAAATCCGGGTCGAACACGAAATCGGCGCGTGTCGAACGCGATGCCGCGCTGCCCTGATTGCGAATCGCAATCCTCTGGTCGAAGGTTTCGCCGGGCAGCACCGACGGTTGCGAAACGGTCGCGGTCGCGCTCAATGCGGCGGCGATGATGTTTAACGCAGCGTCCGCGACTTTCGTGATTTGAAAATCGGATTGCGATGCGGCGCGCACAAGAAAGCGGCTTTGCTGTCCGTCCGCCGCCGTTTCCGGCACGCGAACATTCAACACTACTTCGATGTTACCGCCGCGCTCGACTTGCGGCGTCACTAAAATCGGAAGTCCGGTATCAGTGCTGCCCTGTGAGGCGAGGCTGAAGGTCGGTTGATATTCGGCGGGCAAGTCCGTCGTCAAACGAAACTGGTCTTCCTTGTTGCCGCGATTGGTGACGACAAGCGGAATCGAAATCGTCTGACTTGGCGACGCGGTAATCGCGGGCGTGCGAAGCGCGAGCAATAAATCGGGAACTTGCCGCACCGTTAAACTCAAACCGCCGACGTTGCCCGCGCCGATGTTGCCCGTCGTTGTTGGCGTCGTCGTTGGTGCGGGCGATGCGGTGACGGGCGATGAAGATGATGCGACGACCGGAGCGGATTCAACTGGCGTCGGACTCACGCGCGGCACGGGCAAAGAAGTGTTCGTTGTGGTTGACCCGGAAGGAGTCGGGCGCGGCGCGGCATTGCGGCTCGTGTTTGTAGTGTCGCGCGCGGAAGCGATAGGCGACGCGGTGTTGTCGGTCGAGCGTTGCCGTTCGCCGGGACGCGGACGGCGTGACGAAATCACACCCGCGCT
>JBGTMR010000384.1:0-2708 GCA_041743485.1 Pyrinomonadaceae bacterium
AAAAGTTTAATGGGCAAGCGAAATAAAATCACCGTCGTCGGGGCGGGCAATGTCGGGGCAACCGCCGCGCTGTGGGCGGCAAGCAAGGAACTGGGCGATGTGGTGTTGGTTGATATTGTCGAAGGCGTGCCGCAAGGCAAAGCCCTCGACCTCGCGCAAGCCGCGCCCGTCGAAGCGTTCGACGTGAAACTCGTCGGCACGAACGGCTATGACGAAACGAAGGATTCCGACATCGTGATTATCACGGCGGGGCTGCCGCGCAAGCCCGGCATGTCGCGCGATGATTTGCTTAAAACCAATGCCGAAATCGTCGGCAATGTGACGGATGAAATTGCGAAGCGTTCACCGAACGCAATTCTGATTATCGTCTCGAATCCGTTGGATGCGATGGCGCAAGTCGCGTTCAAGCGTTCAGGGTTTCCAAAAAATCGCGTGCTTGGTATGGCGGGCGTCTTGGACTCGGCGCGTATGCGTCACTTTTTGGCGGAAGCTCTGGACGTGTCGGTTGAGAACGTGACGGCATTCGTCTTGGGCGGACACGGCGATACGATGGTTCCTTTGCCACGTTATTCGACGTGCGCCGGAATCCCCGTCACGGAACTGATACCGAAAGACCAACTCGAAGCGATTGTGAAGCGTACCGCGAACGGCGGGGCGGAAATCGTCGGCTTATTGAAAACGGGTTCGGCTTATTACGCGCCGTCATCGGGGGCGGTCGAGATGGCGGAAGCGATTTTGAAAGACAAGAAGAAAATCCTGCCGTGCGCCGCTTATCTCGAAGGCGAGTACGGTGTGAATAATTTGTTCGTCGGCGTGCCGTGCAAGTTGGGAGCGGACGGGTTGGAGAAAATCATCGAAATCAACTTGACGGCGGAAGAACGCATCGCCCTTCACAAGAGCGCGGCATCGGTTCAAGAGTTGATTGATGTGTTGGGAATCTAAAGAAAGTAGAAAGTTGAAGGTGGAAGTTGGAAAGTTAAGACGGTTTGTTGAAAGGCTTTGTGATTTCCACCTAACTAACGTCCCCCACGACGATAAGACAAAAGGGAATTTATCCACGAAAGAACACGAATCACCACGAATAGAAACATTGAAGAACTCCGGTTTGTTTCGTGCCGCCCGCGTGTGATTCGTGGATAAATTCTAGTCGGTTCTTATATCGCGCCTCACGTTATTTGCGGTGTCTCCGCAGGTAAAACGAATGAGTAAATGGTTTCGATATTGTCGCGTGTGAGCGTGGTTAAATCGCCGCCGTGCGCGCGGGCGATGCGACAGGCGATGGCGAAGCTGATGTCGGGGTAGTGCGGCGAAGCGGGCGAGTGCCAGAACGAATCACAGGGCAGGGCGGCATCATCGTTCATCGTCGCAATGTGGACGATGTTGAAGGCAACGGAGGCTTCATCATCCGTATTGATTTTAACATCGTCGTTTGTCGTGACGGCTTCGACGTAGATTTCGCCGCTGTCTCCGGTCGCGGCGAGGGCGGTGGTCAAAAGATATATCAGGGCGCGTGTGATATGCGGTTGGTCAACATCGAGTTCGGGAAGCATCGGAGCAAAGTGCGTGTGAATCTTGATGCCGCGCAGGGCGGCTTCGGCGTTCACGCATTCGACGGCATCCGTGACGATGCGTGACGCGGTGACGAAGCCGCGTGCCAGAATCAGCGGGCGGTCTTCATCGCGTGCGACTTCGAGATGATCATCAATCGTATCGCAGACAATTCGTGTGTGAGCGACGGCGGTACTAAGCAAACATCGGTCGTCATGGTCGAAAGTCTCCGCGCTAAGAAGTTTCGCTTCGCAGGTATTGAGAAAACTAACGACTCCGGTCAGCGGCAAGCGCACGTCACGCATGAGCGTGTGAATGAAAGCCCGCTTCAGATTTTCAAGCGCGGATGTTCTGTTCGTGTTTTGATACTGAAGTTGTTCGCGCAACAGGGCGGCTTGAATGGCGACCGCGATATGGTCGGCAAGCCATCGGATTTCATCGAGCTTGGCGGGTTGATAGACTTCCGACTGGCTGATGAAAACAAGTACGCCGAACGATTCATTATCGGTTGAGAGCGGGAGAAGACCCGCCGATGCGATGGTCTGCGTGGGAAAGCCGGAAACGAGCGGGCGATTGGCGGGAAGCATCAGTTCATCGTGAGAAAGAATTTCAGCCGCGCCCGTCGTTAAACTGCGCGTGATGATGGGCGGGACTTGGACGATGTGCGCGGCTTGCGTGTCGTGCAGTTTGTTCGATGGCGAGGCATACCAGACGCGGAAGCTTTCGTTTTCAGGAACGCGCAGGAACAGACGACACTCATCGAAAGGAATAATGCTCTGCGTCGTTTCAGCGGTGAGCGCGCCGAGGACACCCGAAGGCGTGAGCGTGCGATTGATGCGTGAAGTGACAAGTGTGCGCGAGACGTGCGGGGCAGCGCACGACGGTGAATCTCTAATCGTCATTCTGTTGTTTAAGGAGTTGAACCGAAACGCTGGAACTTGAGGAGTATTAGGAGAGGGCAGAGAAGCTTTGCTCAAAGTCGAAAGAGCATCACACCGTGCCGCAAAAAAGAATAACAACGCAGCGGCGCGGATGGCAAGATGTTTTTATTTAATGTGGGAATGACGAAAGGATTTCATCCGCCTACTTGGATGAAATCCTTTCGTCACTTCTTACCGTTTCAGCCAGCCGAACAAACCGTGAATGATGGTTTCGCGGTT
>JBGTMR010000385.1:0-4925 GCA_041743485.1 Pyrinomonadaceae bacterium
AGTTCGGGATGTTCCGTGACAAAGTTATTGCCGTCGGCTTCGGCATACACAAGCTTGTTGCCGGGCGCGACTAAATCGGGTTTGTAGAGATTGTCGAAGCGACGCGCGCCGTTCTTTGTGTAGAAAGAGCGCGTCGGACCGCGTGAACTATATGAAGCTACGCCGTCATCTTCGCGTCCGTCGGTTTGAAAAGTATTCGCCGCCCCGACTGTGATTGCCGAGGGTTCATTGCCGGGCGAGTGAATCAAGCCGTAAATCTTCGCGTGTGCCGCCGTTTTGCCTTCGTTGCCGGAAGCCGCCGCGACGACGATGCCGACGTTTGAAAGTCTTCGCACGGCGCGGCACACCGGATCGTTACGATAAGATTCAATCGCGCGTCCGCCGAGACTAAGATTGACGACGCGAATGTTATAAGCCTTGTGATTTGCCTTGACCCAATCGAGGGACGCGAGAAGCGAGGCGGTCGTGCCTTCGCCGTGCGCGCCGAGTGCGCGCAGGTTGACGATTTCCGCGCCCGAAGCGATGCCTGTTTCAGCACCGGCGGCGATAGCGGCGACATGCGTGCCGTGTCCGAAAGGGTCATCGGAGCGATTTTCCCCTGTAAAATCTTTGCTGAAAACGATGCGCGATGTGCCGTCGGTGCGGGCAAAAGCGGCGTGTTCGGCGTCAATCCCGGAATCAATCACCGCGATGCGAACACCGCTGCCGTCAATCGCTTTGGCTAATTGCGGTTCGAGTTCAGCGCGAATCGCATCCGTACCCGTCGTCTGTGTGACGTGACCGAAGGCGCGCATCGGGCGGTCGAGAGAAACTTGTTGGACGTTGTTTGAAGCGGCTAAGGCTTCGAGGGCGGAGACGGGAACGCGCAACGATACCGCTCCGAGTTCTCGATGATAATCGCCGATGATGATGCCTTTATTTTTCAGCGTTTCACCGAGCGCACCGCTCTTGATGTCCGATGCCTGAAGGATGACGCTCACGCGCTCATCATTGTTTGCTCCGGCGTTGTTCATCATCGCGCGTAAGTCGGGGGAGACTTTATCGCCCGCGAATCCGGCGCGCGAACGTGCCGCTTCCGCCGCTTCTTTGGTCGTCGCTTCGTCGCCCGCTTGTCCGACCAAGACTTGTTGGAAAAGCGGTGAGAGCGTTCGATTGACGGCGATGCTTTCGCGGTAAGCTTCCGCACTTGCCGCACCGATGCAGCGCACATCACCGCGCACGAGTGCCGCACTAAGCGGTGCGCCGAGTGTTTCGGATGTGAGAACGGCTTCGAGATTGTCGAATACCAGAACGATTTGATTAGATTGTGTGGCGGCTTCGCTTAACAGTGATTGAAAGCGTTCGGTGACTTGCGCCGGGTTTTCCGTACCCGCTTCGAGTAAGCCGCCGTTGATACGGAACAGGCGCGCGCGACGCAGAGCGCGCGGAGCGTCTTCGGCTGTGAGGCGTTGCAATAACGCACCGACGACGAGGTTGTTTTCGTCCGCATCCGTGCCGGTCAAGACGGGATTGTTTTTGGCTTTCGCGGCGAGAACTTTGAGGGCGCGGGTTAGTGTGGCTTCGTGGGCAAGAGAGAAATCAATCGAATTGTCGAGCGTGTCTTTGGTCAATTCGCTGCCGAAGCGGGAGAGCAAGGGCAGGTTGACGGTGGTGGAAGAATCGGAACTCCGAAGGGTTTGAGCAGTAGTGCCGCGACGGTCACCAATGATGATTCCGGCAGCAAGTGAAAATGCGAGTGAACACGACATCGTTCGTGCCAAAGTGCGAGAAAAGCAAGGGAGATGCATAATATATGTGGTTTCCTATGTCCGGTTAGGTAACCTGAATCGGAGGTGAGCGTCCATCGCAGACACTTCCGGCTTCGAGGTTCTCAGGTGTAATTGTTATCCACAAAACGCGAACTAAGACTAAGAAAAAGTCATCAGGTTTGATTTGAGAAAACAAACCGATGGCTTCAAAATAACTCTTAGAAGCTTCAGGTGAGATCAAGTGCGGGGCGGCACTTGATGAGGAACTGATTTATGCTGGGCAGCCTAAGCGGTCTTTGCAAAATTGTCAAGAACTTATTTCAAATTGTTGTATTATTAACTAATAATTAACATGAAAACGGTATTTCGGCGTTTTGGTGGTTATTAACTTTAGCGAAAACGCCGTGAGAGGGGCTTGCGCGTGGTGAGACGATAGAGTTCAGCGCGACTCGTGCCGATATAGAGCGAGCCGTCGAGCATGGCGAGGCTGCGCCCGATGGAGAGGTTCGGGCGTGCGGTTTCAAATACGCGGAACGGGGTCATTCGTTCCCAACGTGACCATGCGCGGGAGACATCCGAAGTGCGGCGCACATCGCCTTCCGGCGTGAGGACGTAAAGATAATTTCCGTCAATCGTAAAGTTGGTGATACCGGTTGGAATGTCGGTTGAATAACGTGCGTCGTTGCCGTCAAACACGATTAAATCGCGGCGCGCGTCAACGAACGGGTAACGGGACATGTAAATCAACTTGCCGTCAAACTCGACGGGTTGATAACCATAATCGTCTGTTGACCCGCCGGAAAGCATGTCGCCGCCAATCGTCCACGTCGTGCCGTCGAAGACGCGCGAACTTGTGTGGTGACGGCGCGATAACAATGCGCCGCCGTCATCAACGCCCTGTACATACAGCTTGCGGTTTAAGACACCCGCGAAATAGAACCGCGTGTAAGTCGTGCTTGACGGTGAGAACTCCCCGCGCACCGTCAGGCTTTTGAAAAAGCTCACTCCGCCGTCGGTGCTTTGCCACACCACCGCTTCATCTCCGCATTCGGTTGTCGGGCAGGTCGCGGAAGTCACCATAAACAATCCCACGCCGTCAATGCCCGCCATGTCCCAAACGTGAAGCGCGAGTTGTTCCGTGTGTTGCGTCCATGTTCCCGATTCATCCGCCACCGCGAAATTCAATGGATTGAGCGAAGGCGGCAGCGAAGCGTCCTGCGCCGGAGCGTAAAGGCGATTGCCGATTGCGCGGAAAATCGCCACCGACTCGGTGTCAAACTCGAACGCGGGCGCGTCGGCGAACTTACCGCTCACCGGACTGTACGGCGTAATCGCAAAACGGGTCGGAGCGACGGTTGCCGAACGATACCCGACGCCGTTCAAATTATAGTCGCCGTAACCCGCGTACAACTCACCACGCCACGCCTTGAGCGACCACAGATAGCGCGCATAACTCGGTCTGTTGTTGATGAGTTCCGGTTGCTCGACGGCTTGCGGATGCACCGCGACGCGCTGCCATGTATGCGAGCCGGTATTAGCCGCGCCCCGACTTTGCGCCGACATGGGCAACGACAAACACAAGGTCAAACATAGAATTACGAGCATCTTCACGAAGAAACTCGGATGCTTGAAAAACATAATTGACCGGAACAAATGCTTCACCATGAACACACCTTTTAACTGTCTAATGAATTGGCGAATGGATAATCAAGTGACTATCCGAAAGCGAACGGTTCGATTGTTGAACAAGGTGTTGATAAGGCTTTTCGCGGTGGCTGTCAACCGCGCGATTCAGCGTGTCGTGTGATTCATCAACCGCACACGGGTTGGTGGTTGTTCCTGTGCTTCGTGTGCTTCGTACCGCTTTTTGTGAATCATGTCGTTTTCCCAAATCGCTTTTTGGGTTCGATAGATGAGCGAACACAAGCTGATAAACCCACCCGCCGCGACGAAAGGTAAAGCTTTAATCATGCCGCCCGTACCGTAAAATATCAGCAGCGTGTTGATGATAACGAGTGCGATTCTAAATTCCGTCGGACCGAATTTCATGTAACTGATGTCGAATTCCTGCGTGACCGCAAACGTCAGAAATGAGTTGACCATGAAGCCGCCAAACACTGTCAGCACGAGCAGCAGGTGATAGCGCGACAGGCTTTCGGGCAGGATAATCGCGTAGCCGACGGCGACAGCGCACAGGAAAACGTAGTCGAGTAAATGGTCAAAGTAAAAGCCCCATTTGACTAATCCCGTGTTGCGATACTTGCCTACTTTGCCGTCAAGATAATCGGTGACATATTGCAGCACGACCATCAACGACACGAGCCACAGCCAGCGAATATCACGCGCGGCGGCAAGCAAGCTAAACGCAATAATTCCCATGCACCACACGAGAGTAAATAACGTCAGGTGGTATGTTTCTATGCGCGCGGGTACTAGCGGGATGACGATGCGCTCCATCCGTCTTTCTATCGGCGAGATGAACGATGTATTTGTTTTGCTTGCTCCGGCGAATGTTTTCGACATGCTTTAAGACTCCTTGTAAATCAGTATCACGGGCTGTATATGCAAACGCCGTGACACAAGTTTGAGCAAATTGAAACGCAGAAATGCCGGAGACAGAACAGAGGTCAGCATAAGTAGCAGCAGGCTTGTTCTTCCCCTGATTAACTCACCTTACGCGGTTTTGGTTTTCAGCCTCGTTCACGAGGCTTTCCCGTAGGGCGGATAGCCACGCGATTTATCGCGTGGTCAACCGGCTAATAATTCTCAGCCCGTTTCAACGGGCTTCTAATTCGGTGGCTCAAGCCAATCGGAGAAGGACGTTAAAACGCCCTTTTGGATTGTGCTTGAAAGCGACCACGCGATGAATCGCGTGGCTATGTGCCGCCTACGGCGGAAAGCCCGATGAATCGGGCTGTAAAATCTTAACCGCGTAAGCTGATGTCTGGACACTTTCGATGTCCCGTAGGGACATCACGATAATAGCCCAGCGATTTATCGCTGGGACGACTCAGTTAAGGAGTTTCCAGTCCCGTCAGGGACGGCTGAACTCCGCTTTACGACCGTGTTCAGTCGTCCCTGACGGGACTGGAAACTGTTTCACATCTAATCCCAGCGATAAATCGCTGGGCTATTATCAATCGTCCCTGTCGGGACGGAAAGTGTCCAGACATCAGG
>JBGTMR010000386.1:0-21474 GCA_041743485.1 Pyrinomonadaceae bacterium
ATAGAATCGTTGTCGCGTCAGCGACGATTGAAAAAACCGACGACTGGTTCAATCGTCGCTGACGCGACGGCGGATATTTTCATTATCCACCGTGCGTTAAAACGCACGGCTAAATTCATGCCACCGCTAACGCGGTGAAAACAAAAGACTTTAATTTGCACAGGCTTCGCATTACTTACTACTCTGCAATGTTAGTTTTTAGAGTTCTTGAATTGCCACTAGCTTTAGCTAGTGGACGATTGACAACAGATTGAGCGGCTTTAGCCGAAGCCTTCGGCTAAAGCCGGTATCTTTCTGACCTTGTTATCCTCCAGCTAAAGCTGGAGGCAAGTTATTAAATCCAAAGACTTGAATCACAGAGTATTTATGCCCGCTTGCCCCCGTATTCTTCACCTCTCGCTTCGTCAAGCCGTCTGAACTTTTTCAGCTTGCGCCGTCTCAGCCCTCGCATCCGGCGCGCTGCCGTTCATAAAAGTAATCACGGTTTCTAAAATCTGGTCGAGCGTATATGTCGTCTGAAAGCCTGTGAGGTTGCTGATTTTCGTCGTGTCCGGCACGCGGCGCGGCATATCTTCAAAGCCCGCTTCGTAAGCTTCTTCGTAAGGCACGAAAACGATTTCAGATTTTGAATTGGTCAGCATTTTAACTCTTTCAGCTAAATCTAAAATCGAAATTTCTTCCGACGAACCGATGTTGAAAACTTCACCGACTGCCGTTTCCTCATCCATCAATTTAACGAGCGCGCCGACGACATCGCCGACGTAACCGAAGCACCTTGTTTGTTGTCCGTCACCGAAAACCTGCAACGGGCGGTTCGCCAGAGCCTCGCGCACGAAGTTCGGAATCACCATTCCGTACTGTCCTGTTTGGCGAGGTCCGACGGTGTTAAAGAGTCGCACGACGACTGTCGGCAGACGCTTCTCGCGCCAGTAAGCCAACGCTAAAAATTCGTCAATCGCTTTCGAGCAGGCATACGACCACCTGCCTTTATTCGTCGCCCCCATCACGAGATTACCGTCTTCACGAAACGGGACTTCCGTTGATAAACCATAAACTTCCGATGTCGAAGCGACGAGAACTTTGCGCTTCTTTTTATTCGCCTGCGCGAGTACGACTTCGGTCCCGTGTACATTCGTCTCGATGGTTTTCACGGGCGATTCGACGATTAACTTGACCCCGACCGCCGCCGCGAGATGTACCACGACATCGCAACCGTCAACGAGTTCGGCGACCAACGCGCGGTTATGCACGGTGTCAATCGTATAGGAAAAGCGCGGATGATTTTTCAGGTGCGCGATGTTGTGTATGCTGCCCGTAGATAAATCATCAAGGATATGCACTTCGTCGCCGCGTTCGATATAAGCATCGGACAGGTGTGAGCCGATAAAGCCCGCCCCGCCCGTAATCAACACTCTCATTTCGGTTCTCTCCTTAGCGAAGACGGCGTTTCGTTTATCGCTTCGTCGTGCGCCGCATTCGCCTGTTTATTGCCGGTGATTAAGCCGTCGTATAATTGCTTTAGTTCGCGGATCAAACGCGGGCGCGAATGCGACCGCTCAACATATCGTCTGCCGCGCACGCCAAGTTCACGACGCAAATTCTCATCTTCAACTATTCGCCGCAACCCTTCACAAAATCCGTGTACGTCTTCGGACTCGACCGAGATGCCTTGCTCGCAAACGCTGTAACGCCCGCCTTCAACTTCGATTGTTTTATGCGGCGTACCCAATAAGTCAGGCACGCCGCCCGTTGCCGTCGTCAATATCGCGCGCTGATTCGCCATGCCTTCGATGACCGTCAGCGATGTGCCTTCATTGCGCGCCGTCATCGCCACGATGTCGAGTCCCGGATAGAAAACCTCAGGGTCGTCGCGCTGTCCGGTGAACACGAAATCATCGCTCATGCCGAGTTCGTTGACTTCCCTCTCAAGCCGTTCGCGCAGCAACCCATCACCGATAACGAGAAAGCGCACCGCTCGTTTGCCCGTCGCTAAATCGCGCGTCCCATACTTCTCTTTATACAGGGCGGCGGCGCGGATGAACATTGAGACGTTTTTAATTTCGGTCAATCGCCCGACGCAACCGACGAGGATTTCCGTTTCATCTGCTCCGATTTCATCGCGCAAAAGATGCCGCCGATTACGCCAACCATCGTAAAGGTCGAGTTCGATGCCAAGCCGGATGACGGCGAATTGTTCAGCCTTCCCGACCTTGAAATCTTCGTGGATTTCCTTGAACTGAAGCGGGCTTAAAACGATAACCCTGTCGGTCGCAAAGCGTGTCAAAAATCTTTCGACGTAAAGGAACGCGAGCGATTTCGCCCGCCCGAAGAAGCTGTGATAAACGTGACCGTGATAAGTGTGAACGAACCAGACGCGGCGCGGGCGACCGATGAGGGCGGCGGGCGTGAGATAACGATAAAGCAATCCGGCACTGCGCCCCAGCGTTCCGGCTTTGGTCGTGTGCGTATCAACGATGTCCGGTTGTTCACGACGAAACAGGCGGTACAACTTCCAAACCGCGATAAAATCCTTCAACGAAACTTCGCGCTCAATGGCTTCGATGTAATGCGGCTCGATGCCGTGTTCGCGCACAAAGTAGCTCATATCGTCTTCGCCGGGCGGCAGCCTTCCGGCGATGACTTGCACGTCGTGTCCGGCATCATGCGTCCCACCGGCGACCCATGCGACGTGACGCGCGACACCGCCGACGTTTAAGCGCGTCGCCACATAGATAATTTTCATCCTGCCGTTAATCTTCAATCCGAAACACAGTTTCTAAGTCATCTTCATGACGAATCTCGTCCACCGTTTCGCGCTTACCTTCGCCCGCGAACATGCGATTTGGACAATTGACGACGATGCCTTTCGTGCTTCCGACGTTGCGGTAAGCGTGAACCACTCCGGGCGGAACGATGACCGACTTAGGATTGTCTTCACCGACGAACAAGGTCATCACACGCCCGTAAGTCTCGGAAGTTTTGCGGTTATCCCACATTCTTAGTTTGAAATTCGACGCTCCAAAGAAACAGAACAAATCCGTTTGGTCAACGTGTTCATGCGGACCGCGCGTGACATGCGGCTCGGTCGCGGAGATGTAAGTCATCGCCGGATGATGTTCAGCCGCGAGTTCATCATGGCGAAACAGTTCCGCCAGCCACCCGCGCTCATCCACGAACTTACGTAAATCGCGGACGACGACATCCTTAATCGTTCCGCGCGTCCATTCCGTCGGCAGTGATTCTTTATTCATACTCAGTGATTTTCGATTGGCGCGTTTTTAACGCGAATTTGAAGAGGCGTTGAGGTGTTCGGTTTCCATCAAATTCGCGCCCGATTCGGCGACGAGTTTTGAAGCAAATAAAAGCGACTCGAAAGTTCCGGCATCAGTCCACCACCCGGCGAGTTCGTCCCACGTCATCTCGTCGCGTGCGATGTATGCGTTGTTGACATCGGTGATTTCGAGTTCACCGCGCGACGAAGGTTCGAGCGTGCGAACGATTTCAAACACACCCGCGTCGTACATATAAATTCCGATAACGGCGTAATCGGATTTCGGATTTTGCGGCTTTTCTTCAATCCGCACAACGCGCCGCCCGTCAAGTTCCGGCACGCCGAAGCGTTGCGGGTCATGCACCTGTTTCAAAAGAATCTTCGCCCCGCTGCCTTGATGACGGTAAGCGCGCACCGCCGCATTGATGTTGCCCTCGATGATGTTGTCACCCAGCACCACACAAATCGGCTCGCCGTCGGCAAAGTCTTCCGCCAGCGCGAGTGCGTCGGCGATGCCGCCCTCGCCTTCCTGATAAGTGTAATTCAGATGTTTGAGTCCGAAGTCTTTGCCGTTCTTGAGCAGCTTCAAAAAATCGCCCGCCGAGTTGCCGCCCGTCACGATTAGGATGTCTTTGATTCCGGCATTGACCAGCGTTTGAATCGGATAGTAAATCATCGGCTTGTTGTACACAGGCAACAAGTGTTTGTTGGTCACGGCGGTTAGCGGGCGCAGACGCGACCCCAGTCCACCGGCTAAAACGATGCCCTTCATTTATCCTCCCGCAATCTTTCGATATTAGTTTTGATTTCCATATCTATATCATCTTTTCTCTTCGCGGCGTTCCCTAAGCAGCACCGCACCGACGGCGGCGAAGATAAAATAGAACACTAGCAACTGCGCCCGTTGTCGGTACGCCGTACCGACGTTGCCCTGCGTCAGCGCGTAAGCGAACGTCAGCAATGAGGTGAACAACAAAATCGGCAGTGCTTGCCGCAGTCGAAACCTTATCGTGAACCACGTTCCGAGTACGAACAAGGGAAACAGCGCGTACCAGATAAGCATCTCCGGTAAGGCGAGACTCTGACGCAAACTCCCAAGATTCCAAGGAAACGGCGCGAACAACAAATAAACGAAGCCCTTCGGCAGGGCGCGCACCGCACCCGACATCGTTGAAACGTCTTCGTCCTCCGCAAAGCCGGATTGTCCGGCGTTGGAAAGATAATTACGACTACGCTGCACTGCTTCGAGATTGGCGTAAGTTTCCAACTGCGTACTCGCGGTGCGAAACACGCCAAAGTAAGTCATTGCCAAGCCGAGACACAGAACCATTACCAACTGTCGCGCGAAGCTTTGCGTCGTCACCTCGCGCATTCCAATAATGAACGCGCCGCCGACTGCCGCAACCAACATATAAAAGATGTAAAACCGGAAGCTAAGAATTCCTACCATCGCGGCGACGAGTATCAGCAAGTATTTGACGTGCAACTGTTCGCCCAGCTTTAGCGTCGCGTACATCGCCATAACTAACATAAAAACAATTGGAGCGTCTTTCATCGCAATTGACGACCACAAAACAAGCGACGGGAAAAACGCCACAATCAATGCCGAGAGGCGCGCGACTCGACGATTATTGAAAACATGTTGCGCGCACAAATAAACGACTACTACCGTCGCTGCTCCAAATATGGCATTGGTGAATTGAATGGCGAGAAGATTACGACCGAGTATGCCGTAAATTCCCGCGACCATATAAATCATTCCCCACGGCGTGCCGTTGATTGAAAGAAAGTCTCTTGAAATTTCCTTGAAGTAAAGATTCCCTTTCCAAACTTGGAGGGTCGCATAACCGATTTCATCAAAAGTCGGAATATCAGGTCCGAAAAAAGCATCAATCTTGAGTACAAAAAACACTGCTGCCAGCGTCACTCGAAGCAGCAGCGCGCACACAAACAGGCGCACTAAAAAATGGCGGTCATCAAGTCGGTTGATGATGAATAAAACTCCGACTGTGAGTACCGAGCAATATAAGATCGCGGGCGCACCCGCATCAGGCACCAGCAAACTGATGCTAACGCCGATGACCAACGCCATAATAAGCAAGATTGCGTTCATAAAATCAAAATTTGCACCTTCTCAACTACGCGCCATCATCCGGTACAAGCTCGCATACCGCGCGGCAATGGCGGCAATGCCGTAATGACTTTCGATGCGTCGCCGCGCCGCCCGTCCCAACACTTCGCGCTGCTCATCAGTCATTCCAAGAACCTCGCTCCACGCTTCCGCTAATGCGTGTGAATCTTCAGCGGATACGACGCGCCCGGTGTCACCGATAAGCAGCGACGAATCACCGATGTCGGTCACGACGCATGGCACGCCACAAGCCATCGCTTCCCCGACGACCATCGGAAACGCCTCACCATATGATGAGGAGAGAGACAAAATATCAAGTGCCGCGTAGAGACGGGGCATGTCCGCGCGGCGACCCACAAGATGAAAGCAATCACGCAACCCGGCTTCATCAATCCATCCGGCGAGTCGGGAATTTTGCCAGTCGCTGCCCTCGCCGCACAAGAGGAATCGAGCTTCCGGCATACGGGCGTTGAGATGCGCGGCGGCACGCACGAAATTTTCGTGATTCTTTTGCGGATGAAAACGCCCGCACAAACCGACGAGCGGCACATCGTCCGCGATGTTCAATTCCGCACGCACCGCTGCCCGCGCCACCGCGTCCGGCTTAAATCGTTCGGTATCAAATCCATTCGGAATCACAATCATTTTTTCCGCGTCGTATCCCGCTTCCGCGTGAATCCGCCGCGCGGCTTCGGCACAGCACACGATTTTTGAAGGCACGCGATGTGAAAGTTTGGCGCACGCCCGCACCGTCCAAAGCGTCGTCCGTTTGACGCTTTGCGAATCGAGATGGCTCGCGTGCAAGCCCCACGCGACGTGACGCACTCCGACAAAACGCGCGGCAAGCCCCCCGATAAAATCAGCATGATAGAGCCACGTTTGCACAACATCAGGGCGAAAGCGGCGTAACTCTCGTGTCAATTTCCGCACGCCGCGCAAGTTCATCGCATCACGGGGACGCATTCCGATAGCGCGCACCGGTATGCCTAAAGTCTCAATTTGCGCTCCGATGACACCCATGTCTGTCAGCGAAATGACCTCGACTTCAAAGCCTGCTTTCTCGTTTGTGTGCTTCAACAAATCGTGGAGCATTACTTGCGCCCCGCCGACGATAAGGTCGCTGATAATGTGTGTGACTCTAATCAAGCTGTTGCTCGTCGAGCTAAATCGAACAAAGAGTTTGTCATAACCAACGCATGGGCAAAGCCGTCACACTCGCTCAAAGACACAAACCTCTCGATGCCGGTCGCGCAATTTGAAGCCATGAACATCAATGAACAACCGACACATTTGCTCAACACCAACTTCGTTGCCCTCGAAGGTGGCAGCATGAAACTCGATGATAGCCTGCTTGCATCTTTTCAGGGCTTCGCCTTCACGCATCGCAATGCCGACTTCGGCTCCCTCGACATCCGAAATCAAAACGTAGTCCTCCATTTTGTGTTCATGCAAAATCTGCGACAGCGTTGTTGTCTCGACGACGAAACGATTCTCTGCTGTTTGTCGGCGGGTCACTCTTCCACCCAAACTGTCCTCACCAAACACAAAGAAGGCTTCGCCCCGTCCCGGAGCCTCGTAATCAATCGCTTTAGCGATAACCAATACGTTTTCATTTAGTCGGTTGAGATTGAGATTGTAGTTGATAAGGGCGGCTAACTCCGGGTTCGCTTCGATGCATACGATCCGGCGGCAATCGTCAATGCGCTTCCGAAGCTGACACGTCACAACGCCCAAACTGCCGCCCAACTCAACCGCATCGAGATCACGTCTGAGATACCGATTGATAAACTTTAGCTCCGCTTTCTCATAAAAGCCCCAGAACAAAGAAGCTTTGACTTGGGGAGCGACGAGCGGGCTGCTAATGTCAATAACACACCCTCCATTGTGTACTCTGTTGCGAAATGCCCGTGACACGAAACGTCCGACCGCAGGGCGGCAAAGCGTTTTGTAAATTTTTATCTTCGTACTCGAGCTTAACCTCATAAAATCTTCCTGAATTAGGACTTTCTCAAATCTGAGATTTCAAATTTGAAATCTCAGATTAAGAACAACAAAACCTCAAGCGAAAGACGAACAAGTGAGAAAGTCCTATGAATATTTGTTGGTCAATCTAAGACGGGCGCACGCGCATCCCCATCCTCCCCATCACCGCATCCTGAATCCCTTTGAAGCGCATCTTCACGCGCCGCCACCGATCCGGTTCATAAATCACATCCATCAGGCACCATCGCACTTGAATCATCAAAAATAAAAGTATTTCGTCCGGTTTGCGCCGCTTTCGCAAAAAAAAGTACAGCGGATTTCTGGCTCCGTAGTAAGTTTTCCATGCTGGCTGATCGCTACGATAACTAACTTTGCCGAAAAAGCGAACCAGGCGCATGTTCGTTCCAAAGTCGCAATCGCATACGGCATCGGGAACATTAACGATGATTGCCTCCGTATCATCCATGACGCGCAACGCATACTCGAAATCGTCGAACCAGATAAAGAAATCCTTATTCGGCAATCCGACTTGCGCGATGACTTCACGCGCGACGAGCGATGCCGTGAAGTCAAACAAAAACTTACCGCTCACCACTTGACGGCGGGCGAGGATTTCCGGCGTTATATCAACATTGCGCCGCCGCCACGCGAAGAACCCGTAAAGGCGTCCGCTTTGGTCGCGCTTAACGGGCATCAAAACGCTGTTCGGGCGCGCGTGTTCAAGTAATTTTTCCAAACAATCCGGGACCGGACGCGCTTCATCGTCAAGCAACCAGACCCAATCAAAACCGTTTTCATATCCCCACTTTGTCGCTTCGTGAAAGCCGCCCGAAGCACCCGTGTTCTCCGTCAAATGCACGACGCGACACTGCGGAAACTCGGCTTCGAGCATCTCGCGCGTGCCGTCGGTGCTGGCGTTGTCAACTACTAAAATCTCATTGAGCGGGCGCGTTTGTCGCTGCAAGGCGAGCAAACACGCGCGCAAAATATCACGACGATTATATGTGACGACGGCGGCGCAGATTGTCGGCTTCGCGTCTTTGCCTGAACTTACGGGAGATTCTTTCATTTGCACGCAATAACCGGACTTGTCAGCCGCGCGGTGTCGGGCGACGCAGTTCGCGCCACGCGACCATGCTCCCCAAACGCGCCAACTCGCGGTCAGCGCGCCGCGCCGCCACGCGCGTCGAAGCATCATAGCGGTATCTTAATCTACGCAATGAAAATCCGACCGCATCGGTCAATTGCATAAAGCGCATCGCCGCCTCACCGTAATACCTCCGGCAAAATTCATATCGCGCGCGATGTATGTGTTCGACGCGAAACAGGGACGGCAATTGTGAACCGCTCCGGTTGCCGTGATGCACGATTTGTGCGCGCGGCGTAAACCTCACTTCGTACCCGGCTTGCCACGCGCGGTAACACCAATCAACATCTTCTTGAAACATCCAGTAATCCTCCGGCACGCCGCCGATTTCATTTATCACCGTGCGCCTGACGAGCATAAACGCGCCCAGTATCCAGTCCACCGTCCGCGCTTCATCGTGCTTCCAAAACCGCTCCAGTAAATGTGTCGCACGATACGTGCGCGGCAATGCCAGATGTAACCCGCTTAAATTAAGAAAGTTGATTAGCGGCGTCGGAAAACGGAAACACGATTCTTGCAATGTCCCATCGGTGTTTCGCAGTTGAATGCCGAGCATTCCGGCGCGCGGGTATCGCTCTATTTCCTCAAGCGCGACGCTGATTGCTTGCGGCGTGGCGACGGTATCGGGGTTAAGC
This sequence comes from Pyrinomonadaceae bacterium, assembly GCA_041743485.1. Classification (GTDB taxonomy): domain Bacteria; phylum Acidobacteriota; class Blastocatellia; order Pyrinomonadales; family Pyrinomonadaceae; genus JANDLT01. The sequence continues at coordinate 9,168 of JBGTMR010000386.1, forward strand.
AACAAAACATAATCGGAATGTGTGCGCTCGAAGATTTGATTATTCGCGCGGGCAAATCCGACGTTCTCGCGGTTGGCGATAATCTTCACTTGCGGAAATTCGCTGCGCACGACCGCTGCCGTGTCGTCCGTCGAAGCATTATCGGCAACCCAGACTTCCCAATCCGAAGAAAACTCGTCCGCGCCGTAAAGTGCTTGCAAACATTCGCGCACGTCGGCGACGCTGTTCCATGTCACGATGGCGATGGTGAGTTTAAGAAGCATAAATGATTCGCAAGGATTCTGTTCCGGCGCGTGAACTTGAATTGTCTTCGCCTTCAAGTTTCACAAAACGGCGAAGTGCTTTTAGCATCTCATTTCTTGTCAACTCATAGCGCGGCTTTAAGTTTGCGCCACGCGAAGCCCGGCAACTCTTTTCCGGGCGTGTGCATGAAATTTAGCAAGTGGCGCGGCGGCATCACCATCGCTCCGATTATCGCCAGCACCCACCGCGCGCGATGTTTGAATTTCCGGCTTCGCATTCCGGCGGCAAATAACGCGCGGTAGCCGCGTCGCCAATCACCATCCATGATTTCGATGATGCCGCCCATGCCCCGGTCTTGAATTATCAATTCACGATTGATGCCGCGCACGTTTTCATCGGCAACTAACCGCTCGATTTTGCTTCGCACGCGCAACAATCCTTCGTTCATCCGCTTCAAGTTTTTACTTGCACTCGTCTCATGAATTCGGATGAGAGCGCGCGTGCCGTCGAAGTCTTGATAAGCGAAACATTTTTCATGCGCGGCGCACCGCACGAAGAAATCCCAATCCTCATAGTAAGACAATGTTTCGTCAAACATCCCGCTCGTCTCGAACACCTTGCGCCGGATAAGCGGCGAACTGATAACCATGATGTTTCGTCGCACCAAACACGGCATCACACGTCGCCCGCAACCGGAGACTTGAGGCTGCCAGGGTCGTGTCTCACCGCGCATCCCGTACAAGCGTTGATTCGGATTACCATCGGTAAAATAACGCGAGTCGCCATAAACGATGTCCACATCTGAATGCCGATTCAAATATTCGACGTGACGCGCGAGTTTGTTCGCTTCCAGCAAATCATCGGCATCGAGAAATTGCACATATGCTCCGGTATTGCGCTTGATTCCAACATTGCGCGCGGCGGAAACGCCACTCTTTGATTGATAAACATATTTGATGCGCTCGTCTCTAGCGGCAAATCGTTCAACGATTTCGCCGGTGTTATCCGTCGAACCATCATCAATGACGAGACATTCCCAATGCTTATAGGTTTGCGCTTGCACGCTTTCAATCGCTTGTGTGATGAAACGCCCGTAGTTATATGTTGGAATGATGATGCTGACCCGCGACGCGGCATCGCGGCGGCGCATCGTTTCATCAACGGTGGTCATAGAGTTCATCAATTCGCTTTTGATTGAGTGATACGCTTAAATCGGTTTCGCAATACTAACTTCGTCGCTTACGTCGCTTCTCATTAAAGGCGTGTCGGATGACTCGGATGGTGAGCGAAACGCGCGAAGAAGTTGTGATACCGCGTGCGCGCATGGTGCAGTCGTGTGTAGTGGCGCGGCAGCAATTTCACGAGCCAACGTTGGATGATGCTGCGCCAACCCCAACAATCGAGTCGGCGCGATTCGGGCAAGCGCGACAATGCTTCATCAACTTTGCCTTCCGCGAGCAAGGCGTTGATTAAGGCGCGGTGCGCGCGCGTGATTCGCGTGTGTCGCGTGCGCGCGTTGAGGCGACTTAAGGGAGCATATTTCGTGACGATGTTATAGGTGGACGCTTCAAGCCGGGACGTTTGCCGGATGGTCATCGCCGCGCCATGGACGCGGTAACGCACGAGTCGTTCTTCCATGCCGAAGAAAGTCGCTCCACCGTGCGCGAGGCGACACCACAATTCATAATCATCCGACCCCCAGTAACGTTCATCAACATCGAAGCCGCCCGCCGCCGTCAAGACTTCACGCCGTACCAGCACCGTCAACATCGGAATCCGATTTCTGATGACTTCAAGGTCAAGCATCTCCTGCCCCGTAAAACGTCCGGTGATAATCGGGAAATCCCGTGACTCGTCCGTCGTATTATAGTCGAGAAAAACAAATCCATTACTGAATACGAAATCGGATTGATTGTCATCAATCGCTTGTCTTTGTAATTCGAGTTTGCGCGGCAACCACAAATCATCATTGTCGAGAAACGCGATAAGGTCGCCGGATGAAGCGCGGATTCCGGTGTTGCGCGCATGAGCTTGCCTCTGATTGGTTTGGTAAATGTATTTGACGCGCGCGTCGGCAGCCGCGAAGCGTTTGACGATTTCGGCGGTGTCGTCCGTCGAACCGTCATCAACGACGATTAACTCCCAGTCTTGCCATGTCTGCTCAATCACCGACTGAATTGACTGCGCGATGAACGCCGCCGAATTATAAGCTGGCATGATGATGCTGATGAGCGGGGACATAATAATGTGCGCGACGCCTTAATTCTTTCACTTTGTATCGCGCCGGAGGAAACGAAGCAAAAAGTCGTAATCGTTTTTATCAATCATGAACAACGGCAAACTCACCGTGTAAATAGCGAGGGCGAGAGCAGTACCGGCAAGCGCGAAGCCGTTCGCCAATCGCGCGTCGCGCAAAAGATAGGCGGCGATGATTGCGCCACCAAGCAACAGCGCGGTCGTGATTATTCCGCGCCGTATATTGACCCGTGGTTTTGCCCAGCGCACAGGCAACGCTTTGTAAACCATAGCCCACAATGCCAGCAAATCAAGGAAACTGCGAATCGAACAAGCGAGCGCACCGCCCACGACGCCATACCGCCGCACCAAAAAATATGCGAGGACAATAACAAACGGAAGCTGAATCAAATAGAACTTCGCCAACCAATCGGGACGCCCGATGCCGTCGAGCAACGCTCCCGAAAGCATCGCCACAAACGCGCACCCGAACCCGACGATAAGGATACGCATCGGCAGCGTTCCTTCGCGGGAGAAATCCGCGCCAATCCACAAACGCAAAACTTCCGGTGTCCACACATAAAGCACGAACAAGAGCGGCAGCGTCAACAGAAACAGGTAACGATGGGCTTGCACATAATATGACTGTACACGTTCCCATTCGGTGCGCGCGTTCATCTGCGCGAACGCCGGAAAGAGCGTTGCCGTCAAACTATATGAAACGATTGAGAGGCGCACGAGTAAATTGTACGGCACGGAGAAGTACGCGAGTGCCGCAACCCCGGCAAACGCCCCGATGAACCATTGATTGAGATACAGAATAAACGGCAAGACGGCGGCGGTTATCGTCACCCACCCGCCAAAGCCAAACAGTTGGCGCACCCGTATTCGATACTCGCTCGTAAAAGGAACAAGTCGCGGGGCGCGTCTCAAATCCGGTAACACGCGGGTCGCGGCGAGATAAACACTCACGACGTTGACGACGCGCAAGGCGAACAAACCATATACAAGAATTAGAAAATCGCTGCCGCGCATGATAGCGATAATATAAACGGCGTAGGTGGCGAGTGTGTTGGCGACTTTCAGGGCGTTGAGCCACGCGAATTGTTGCCCTGCTTCGAGTACTCCGGTCAGCGAGCGCGCCGCGAACTCTATGGGGACGGCAAGGGCGAAGATTCGCAATGTCAGCAGTACGAGGCTCTCTTTATCGGCGGTTATCAAAAGCTGTTTGACAATCCACGGAGCGGCAAACCAGAGTCCCGCCGCCCCGCCCGCCCCGACGAGGGTTTGCGTCATCAGTGCCGTCCAACTCCACTCCGCCGCTTGCGTTCGGTCGTCGCGGGCGAGTTCCTCGGCAACGTATTTCGCCGACGCGCGACTAAAGCCGAAGTCAAGCCAATCGAGATTCGCCAGCACCAGCCACGTCACGGTCAGCACGCCGTAGAGTTCGATACCGAAGCGGCGAATCATAATCGGCACGAACACGAGGCTCAACAATAACAACCCGCCGCCCGTCACTAGATTTAACAAACTGTTGCGCGCCAGCGACTTTCCTTCTACGAGACTCACCATAAAAATTGTCGCCGGTAGGATTCAGAATGCTTTGCCCGGTACGGGTTAAACTTACGTCGGAAGAAATCAAGATTTGATAATTTAAGCGAGTCGCTTGCGTGACCCGAAGATTGAAGTGGTGAAGACATCGCGTGAGTTGATAAGCAAGATGCACTAAGGGTAACGTGTCGTAGTTGCTCAAGTCCACTGGGAGCGGTGCGCCCGAACTATTCTAAAGCCATATCAAAAACCAGCATCTCGATTTTATTTGCTCACCTAATCATGCGTCATAAATTATTTATCACCGGCGGCGCGGGCTTTATCGGCTCGGCGTTCGTTCGTCTCATTCTCGCGGAACGCCCGCATTGGCATATCACAAATTTCGATGCCCTGACCTACGCGGGCAATCTCGATAACCTCGACGGCGTTGATGCGGCGCGCCATCGCTTCGTGCGCGGCGACATCGCAAATCGTGAAGCGGTACTTGCCGCGCTTGATGACGGAACGGATGCAATCATCAACTTCGCCGCCGAATCGCACGTTGACCGCAGCATCATGTCGGCGGACGAGTTTTTACGTACCAACATCATCGGCACGCAGGTCTTGCTTGATGCCGCCCGCGCCAAAAACGTCAAAAGATTCGTGCAAATTTCGACCGATGAAGTAATGGGCAGCCTGCCGGAAGACGATGCGGCGTTTTTCACCGAAGATTCGCCTTTTGCGCCGAACTCGCCTTATGCCGCGTCGAAGGCGGGTTCGGAACACGTCGTGCGCGCCGCGCATCACACGCATCATCTCGATACCGTCACCACGCGCTGCGGCAACAATTACGGAGCGCGACAGTTTCCCGAAAAACTCATCCCGCTGCTTATCACCAATGCGATGAACGATGAACCCGTTCCGGTTTATGGCGACGGGCAGAACGTCCGCGATTGGATTTACGTTGACGACCACGCGCGCGGCATCCTCGCGGCTTTAGAGCGCGGAGCGAGCGGGGCGACTTATTGTTTCGGAGCGCGCGAACCGCGTCGCAATATCGAAATCGTGCGCTCGATTCTCGCGTCGCTCGGCAAACCGGAATCACTCATTACTTACGTCACCGACCGCAAAGGGCATGATCGTCGTTACGCGATTGATTCGACGCGCGCCGAAACCGAACTCGGTTGGAAGCCGCTTGAGACGTGGGAAACGGGCATCGCCAAAACGATAAACTGGTACGCCGAAAATCCGAACTGGATTGAGCGCGTGCGCGACGGTGCGTATCAGGCTTATTACCAACAACAATACGGCGCAGTGACCACGCCCGTGGCATCTGCCGAATCATCGCCCGCCACCTCACCGGAGAACGAAGCCTGATGAAACTGCTCATCACCGGAGCGAGCGGCATGGTCGGGCGTGCCGTCGTCAAACACGCCGAAGCACTCGATTACGAGATCGCAAGTTTCACGCACTCGACACTCGACATCACCGACGCCGATGCCGTGACGCGCGAAGCCGCACGCCTTCGCCCCGACGCGATTATCAATTGCGCGGCGTGGACGGATGTTGACGGATGCGAAACGGATGCCGCACGCGCCTACGCCGTCAATGCCGGTGCGGTTGAAAACCTCGCCCGCGCCGCCAATGAATCAAACGCTTGTTTCGTGACGATTTCCACCGACTATGTTTTCGACGGCGAGAAAGACGGCTTCTATACGCAACGCGACGAAGCGCGCCCGTTGAGCATTTATGGGCAGAGCAAACTCGACGGTGAACGTCGGGCGCAAGCCGCGCACGCGCGCACCGTCGTCGTTCGCACGGGTTGGGTTTATGGCGCGCACGGCACAAACTTTCTAAGCCGCGTCGCCACCGACACCGCGAACTTAATCAAAGAACTCGTAGCACGCGGAGCGCACATCAAAGCTATCAATGATTCTTACGGCAGCCCGACCGCCGCCCGCGACCTCGCCGCGCGACTCTGCGAACTCGCACGGCTCGACCTTCCCGGCATCTATCATGTCGTGGGCGGCGGAGCGGGAACGGACTACGCGACCTTCTCCCGTCATTTCCTCGAAGCCGCCGGATTCAGAGAAGAAGCTGCCACGCTCGAAACCGTTTCCTTCCACGACCTCAAGCGTCCCGCCCCGCGCCCCGTCAATTCGCGTCTGCGCTGCCTTCTCTCCGAACATATCGGACTCGCGCCGCTTCCCGCATGGGACGAAACATTCAAGTCGAAAGTCGAAGGGTGAAAATCGAAAGTCGAAGCGAAAAGCCCGCACACTGATTTTCGTCTTGCTTTCATCCTTCGACTTTCGACTTTCGACTCTGCCTTGTTATCATGTCGCCACAACATCAAGCACCAAGCACGCGGCTTTGCGGGTTTTTCGCAATTCCAAATTCATAAGCAAGCGACAGGTTATTATTCTCAAACTAAGAGTGACGTGCGACGTGTGACGTGTGACGTGTGACAACTGAATCACCTGTTCGACTCATCACTCATTACTTATCACTCATCGCTTAATTTAAGGTTTTATCGTTATGGCTACCCAAGATAATCGTTTGATGCCTGTGCCACACGGCTCAGGCGTGATTGACCGTCCGTTGCGCGACTTGACCGTTCCGGTGTCCGCGCCTTCTTCTTCCACGTCCGCCGTCAGCTTCGCCGAACAGGTTCACCTGCGTGATTATTTGCAAGTCGTGCAGAAGCGCAAGTGGCTGATTTTAAGCATCATGCTTATCGTCACCACCCTCGCCGCGCTTTACATGTATCGCTTGCCGGACATTTACGAAGCGAAGCTGGGCTTGCAAATCGAACAGAAAACGAAGCCTTTATTGCAAAGCAAAGAGTTCGTGTTCGGCACGCAAAACGATTTGCAGTATCGCAATACACAACTCAAGTTGCTTGAGAATCCGAAGCTGATGCGCCAAGTCGCCCTCGCCCTCGACCTGCCTAACAACTCCGCTTTTCTCGGCGGCAGAGAACGCGATAATTTATTGACGACCGTGCGCCGCGCCTTCGGTGGCGATAAGAAAACCGAAACCGCCGCGCAAGGTCTCGCCGTGGCGACCGATGACGAAAGCACGACCGCGAACATCACCGCGAACGACACACTGACGAGCGAACAACTCGCCAAACTCGAACCTTACGAAGATGCTCTGCGCGGTTCGCTCACCATCGAACCGACCGAGAAAACCAACCTTGTCGAAATAAAATTCCGCCACACCGACCCGCAACTCGCGCAAGCCGTCGTCACGACGATTGCCCAAACCTTTATCAATAACGACGTGCAACGCGAGACTTCGGGAACGCAAACTCAAGCCGGTTCACTCGCGCGCCAAATCACCGATTTACAGTTGCAGACCCGCCAACTCGAAGAACAACGCATCGCTTATCTCAAGAACAACGATTTGCCGCTTGGTGAAGCGAAAGGTCTGGACTTGACTGCTGCCCGCCTTGAAACATTGAGTAGTCAAGCACTTGACGCGGAAAAGGCGCGCAAAGACGCGCAAGCCGCTTATGAAACCGCGCGCGATACAAAAGACCCTCTAGCGATTCCCGAAGTTCAGCTAAACCTACCGATTCAGCGCGTCCGCCAGAAAATCAACGACCTCGAAGAAAAGCGTGCCGCCCTTCTCGTCCAGTACACGCCGGAATACCCGGAAGTCCAAAAGGTTGACGAGCAAATCAAGCAATCCAAGCGCGACCTGAAAAAGTTGACCGATGAAGTCGTCGGCGGTCTGCGTTTGAGTTATCAATCGGCGACAAGCAAAGAAGGCAAGCTTCGCTCGTCTTACGCTGCCGAGCGTGGTACGGCGAACACGCGCAGCCAAGCCGAGATTTTATTAGGCGACTTAAACCAGCGTTTAGAGACGACGAAGGAACTTCTCAACACCGCAACCAAACGCCAGAAAGAACTCGACATCACTTCCGGCGAACGCTCCAACAACGTCACCGTCGCCACCGATGCCAGACTTCCACGCGCCCCCGTCGCACCCGCACGCACCCGCAACATCGCCGTCGCGTTGCTGCTTTCACTGATGGCGGGCGTCGGCTTGAGCGTCCTGCTCGACTCGCTCGATGATTCGCTTAAATCCATCGAAGACGTGGAGCGTTACACCAACTTACCGACGCTCGCCCTTATCCCCGCCCCGCGCCTTGATAAACTCATCAAAGCCCGCGCCGGGAAATCAGCCGCTCTCACGACTATGGCGCGCGATGCCAACGCCTTGACGCTTATCGAAGACGTGCGCTCGCCCGTCGCGGAAGCTTACCGCCACCTTCGCACGTCGCTTCTGCTTTCATCCGCCGGACAACCGCCGCGCAGCGTACTGGTCACATCAAGCCAGCCGTCGGAAGGCAAAACGACAACCGCCGTCAACACCGCGATGATGCTGGCACAAACCGGAGTCGAAGTTTTGATTCTCGATTGTGACCTTCGCCGCCCGCGCATCCACGCTCATTTCGGTCTGCCCAATGCGCGCGGGCTGACGAACTACCTTGCCGGTGAAAACGCTCTCGACGATGTGATGCACTCTTACGAGCGATTGCCTAATCTCAAAATAATGTCTTCGGGTCCCGTGCCGCCCAATCCGGCGGAGCTTTTAGGTTCGGATGAAATGCGTCGCTTAATTCACACCCTGCAAACGCGCTTCACGCACATCATCATTGATTCACCGCCGACGATTTCCTTTACCGATGCCGCGATTCTCTCGACCCTAACCGACGGCGTGATGCTTGTCGTTCACGGCGGCAGAAGTTCACGCTCCATCGTCCGCCGCGCCCGTCAACAACTCCTCGACGTGGGAGCGCACATCTACGGCATCGTGCTTAATAACGTCAAACTCGAATCGTCGGACTACAATTACTATGCGGGTTACTACGCGAACTACTACGACAACACCGCAAACGACGAACAACAGGACGCCAAAGAGAAAGCCCGCGTCTAATGAGCGTGTCTAAAAGTTTGTGTCCCGAAAGGGACAGCCTGAAATAGCCCAGCGATTCATCGCTGGGAGATGGGCGAAATGCCGATGTAGTCCCGGCAGGGACGGCTGATGCCGCCATCGCTTTCAGTCGTCCCTGCCGGGACTCGACATTGATTGATACGCTATCCCCAGCGATGAATCGCTGGGCTACTGTCAAAATGTCCCTGACGGGACTTTTCACACTCCAAAATCTTTTTACCTTCTGCGTTTCAATGACTATTGCTTCATCATCAACAACGGCGCGTATCGCCAACGTTCCATTACTCGACATCACCGCGCAACACGCCCCGCTTCGCCACGAACTCGATGCCGCGATTTCGCGTGTCATGGATTCAAACGCCTTCATCTTGGGAAGCGAAGCCGCGCAACTCGAATCCAAAATCGCCGCTTATTCACATTGCAAACACGCCGTCGCGTGCGCTTCCGGTTCGGATGCCTTGCTGCTCGCGCTCATGGCTTTGGACATCAAAGCGGGCGATGAAGTTATCACCACGCCGTACACATTCTTTGCGACCGCGAGTGCGATTACGCGACTCGGCGCACGCCCCGTCTTCGTGGACATTGACCCCGACACGTTCAACTTAACCGTCGAACAAGTCCGCCTCGCCGTCGGTTCACGCACGCGCGCCATTATGCCCGTTCACCTGTTCGGACAGTGCGCCGATATGGATGCGTTGATTGAAATCCAAAGTCAAACGAACATCCCGCTTGTCGAAGATGCCGCGCAAGCTATCGGCGCGGAAGACCACGGACGCCGCGCCGGTTCGATGTCCGCCATTGGATGTTTCAGTTTCTATCCGGCGAAAAACTTGGGGGCGTGCGGCGACGGCGGGATGATGGTTACTAATGATGACGCGCTCGCCGAACGCCTTCGCGTGCTTCGCGTTCACGGCGAAACGTCGCGCTATCATCATAAATTCGTCGGCATCAATTCGCGTCTCGACGGCATACAAGCCGCCATCCTGCGAGTCAAACTGCCGCACCTCAATTCATGGTCTGACCTGCGCGCACGCAACGCCGCACGTTACTTTGAACTTTTTGCCGATGCTGGTTTATCCGACCGCGTGAGCCTTCCGCACACACGCGAGAACGTCCGCCACATCTTCAATCAATTCGTGATTCGCGTTGACGAAACCAAGCGCGATGCCCTCGCCGAACACCTTCGCGCCGCCAACGTCGGCACGGCGATTTACTATCCCGTCCCGCTTCACCTGCAAGAATGCTTCGCGTTTCTCGGTTACAAAGCGGGCGACTTTCCGCACAGTGAACAGGCGGCACGCGAGACTCTCGCCCTTCCGATTTACTCTGAACTGACCTCTGACCAACAAGCCTACGTCGTCGAAACCATCCGTCGTTTCTTCGATTGAATCACACAAGTATGACTCAAGACGCTTCAACCGACGTGCTTACCGGAACGGTCAAAGGTCCCGGTGAGCGTCCGCACGAATATCTTTTTATCACCGCCGATAACAAACGTGCGCGCATCGGTGAATTTCTTTATTACCTCGCGCAAGACGGTGACACGGAGCGGCGAATCTTAGGCACTATTACCGCGCGGCGTTTGATTCGCAATCTGCCGGATGCTTTTCTCGCCGACCCGAACACACCGCCGTCAATCGTTTCAGCCCTCATCGGGCTTGACGATGAAGCATGTGAGCTTTACGAAATCACGGTTGAGACTATCGGCTATTTCGACGACCGTATGAACGACTTTGTGAACCCGCGCATTCCGCCGGAAGCGGGTGCGCCCGTGCGTCTCGCTTCGAGTGAAACATTGGCGGGCGTTCTCTCCGCACACACGGCGGGCGAACATGGTTCGGCGCACGTCGGTTCGCTTTTGACACGTGCCGATGGAGAAGTCCCGCTTGTGCTTTCAATCAAAGATGTGGTCTCGACGCACCTTGCTATCTTAGCTTCGACGGGTGCGGGCAAGTCGTACACGGCGGGCGTTCTCGTCGAAGAATTGATGATGCCGCACAACCGCGCCGCCGTCCTTATCGTTGACCCGCACGCCGAATACCATACTCTGCGCGCCATCGAAACGGAAAAGCAGTTTTGTCACGCCGACGGCTATTGTCCCGAAGTCAAAATCTTTACGCACGACCGCATCAAGATTCGCTTCTCGTCTTTGACCGAATCCGACGTGAAATATCTTTTACCCGAAGGCACAAGCGACAAGATGCTTCACTTCCTGTCGCAGGCTTTTCGCAAACTGAAAAGCACGCGGCGCGAAGGGCAATGGGCGTATCACGATTTGCGCGATGCGGTGCAAGAAGAAAAGTACGGCAAGGACGACGGGCGCGGCGATTCATCCGGCAACGTCTCATCCATCGAAGGTTTATTGTGGCGGCTCGATTCGCGTTTCGAGCGCACGGACACGATTTTCTCTGACAGCGAAGACATCCCTTTGCGCGACATGTTCCGTCCCGGATGCTGCACCGTGCTTCAACTCTCGGACATCGAACAGAGCGAACAACAGGTCGTCGTCGCCACGCTCCTGCGGCGTGTGAATAAAGCCCGCATGATGACGGTCAGTGAGGAAGTGACGTTCGGCGAACACTTTTTGCCGTATCCGGTTTTCACACTGCTCGAAGAATCGCACCGCTTCGCCCCCGCCGGGCAGACCGTTGTTTCGACTAACATCCTGAAACAAATCTTGAGCGAAGGCAGAAAATTCGGCGTCGGCATCGGGCTTATCACGCAACGTCCCGGCAAACTCGACCAAGACGTTTTGTCGCAGTGCATGACGCAAATCATCATGCGAATCGTCAACCCGATTGATCAAGACACCATCGCGCGCTCCGTCGAAGGCGCGGGGCGTCAACTGCTCGCGGAACTTCCCGCTTTAACCAAAGGACAAGCGATTTTAAGCGGCACGGGCGTCAACACCTCTGTTATGTGCCGCATACGTTCACGTATCACCAAACACGGCGGCGAAACCTTCGACGCTCCGGCTGAATGGGCAAAGTGGCACGCGGGCGACGCCCGCCGTCACCGTGAGCAGGACGAATCCGTCCTCGTCGCTCCCATGCGCCCGAAAAAGGTGGAAAAAATCGGCGGCATACCTCTTTAGTGGTCAGTGGTCAGTGGTCAGTGGTCTAGTGAAGCATGGGATTTATGATTGAGATCTGATGTCTGGACACTTTCCGTCCCGACAGGGACGATTGAAAACAGCCCAGCGATTTATCGCTGGGATTAGATGTGAAACAGTTTCCAGTCCCGTCAGGGACGACTGAACACGGTCGTAAAGCGGAGTTCAGCCGTCCCTGACGGGACTGAAATCTCTTTACTGAGTTGTCCCAGCGATAAATCG
>JBGTMR010000387.1:0-3461 GCA_041743485.1 Pyrinomonadaceae bacterium
GAAGATAAAAAATGGACTGTGCGTTTCGACGAAAGCCGCAAAGACCGCCGCTTTACATGTATCAATTCCGAAGAGATTGCGAGCGGCGCGGCGCGTGACCGGAGCGAAGACTGGCACGCTCTCGACCCGCGACGCAGTGAAGGTCCGATACCGGTTCAGTGTCGTGCGGCGGCGTGCGGAACGTGCTGGGTCGGCGTGCTTGGCGGTGCTGAAAAACTATCGCCCGTCAGCCGTCTCGAAGCGACCGCGATTAAAGAGTTCGGCTATATCAACACGAATGAGGTACGACCCGCGATTCGTCTCGCGTGCATGGCGCAGGCAAACGGGGCGGTCTCCATTGTGATTCCGACGTGGAACGGTTTCTTCGGCAAGTATTTGCAGACAGGTTCGCCCGCGCAGATGCGTTCGACCGAACTGACGGGCTACGATTCGCCGCCCCCCGCATTACAAGCCGAATCGCAAACCACCGACACCACCAACACTGAAACGGGCGCATGACGATGACACCGGACACCGACATCTCATCGCCCGAAGAATCATCAAGCCCGACATCATCGCGTCCGCCCGTCGTGACGCGCGACGCCGTGACGGGCGCGCCCGACCAAGCCGCCCTCGTCGAATGCGTCGAATGGTTTCTCAATTTCGATTCGCGCGTCGCCGTCGTCCGTCATCCGCACGTCGAAGAAGTTTTCCAGTGGAAGCAGACGCGCGATGAAGCCATGTCGCCACAGGCGAACGCTTTTCATTTCGATTCGGCGGAAGACCGTTTCGCACTCGGCGTCTTTCAGGCTCTCAATACCTACATGACCGAAGCCGACCTGCACCGTTGGATAAGCGAACTTCTGACCGCCCTCGACGATGCGACCAAGACCAACGAAGCCGTCACCGAAGCGTTCGCGTTAAGCACGGACGCGAACGTCTCCGCGATTGAACGCGCCGCCGATTTGCCGTCCGATGATGAGCGTGAGATTTTCTTAACGACGTGCTGGCTCGAAGTTTTATGTACGGCGGAAGCCCGCGTTCTCGGTTGGCTGTACCAAGATTTGTACAACCGCCCGTTTCACCCGAACAATTTCCCGACGGATTTTTAAGCGATTCTTCAGAAGGACAAAACACCAAATGTCACAACCCGCCCGCGTTGATAACACCGCGCAAACCATTGTCATGGATGCCGATACGTTCATCTATGAAACACTCGAACACACCAACGGCAACGCGACCACGATTCGCTTTCAACTCGCGGACGCGCAGGCTGTCGCGGGCGATGTCGTCGTGGTTTTATCAAACTCCGACATTTACTTTCACGGCATGATTATGACGGTTGATGACGGCACGGCGACCGCAAGCGACCCGCGCGGAAGCTTGTTACCCGCGACCGTTCAATAGTGGATAACGGATAGTGGATAGTGAAGAAGCTGTTCTTAAACTATCCGCTATCCACTATCCGTTATCCACTATGCGCCTTTTCCCTTTACCTCCGTTCGATGTTAAAGTCTCCGTTTTCCCGAAAGCGCGACGCCGCGCCGGAAAAACAGGTCAAATCCGTTGTTCCCGAATAAACATACGTTCATTTTATACACCGCTAAATTCTTATCGAGCAGGGAGTCGAGTAAATCACTGTGAGTAACGAGCCGACATCACGCACCGCGATAATTCAAATGACACGCGCTGAACAAGAAACCATGACCGAAGCCGAGCGTTTGACGACACAAATTAAATCCGCTCTCGCCGTCGTCGCTCAACCGACCATCGGAGACGAAAACGAACTGCTCGCCGTCGCCGACCGTTTAGAGCGTGCCGCGCGCGACCTCGCCGTCGCCTTCCGCGAACTCGCACGCGAACGACGCAATCAAGTCAACCAAAGATCATAAACACAAGTTCGTCTCTAAATAAATTTAGGAGAAAGTTTTTAGCGGATAGTTCCGATGTCCAACAAAAATCTTTTCAAGGAGAAGCAATGATTGAAGAATTAACTTTGCCCAAAAACACTCGCGCCGATGAACAGCCCGACGCAAATACCGATGCCCGCACTAATGACCGCAACGACACGTCGCATCAATTTAGTTTCGACCTTTCGCGCGCCGCACATCGCAACCTGACGACCGCACAACTCTACGAAGAAATCTTGCGACGCGGCGAAGGCACAATCAGCGAACACGGCGCGCTCGTCGTTGATACGGGCGAACACACCGGGCGTTCACCGAAAGATAAAGCGATTGTCCGCGAAGATTCGAGCGCGGCGGAAGTTTGGTGGGGCGAAGTCAACAAGGAGATTTCACAATCTCAATTCAACGTCTTACGCGACGAGATGAAGAACTATGCGCGTGAGCGTGAAGTGTTCGTACAGGACTTAACGGCGGGAGCGGATGCGCGTTATCAGTTGAAAGTTCAAGTCATCACCGAACTCGCGTGGCACTCTTTGTTTGCCCGCAATCTCCTGATTCGTGATGCCGCAATTTCCGACCGCGCGACGAATTTCACCATCATTGATTTGCCGGGTTTTCAAGCCCAACCCGAAGTTCACGGCACACGCTCGCAGACTTTCATCCTGCTTGATTTTTCGCAACGTCTCGTCCTCATCGGCGGCACGTCTTACGCGGGCGAAATTAAGAAAAGCGTGTTCACGATTCTAAATTACCTATTGCCGAAACAGGGCGTGATGAGTATGCACTGCTCGGCAAACGTCGCCACCGACGATCCATCAAACGTCGCGGTGTTTTTCGGTCTTTCGGGAACAGGCAAAACAACTTTGAGTGCCGACCCCGAACGCCTCCTTATCGGTGACGACGAACACGGCTGGAGCAATGAAGGAGTGTTCAATTATGAAGGCGGCTGTTACGCGAAAGTCATACGCCTTTCGCCGGAAGCCGAACCTGATATTTACCGCACGACGCGCATGTTCGGCACGGTCTTGGAAAACGTCCTGCTTGATTCCGCGACGCGCAAACTCGATTTAGACGACGCGACGAAAACCGAAAACACACGCGCCGCTTATCCGCTTGAGTCCATTCCGAACATCGTCACGGAAGGCAAAGCCGGACACCCTAAGAACATCATCATGCTCACGGCGGATGCGTTCGGCGTGATGCCGCCCATCGCGCGCCTCACACCGGAACAGGCGATGTATCACTTCCTTTCCGGCTACACCGCGAAGATTGCGGGAACGGAAAAGGGTTTAGGCAATGAACCGCAAGCCACGTTTTCGACGTGCTTCGGCGCGCCGTTCATGGTGCATCACCCGTCGGTCTATGCAGATTTACTCGGCAAGAAAATCGCCGAACACAACGCGACGTGCTGGCTGGTCAACACGGGTTGGAGCGGCGGTGCGGCGAACGGCGCAGGGCAGCGCATGAAGATTGCCTACACGCGCGCGATGATTCGCCACATCTTAAACGGTGAACTTGAAAAGGTTGAAACCCGACTCGACCCGACCTTCGGCATCGCCGTTCCCGTCTCCTGTC
>JBGTMR010000388.1:0-4425 GCA_041743485.1 Pyrinomonadaceae bacterium
GCTTCGGTGATGTAGACGTTAACGAAGTCGCCGGGCGCGGGATTGAAGTTTTCGGGCGCGTCGTTGATGAGTACGCAACCGTCAACTTCGGGTGCTTGTCCTTCGGTGCGACCCTGCCACAGTAAATCCGATTCCGTCGCCGTGCCTTCAAATAAAACGCGCGTGGTATGACCTATGCGCGCTCTGTTTTTGCGTTGTGAAATTTTGGCTTGCTCTTTCATCAAACGCGCGCGACGACGCATCGCAATCGTTTCGTCAACTTTGCCCGCGAGCGTTTCGGCGTGTGTGTCTTGCTCATCGGAATAAGTGAAAACTCCCACGCGGTCAAACTCTACGTTGCGTATGAAGGCGACGAGTTCTTCAAAGTCCTCTTTGGTTTCGCCGGGAAAGCCCGTGATGAACGTCGTGCGAATCGCAATGCCGGGAACACGTCGGCGGGCGCGTTCGAGCAGGCGTTCAAGTCCGGCGCGTGTGCCGCCGCGCCGCATCGCTTTGAGGATGTGCGGGGAAGCGTGTTGAAGCGGGATGTCGAGATACTTGACGGCGTGAGGTTCTTCCGCCATCACATCGAGAAAGGCATCGGAAACGTGCGTCGGGTACGCATACATCACGCGCACCCATTCGATGCCGTCCACTCGCGCGAGTTCACGAAGCAGACTTGCGAGTCCCTCTTTCTGTCCCAAGTCTTCGCCGTACCGTGTCGAGTCCTGCGCGATGAGAACGACTTCTTTCACCCCCTGCGCGGCGAGTTGTTGAACTTCATTCACGACCGAACCGAAACGGCGGCTTCTATATGAACCGCGCATAATCGGAATCGCGCAGAACGCGCAAGGTCGGTCACACCCTTCGGCAATCTTGACGTAAGCCGTGTAACCCGGCGTCGTCAAAACTCGCGGTGCGTCCTCGTCATAAAGATACGTCGCGCTTTTATTGCCCATCGGGATGACGGGCAGAGCGCGTGTGTTCGTGCGGCTGTCGCAAACTTCCGTGATTAAATCAATCTGATTCGTGCCGATGAACGCATCAACTTCCGGCAGTTCAAGACGCAATTCGTTTTGATAACGCTCGGTGAGACAACCCGCGACGACGAGACGCTGGCAATTACCTTCCGACTTCAAACGCGCCGCTTCAATAATCGCGTCAATGGATTCCTTTTTCGCGTGGTCAATAAAGCCGCAAGTATTAACGACCAGCGTGTCGGCTTCTTCTGGGTTCGTCGTGATTTCATAACCCGCTTGACGCAGTTTGCCCATCATCACTTCGCTGTCAACCAAATTCTTCGAGCATCCGAGACTGACGAAACCGACTTTCTTCATTTGATGTATCACAATTTATAAACCCTAATTTCTATCTTCGTACCTTCAATGTTTTATCTTTGTCGCTTCAAACGTCGCTTCCATCTTCGCCGGAAGCTTCAAGGTGTCGCAAACAATCTTCGATTTCCTTCGCATCGTTTGGAGTTAAAAATTCACCGCCATAGCGCGCGCGCTCAAAAGCGTTTGTCACCACAGATGCCGCCGGAATTTTGAGCGATGCGGCAAACTCCGCCGGTGTCTCCGAAGGCTCACGCTCGAAACCCCGCGCTTTAAGCACCGTCGTCATGCGCGTGTAAAACTCAAACATCGCTGATGACGACGAAGATAACGACGCGCTCACGATTGCGGCTTGAGATTTTTGCGTAACTGTTTTGCTCCGACGTTGATAAAGACGATGCACTAAAAAAACCATCCCTGCAATCAGTGAGATGCCGAGTAAAAGCATCGCTTCCCGCAATACGCCGTTCGCTTCGCGGGTTTCAGGAACTGATCCCCTAAAGTTTTCGTACTTCCGGCGCAAACTTTCGCTTAGAGCATTGAAGCGACGCGCGAACATTTGACGCTGCTCACCGAGTCCTTCGCGCAAACTTCCGGCGAGCCATTGCTGTTCCTGCTTGCCGTAAGAAACGACATACTGCGCCCAAACCAAATCGAAAGCTTCGGCATAATCTTTAAGTTGTGAGAGCCAAGCGTTTCCGATGCCGTCGTCCGAAGGCGAATACCAAACGGGAGTCGGGTCGAATGTCACCCAAGAATTATTTTGCGGAAAGTATGCTTCGACCCATGAATGCGCTTCACGCTGTCGCACGGTGTAAGCATTAGCCGCCGCGTTGTATTCCCCACTCTGATAACCGACGACGACGCGCGACGGTATCCCTTGTGCGCGCAACATCAAAGCCATTGCCGACGCGAAATACTCGCAATGCCCTTCGCGCACACGGAACAGAAAATCCGCCACAGGGTCTCGCCCTTCCGCGCGCATCTCGAACGAATACTTAAACTCGTCCTTCAAATAAGCTTCAAAAGAACGCGCCCGCTCGTAATTATTTTGCGCTCCGGCTTGCAAAGCGAGTTTGTCGGCGAGCTGCGCGATGCGATTATCGAAATTCGCGGGAAGTTGAAGATACCTTGAATATGCGTCCGGTATTTTATTCCAATCCGCCGCGAGAGAGAGTCCCGACAAATCTTCGACATCGGAATAAGCCCGATACGAAAGCGTCTGACCGAGATGCGATGCCGATTGCGCTCCACCTTCGGCATCCATCACAACGAACGGCAGTTCGCCTTCGATAGCGACAAGGCGCGAAGCCGCGAACAATACCGGAGTATCCGTCGGCTCAACAAAGAAAGTTTGCCTGACAAGTCGTTTGACATCGCGCGTCGTGCCGATGCGAAATAATTTATCCTCAACCGCCGTCGCTTCATTACTATTTAAGTTTGAACGGTTCCACTCACGCCCGTCAAAAAAATCGAACGCCGTGCCGCGCCAACGCAATCTGCCGTTCATCTCCACCGGAGCGTTATCAACCCGCACGCGCATCACCACCTGATCCGATTGTTGCAACCGCCCGATGCTGCCGAGACTAATGCTATCCGTGAATCCGATGACGCTGCCACGCCCTTTGAGACTCGCCAAAGCACTTTCTGTGATACGCGGCGCGGTCAAAAATATCGGGACTGCAAAACCAACTATCAATAGAACGGTACACAAAGAAACAGCAAACAATTGTTTGCTTTGCGGAGAGGCGCGCAACCCGTGTTTTTGTATTTTCGACGCATCAAGCGGTTTAACCAACTTGGCATTTTCCGCGCACGACGCCGAAACATTGACTTGACGAATTATCCATACACAGAACGATGCGAACAGATAAACCAACATTATCACGCCGGATTGCGCGGTGACGGCTAATCCCAAAGCCAAAACAGCGAACGTGAATGTCAACAGGTGAAGTGTCAGCCAATCCCGCTCCGATTTCCTTTGAAAAAGTCGGACAAGCACCACCCACAACATCAGATAAATCGCTGAATCTCTTTGCCGCCCCGTGAGCGACGCGAAACTAAAATCCCCCGCGACGAACAGGTAAAACATATAACTTGTCAACGAAGCGATTACCAACGCTGCACCAACGAATTTACCAAACTGCCGCTTGAAATCTTCCCCTAGCCACGCCGCGCATAACACACCCAACAAAATCCCACTTGAATAAACCGTCAGAAAACCTACCGCCGATAACATTAGTGCCAAAGCAGCACCGATTGTCCCGTATGAAATCGCCCTTGAATAAAAGCTTTGACTCATTTCAGATTACCGACCGGTAAAATCCCTTTTGTGAACAATCCCAAACACTGACAGAATAAACGACACTTTATAGATGTACTAATAATGGCTTCAATAACATTGACACTGACATATAAAAGCATAAGCCCGCCAAACAAAATGTCAGGCGGGCTTATGCTTTTATATATTTAATCCGGCGACTACCTACTCTCCCACGCAGCTACCCGCGCAGTACCATCGGCTCAAAGAGGCTTAACTTCCGTGTTCGGGATGGGAACGGGTGTGACCCTCTCGACAGAATCACCGGAAAACTTGTCAACTCTTGTAAAAGAGCTTTGAGAATCGAATAGTGATTTTAATGCGTAAGTTTTATCGTGTGTGCAAGCGACGAACTTGCTTTGTTTTGCTTGAAAGTAAATTTTACGGTCAAGCCTTGGGAACATTAGTACTGGTCAACTAAACGCATTACTACGCTTACATATCCAGCCTATCAACGTGGTGGTCTACCACGAGTCTCACTGGCAGAACTAATCTCTGGTCTGGCTTCACGCTTAGATGCATTCAGCGTTTATCCATGCTCAACATAGCTACCGAGCGATACGACTGGCGTCATAACTCGTACACTAGAGGTCAATCCAACCCGGTCCTCTCGTACTAAGGTCAGATTCCATCAATTCTGCTACGCCCACACCAGATAGGGACCGAACTGTCTCGCGACGTTCTAAACCCAGCTCACGTACCTCTTTAATTGGCGAACAGCCAAACCCTTGGGACCTTCTTCAGCCCCAGGATGAGATGAGCCGACATCGAGGTGCCAAACCCTGCCGTCGA
>JBGTMR010000389.1:0-1955 GCA_041743485.1 Pyrinomonadaceae bacterium
GTCAGCCAACCCGCATGTATGACTTCGATGTTCATCTCACAAAAGGGTGCGGCGTCGGTTCAACGTAAGCTTCAAATTCCCCGTGTTCGATAACTTGAAACCGAACCGTATCACCGGAACGCAACAAGCCGGGCGGCGTTCGCGCCACGTCGAACAGCGTGCGCGGCGTGCGTCCGATGAGATTCCAACCGCCTGGAGTGGCGAATGAATAAACACCCGTCTGCGCGTTCCCGATTCCGATTGAACCTTTCGGAACACGCACGCGCGGCACATCACGACGCGGAGTTGTAAGCCGCATGTCGAGTCCGCCGAGATACGCGAAGCCCGGCGCGAATCCGTTAAACAGCATTCGATATGTCCCTGCCGCGTGAAGCCTCACGACTTCATCGGGCGACATCAGACAATGGCGGGCGACCGCTTCGAGGTCACGCCCATGTTCGCCGCCGTAACACACGGGGATGATAATTTCACGGCTCGTTTCATCTTCAAACGACGCTGAATTTTCGAGTCCGCGCCGAATTAAACCCGCGATGTAATCAAACGGCGCGAGGTTTGATTTCGTGTTTATCAAGTGGTTTTGTGTCGCGTCTAAGTCGTACACTACCGCGAGACTCGCAAACGATTCCACGCATTCGACGATGCCGAATGCATTGCTTCGTCGGAAGTAATTCGACAATGCTTTTACCTTCGCGTGCGCCTCCTCGCTCATGCTTTGTGCAAAGCGAACCACAACCGCCCTCTCACCGAGCGGGTAAATTTCCAATTCAGAAGCTCCGGTTTCCAACTTCATAACCTCTTATGACGACTCCCGCTTTAACCGACGACATCAGCCGTGAACTCGCGCAGTGGCGAACGAAGAATTACTGTGATGTCCATTATCATCTGCGTCTCACGCTGACGCCCGAAGCCACGCATTTACAAGGCACGATTGAGATTCGCGTGACACTCGCGCAACCTTCCGACATCGTACTTGACTGGCGCGTGACTGCGGTTGATTCGCACATTTATCAACTTGAAGTCGTTTCAATCAACGATGAACACGGCGCGGAGTGGCACATTGAAGCCGACCACATTTTCATTTCAAACGCTCATCTTAAAACCGGCGAGAATCGAATCAAAATCGCTTTCACCTCGCCCATCAATCCGGCGGGCAGTGCCGTCACCCGATACCACGATGCCGCGACCGACTCCAATTATGTTTATACTTTGTTCGTGCCGTGCGATGCGAGTACGGCGTTTCCCTGCTTCGACCAACCCGACTTAAAAGCCCGCTTTAAGCTTGATGTCGTCGCCCCCGCCGCGTGGCATGTCGTCTCAAACTCCAAGCTGAACTCCATCTCTAACGAAGCCAATGAAAAACTTTCAAATAAGCTTTGGTGCTTCAACGCGACCATGCCAATCTCTACCTATCTTTTCGCATTCGCGGCGGGCGAGTTCGCACAATTTGAAGATAACGAATCGCCGCTTGGGACAATGCTTTATGTGCGCCGTTCGCAAGATGGGCGCATCGCCGAACACGTCGCGGAAGTCTTGCGCCTGAATCGTGAAGCGTGCGCGTTCTTTGCCGAATACACCGATTGTCCGTTTCCGTTTAGCAAGTATGACCTCGTGATTCTGCCCGAATTTCCTTACGGCGGCATGGAACACGCGGGCGCGACTTTCCTGCGCGAAGAAGCGATTATCTTCCCGACCCACGCGACCCGTTTCGACATCTTCGCCCGCGCCGAACTCATCGCCCACGAAGCCGCGCATCAGTGGTTCGGCGATTTGGTGACGATGCGCTGGTTCGATGATTTGTGGCTCAAAGAAGGCTTCGCAACCTTGATGTCATACAAGGCAATCGAGCGCGTTCTACCGCTTATGGCTGATGCGACGTGGAAGTATTTTTACCTACGCGCCAAAACGCTCGCTTATCAAACCGACGCGACCGAAGGAACGACCGCGCTTCACCAAAC
>JBGTMR010000390.1:0-2642 GCA_041743485.1 Pyrinomonadaceae bacterium
AGCGACGGGAGCGCGTGAACTTGCACGCCGTGCGCGTGGAACTCCGCGCATTGCGAATCGTCTTTTGCGGCGCGTGCGCGATTACGCGGAAGTCTTGGGCGACGGGCGCATCACACAACAACTTGCGCGCACGGCACTCGATGAAATGGAAGTTGACCGCTTCGGGCTTGATGAGGTTGACCGTAAATTACTGTCCGCGATTATGGAAAAGTTCGACGGCGGACCCGTCGGCATCGGCACAATTTCGGCGACGATAAGCGAGGAGCGCGAATCAATCGAAGAAATCATCGAGCCGTATTTGATTCAAATCGGCTTCTTGAATCGCACGCCGCGCGGTCGTGTCTGCACACGGGCAGCTTATGAGCATTTAGGTTTGAAGATGCCTATGCAGGAAGTTGAAGCGTTGGCGAGTTGAACCCCGTATGACTTATGTATCAAAGAAGGATTCACCGCAGAGATGCAGAGGATATAGAGTAGGCGCAAAGAGAGGTGCAAGGTTATTTGCTCTCCGCGTTCTCTGCGTTTCTGTGATGAATGCCTGAAGCCTTGTACGCTATGGAAATCCGCTTATTGTACATTCGTGGCTACTTCTTTTTCGTGCGTAAAACAGTTCTTTCAGTTCGACCTTCCATTTGACAACTTTCCGGTCAAAGAGACATCACACACATCAACGCTTCGCTTCATCACGGCGTTTTCTAAAGCTTTTCCCTGAAAATCGAGACTTTCGCAGTGCGGCACACGACTTGTGATAAGCCGCTCCAGCCACCGCTTCCCTTTAGCGTGTTGGAATGCCGAAATCAGTTTGATTTTCACTATGGAGAGTATGTTATGCGCCGTCCCTCAATCACTGCATTCTTAATCTTTTCTCTGCTCGCGCCTTTGATAAGCACTCAAGCGAATCTCCCCGTCGAGCAAGGGCGGACGCGAGATGTTCGCCGCATGTCCGGCAAAATGCCCGACGAGTTGCGCGCACGCATCCGCCACGCGCGTTCGAGCGGCGAGAAGAAGATCCGAATTATCTTGAACCAAGCATCGGATGCGACGCCGGAGCAGACGCGCCTTGCGCTTGAGCGCGTGGGTGCGAACGTACATCAGCGTTTGGACTCGCTGAATGTGACAATCGCCGATGTTCCGGTCGAGAGGCTTGAGGAATTGGAAGCGCAAAGCGCAGTGGCGTGGATGTCCGCCGACGGAGAAGTCCGCTCACTCGCCGCACCGCCCGATAACACGAGCCACGTCGCGGTGACGACGGGTGCGAGCAAAGTCTTGCCCTTCGGCAATGAGAATCTCGCGGACGGCGGCGGCGGCAATAAGATCGGCATCGCGGTTCTCGACAGCGGCATCAGCCCGCCCGACGCGGCGGAGTTCGCCGGTTACGAGTGGCGTTACAGCGGCGGCACGCTCGGCACGGGATTGCTTTCGCAAAGGTATCTCGCGTCTTACGACCGCGTTAAAAAACGCATAGATTTTACCGGCGAAGGCAAGACCACAGACGCTTACGGACACGGCACGCATACCGCCGGTATCGCGGCAGGCACGGGACAGGCGAGCGAAAACTACGCGGCTCAAAATTCGGGCGCGCCGACTTACGGCGGAATTGCGACGAACGCCAATCTGATTGATGTGCGCGTCCTCAACTCTTACGGTCGGGGTACGGTTTCAAACACCATTGCCGGAATTGATTGGGTTATCAAGAACCGCAAAACCTACAACATAAAAGTCATCAATCTTTCGCTCGGCACAGCCATCACGCAGAGCTACAAGACCGATCCGCTATGTCAGGCAGTCGGGCGCGCCGTTGATTCAGGCATCGTCGTCGTCGCGGCGGCGGGCAACTACGGCAAGGATTCGGCAGGGCGCACGATTTACGGCGGCATCCTCTCTCCGGCTAATTCTCCGAAGGTGATTACGGTCGGGGCGGTTAACACGCAGCAGACCGACCAGCGTTCCGACGACACCGTGACGAGTTATTCATCGAGAGGTCCGACCCTCGTTGACGGACTCACCAAACCCGACATCGTTGCTCCCGGCAACAAGACGGGTGCGGCGGAAACTTCCGCATCGTCTCCCACAGCCAACTATTCATACAGTTCGACGGGCGGCGGCGGTCTCATCGGTGGCTTGCTGAGCGGCGACACAAGCACGAACACGCCGCAAGCTAACGGCACGTATCAAATTTTGAGTGGGACTTCGTTCGCCGCCCCCGTCGTGTCAGGCACGATTGCGTTGATGCTCGAAGCCAATCCGAATTTGACGCCGCGCATCGTCAAAGCGTTGTTGATGCGGACGGCGCAACGTCTGCCCGTCTATGAACGGATGGTGATGAACAGAGAGATGAGCGGCTACGAACGCCTCATCACGGAGGGCGCAGGCTCGCTCAACATCGCCGCCGCGCTAAAACTCACCACAGCCGTCAGGAGTGATATTAGTCGCGCGAAACCGGGTGAGAACCTTATCACCGCTAAGAAGGTGACGTATGAAACGCTCGGTCTGACCGCCCCCATCGCCGGTGAAGCGATGCCGCTTAACAACAGCGTCGTGTGGGTTGACGGCGTGGCGTTCACTGACCGCCTGCGCTTGACGAACGGTTTCAAACTGCCCGACGGTCGCACGCTCACGAGCGGCTTCGTCGTCGCCGACGG
>JBGTMR010000391.1:0-1998 GCA_041743485.1 Pyrinomonadaceae bacterium
ACTCATCGAATCTTGAAGTTGCGCCCCGTTGGTGAAATACACATCAAGGCGTCCGTCATTGTCATAATCGAAAAGCGCGACTCCGCCGCCCATCGTTTCAAGCAGATACTTGTTTGACGTGGGCGATGCGTGGTGACGAAAACTTATCCCGGAACGCGCCGTTATATCGGTGAACTTCACGGGCGACACGCCGCGCACTGCGGTCACAGTCGGTTTCGCGCGTTCGTCACCTTCGCTGTATGAGCGACCGCGTTGGGTTGACGGCGCGGGCGTTTGTTGGGCGAGCAAATTCATTGCACACACGGTTATAAGCAAACATCCGACAAGGAACAGGCTTAACTTGTATCGCAGACTTTTGTACCTGCTTTCAACTTGCATCATTGTTAATAATTTCCGGCGACAAATACGATTCGTGAAACCGATAAACAGGAATTTACCACAACTCCAATATCGCTTCGCAAAGTGACGCCGACGTTTAGAGGCGGGCTTTCCGTCAACCGTTCGCGCCTTATCGCAACGGTGAAGGAAAGCCCGCCTCTAAACCTTCAATGGCTTTAGGATTCGGTACTGCTTAAAATCAGAACGCGAAGGCTTGATAAACCTCTTCGTTTTCCACTTCATCCAGCGATGCGACAACCGGATTGAAGCGCAGTAACTGACGCCCGCGTTCTGACAGAGTTTCGTGTACTGCGCGCGGAATGCGTATGTGAACTTCCGGGCGATGCAGCCAGCGACGGCTATAACCTATGACGCACATCGGGCGCGGTTCGTCCGTTTTGTTCGGCGTGCCGCGATGCAAGCCGCGCACGTCGCGTATCATCACATCGCCCGCCGCAAGCGTGATTGATTCAAGCTTCGCCGCTCCCGTTTCAATCATTTTTAACCCTTCGGCTTTGGTGAGTAAGTGCGTCGCGCGGGCGACTTCAAAGGGTCCATTCGCTTCGGTTACGTCAACGAGTGGAAAGTTGACGGCAAGTTGAAACGTCGGCGTCTCGAAATTCGTTTCGGGAAACAAAGGCATCGCATCGCTGTGAATCTCTTGATAATCCGAACCGCGCAAAGGCGTGTCCGTTGCCAGTTGGCACATCACCATATCGCGCCCGACGATGCTTTCGCAGACGTACAGAATGTCTGCGTCTTCATAAACCGACGTATCGGCAAACGGTGCTTCAAACGGCAGGGTGACGTAATAACGCATCGAACCGCGATTCTGTTTATGCCCTTCGCGCGCAATATGGTCTTCAAGCAAGGGCATAAAAGCCTCGCGCCACTCTCTGATTTTATCTTTCGTGAAATGACCGCGCAGCACACAAAACCCGTCGCGGTTGAAATCCTGAACCAGCGCGTTCAATTCATCTTCCGTGTAACGTCCGTTACTCATAACCATCACTCCTAAAATTCATCCTTAATCAAACACTTCAATCAAACACTTCGATAATGAATCAATGAACCGATGAATCAATGATTCAATTCTTCCAAATGAATCATTTCCTTTGGTTGTTAAGCCGATTCTGAACGACGACGACAGCAAGCAGAAACGCCCCGCGCAAAACCAGTTGCCACCACGAACTCAAACCTTCGGCTTTAATCATGTTGAGAATCACACCCAACAACAACACTCCGATAATCGTCGCTCCGACGCCGCCCTTTCCGCCCGTCAGAAGTGTGCCGCCGACGACGACCGCCGCAATCGCGTCAAGTTCCCACCCGACGCCTTCCGTAGGTTGTCCCGCCCCAAGACGCGAAGCGAGAATCACGCCCGCGAGTCCCGCGAGCGCGCCGCTCAAAGCATAAACGCCGAGCGTCACTCGACCCACGTTTAAGCCCATCAAACGCGCCGCTTCTTCGTTATCACCAAGCGCGAACGTGTGCCGCCCGAAGCGCGTGTGATTAAGCACAAACCAGCCGATAAGATAAGCGATAAGGGCGATTAAAACCGGAACGTACAATTCAATGTTGATACTGCCGATACTAAGTTCAAAAATCGTTCCGCGCCCA
>JBGTMR010000392.1:0-6437 GCA_041743485.1 Pyrinomonadaceae bacterium
GCAGTCAGGTCATCGGTGTGATTTACAACACGCTGCTTTTCAATCCCGAATACGGCAACTTCGGACCCCGACTTTCGCCGCGTCCCGACCTCGCCGTTCTTAGCCCCGACTACTTGAATGAACAGGGCGTACTCGTCGGCGTGCTTCTGCTCGGCTGGCAAGACGAAACGGGCAAGTTGCATCACGGCGTGCCGCGTCGCGTGATTCCGGTCGGCTGTGAAGTCGTCCGCATGAGTGACGCGGCGATGCACGAGTTTCACATTGACGCGCGCGGCAAATTACAGCTTCATTATTATTCGCAAATCATCGCGCACACCGGAACGCTCGGCATCCCGCTTATCGAATCCATCATCGAACAACTCGAACCGCACACCACGACGGAAGAACGTCAACGCTTGTGCGTCTTGAAAAAATCTCTTGTCTGGCAACGCACGCTCGGCAGTTATTAGTGGATAACGGATAGTGAAAGGCAGGAACAGTTCTTAAACTATCCACTATCCGTTATCCACTAAATCGAAAGGGTACTTAAAAATGTTGAATCCTCGTTCTCTTAAAGTCGCGTTTTATTCGGGTGCATTGGCGATGTTCGTCACGCTCGGCGGCGCGACTTCTGTTCACGCGCAACGCACTCCGTCAGCCGCGACGCAACGCCCGGTTGAAGCCTCAACTACCACCGCGCAGACGACATCCGCCCCGACGAGTGTCAGAGTCAAATATCAGGGCGGCGTTATCGGCTATCCGCAAAAGCGCGAAGGCACGTTGAGTTTCGATGACATCAATTCGCGGCTTGTCTTTCGTGATAAGAAAACGGGAACGGAGCTTTTCTCGATTCCGTACTCCGCGATTGTCGTCGCTTATGCCGACAATCAATCGCGCCGTCCTTCCGGTTCGGTGATCGCCGCCAGTGCCGTGCCTTACGGCTTGGGCTTGCCCGCTCTGCTGATAAAGAAGAAGTATCGCTATCTCTCCCTTCAGTACCGCGACGATGAAGCGCGCGTCGTCGGCACGACGAGTTTCAAGGTTGATAATAAGCCGTTGCTTGAATCAACGCTCAACGCCGTCGGCGCGAAAGCTAAACTGACCCGACGCGGCGAAATCTTCATCCGCCCGCGCCCAAACCGCGACGACGGCGACTCGATGACGACGGTTGTTCCGTTACCGCCGCCGCAGTAATGCCGGGTTGCAAAATAAATCAAGTTGGCATGTTTTGCCAGTGTATCTTAACCACAGAGACACAGAGCAAAGCCACAGAGAGTTAATCATAATGTCCCCTCTGTGGCTTTGCTCTGTGTGAACTCTGTGCCTCTGTGGTGAAACTCTCATCTCATCTCACAACGTCACCGCCGATAATTCCGCGACGATTTGATTTGCGACTTCGCGTGCGCGGGCGACCTCATCGGGTTTGAAGGAGACCGCTCCGACGACCGGATGACCGCCGCCGCCGAAGCGTTCGCAAATCTCGGCGATGTTGTGCGTGCGCGGAATTGGCGACCAGGGATTTGAGCCGACCGATATTTTCGTGCGTGCGCTTCCGCGTGTGACGGCGACGGAGTATGTCGCTTCCGGGTAGAGATGATACGGGATGAATTTGTTGAAGCCTTCGATGTCGTCGTCAACGAGGTCGAAGTGGACGACGTTATGTGTGAGCGTGGCGTTCCGGCGGATGAGTTCGAGCGTCGCAAGATGGGCATCGTAAATCGGGCGGAAGCGGGCTTGCACTTCATTGCTTTCCGCGACAGTGATTAAGTCTTTCGTCGCAAGTTCGCGGATGATGTGTTCGACGAATTCATCGCCCGCCGTGCTTTCGATGACCTGCATCAGTTGAAGCGCGGGTTCACGAAGTTCGACGGCTTGCGCGGGACTCGTATAAAACGCTCCGTCAATAACGTGCGCCCAGTGGATGAGTGAAGCGAGTGTGTCATCCGTGAAATCGAAGCTCGCGTGAAGCGTGTCGTAGATAAATTCGCAACATGATTTGCGCGAAGCATCCCAGAACTTTTTACCCGAAGCTTTGCCGTGCGGCGAAGTTTCAAAGTGGGCTTCGTCTTCCGCCGAGAGAAACGCGGATTGATGATGGTCGAACCACCACGTCAGTTTGTCGGACGCGGCGTATTTGAAATCAACAATCGCGGTCTCGTCGGCTTCAAACATCTCGCCGTCAAACAACAGATTGTTCGGGCGATGGACGAGTCCGGTGTACGCGATGTCAGCATCGGGTTTGATTTTGGTTTGGTAAAAGCGCGTGAAGGTCGCGGCGGATGCCACGCCGTCGAAGCAGTGACCGTGATAAAGAATGCGTAAATTCATCGTGTTAGGTTCTATGTGAAAAGTGCAACGTATCGAAAAACACGGCATCTTATCAGAACACTTTGATTTACCAAACGGCGCGGGCGATTGAATCATTGACTCATCGGTTCATTGATTCAATTTGCGTTGTGTATTGGCGACTTGGCTTTTGTAGAAACAGAGAAGGGGAACAATGACATGGATTTGATGAAACGGTTCGGAGCGCGAAGAAAGAAAACTGTGGCGATGTGCGCGGGCTTGATAATCGCGGGCATCATCGGCGCGGCGTGCGCGGGTGCGGGCGATGATTCACTTGCCGGACAGACGCAGGATACGTCGAGGATGATGATGACGAGTCCCGTCACGGGTAAATTACTGACGGGCGATGCGGCGAAAGGCGATTGGACGACGGACGCGCCCGGTGTGCGACGTAAATTAACGGTTGCCGATTTGCCGAAACCTTACGCGACCGAATCGGCGCGCAATCAACCGCGCATCGTGCGTCAACCCGAAGGCGCGATGCCAAACGTTCCCGCCGGATTCAAAGTTGAAAAGTTTGCGAGTGATTTGACGAAGCCGCGCATGATTCGCACCGCCCCGAACGGCGATGTGTTCGTCGCGGAATCGGACGCCAACCGCGTGCGTGTCTTGCGTGACAAGGACGGCGACGGCAAAGCCGAAACGAGCGAAGTCTTCGCCGCCGATTTACGTCAACCGTTCGGCATCGC
Organism: Pyrinomonadaceae bacterium; assembly: GCA_041743485.1. Taxonomy (GTDB): domain Bacteria; phylum Acidobacteriota; class Blastocatellia; order Pyrinomonadales; family Pyrinomonadaceae; genus JANDLT01. The sequence continues at coordinate 3,015 of JBGTMR010000392.1, forward strand.
GTTCTATCCGGCGGGCGAGAATCCGAAATACGTGTACGTCGCCAACACCGATTCCGTCGTCCGCTTTCCGTATCAAAGCGGTGACTTGAAGGCGCGCGGGGCGAGTGAAATGATTGTCGCCAACATCTCCGGCGGCGGCAGACTCGAAGGCGGCGGACACTGGACGCGCGACATAGTGTTTTCAAAAGACGGCGGGAAGATGTACGTCTCCGTCGGTTCGCGCTCAAACGTCAGTGACGATGCCGCCGAAGCCCGCCGCGCACGCATCTTTGAATACACGCCGGACGGCAAAAACGAGCGCGTCTATGCGTGGGGCATACGCAATCCCGTCGGCATTGCGATTCATCCCGCGACGGGTGATTTATGGACATCGGTTAATGAACGCGACGGACTCGGCGACCACCTCGTGCCGGACTACATCACGCGCGTGCAAGACGGCGGCTTTTACGGTTGGTCTTGGTATTACATCGGCGCGAATCAAGACCCGCGACATGTTGGAAAACGTCCCGACTTGAAAGATAAAGTCATCGTTCCCGATGTTCTATTGCAATCGCACACGGCATCTTTAGGGATGGAGTTTTACACCGGAAAACAGTTTCCGGCGGAATATCAAATGCAGGCTTTCGCCGCCCAACACGGCTCGTGGAATCGTGAACGCCGCACCGGATACAAAGTGATTTACGCCCCCGTACAGAACGGACGCGCGACCGGCGAGTATGTTGATTTCATGACCGGCTTCGTTACATCGAACGGCGACGTATGGGGCAGACCCGTCGCGGTCGCAACCGGAAAAGACGGCTCGATGTTCGTCAGCGACGACGGCGGCAACGTCGTGTGGCGCGTGTCATACAGGAAGTAGGATTTTGAAAATTCAAGGTTCGGGTGAATCAAGAAGCGCGGTGATGCTAGTCACAAAAAGCATCACCACGTTTTGTTTATCGTTGATGATGACGTGTTTAGCGTCCGCTCAATCATCCACAGCACAACCGACACCAACGCCGTCGCCCGCGCCGACACCGACCGTTTCCGAACAAGTCATCGTCAGCGCGACGCGCACCGAAAATCGTTTGAGCGATACGGCGGCGAGTGTCGTGATTATCAATCGTGAACAACTTGCGACGACGGCGGCGGTGACGATTGATGACAGCTTGCGGCAAGTTCCCGGCTTCCAACTGTTCCGTCGCGCGGGCAGCCGCACCGCGAACCCTACGGCGCAAGGAGTTTCACTACGCGGCTTGGGCGCGAGCGGTGCATCGCGCGCGAGTGTGCTTTACGACGGCGTGCCTTTGAACGACCCGTTCGGCGGTTGGGTTTATTGGGGGCGTGTGCCGCGCGCGGAAATCGAAAGCGTCGAAGTCTTGCGCGGCGGGGCGAGCGACCTTTACGGCGGCTCGGCGTTAAGCGGCGTCGTCGCATTGAACTCGCGGCGCGATGTCGAATCCGGCTCACCGACATTCGAGTTTGAAACCTCTTTCGGTTCACAACGCACGCCGGATGCGACCCTGTGGACGGGTGTGCAGTTCGGCAAGTGGCGGGCTTACTTCGGCGGCGAAGCGATGCGAACCGACGGCTACATCATCGTTGATGAGGACGAACGCGGTGGCATTGATTCGGCGGTTAATGTCAGGCGCGCGGGCGGGGATGTGACGCTTGAACGCGAATTGAAATTGTTTGGCGATGAAGGGCGCGCTTTTCTGCGCGGTGCGTATTACGCCGAAGGGCGCGGCAATGGAACACCGCTTCAAATCAACCAAACGCGCGTGCGCTCTTTGAGTTCCGGCGCGAATTTCAGCGCACCTTTCATCGGTGCGGTTCAGGCGCGAATCTATGGAAGCACGCAAGGCTATGACCAGAGTTTTTCCGCGATTGCGCTTGAACGCGAGACGGAAACCCTGACTCGCATTCAACGTGTTCCGGCGCAAAGTTTAGGTTTTTCGCTTCAAGCTTCCCCTCCTCTCGGAGCGCGTCACACGGTTGTCGGCGGCATAGACGCTCGCACGGTGCGCGGTACGAGCGACGAAACGATTTACGCGCAAGGTCGCCCCTCATCGCTCGTCAGCGCGGGCGGGCGCGAACGCACATTCGGGATTTTCGCGGCGGACGTTTTCCGTGTGAACAGTCGCATCATCACGACCTTCGGGGCGCGTTTCGACCGTTGGCGCAACTACGACGCGGCATCCCGCACCGCGCCCGTCAATAATCCACTGTCCGCGACGACGAACGATTTTACAGACCGCACCGAAGGGGCTTTCAGCCCGCGCGCGTCCGTTCTCGTCCGAGCGACGGACACCGTTTCTTTAACCTCGTCGTTCTCACGCGCGTTTCGTCAACCAACACTCAATGAACTTTACCGCGCCTTTCGCGTCGGCAATGTCCTCACCCTTGCGAACGAAAACCTGCTTCCCGAACGCGCGACGACCGGCGAAGCGGGCGCGATTTACACCTCACCGAATCGCCGCCTTTCGGCGCGCACCGTGTTTTTTATAACCGATGTGACGCAGCCCGTCGCCAACGTCACTTTGAGTTTTACGCCTTCACTGATTACCCGCCAACGTCAAAACTTGGGACGCACGCGCACACGCGGACTTGAGACGGAAGCCGAAGCGAGAGTCCGTGACGACGTTGTAATCTCCGGCGGTTATCTGTTCGCGGATGCGCGCGTGAAAGAGTTTCCGGCAAACGTCGGGCTTGAAAGCTTGCGCGTTCCGCAAGTCGCACGCCATCAATTCACCCTTCAAACGCGCATCGTTAAACCGCGCTTCGTCACCGTCGGCATACAGGCGCGCGCCGCGAGTTCGCAATTCGATGATGACCGAAACCTATTGCCGCTCAACCGTTTCTTCACCCTTGACGTGTTCGCGTCGCGCCGTGTGACGAAGATGCTTGATGCGTTCGTCGCGGTCGAGAACATCACGGACGCGCGCATCGAGACGGGACGCACGCCCGTTACTACGCTCGGCGCACCGCCGTTTGTGAGAGTCGGCATCAAGTTGCGAAGCGGGCGGTGACGGAAAGGTTTTTGAATACATGAAAATTACGGCGGCGATGCTTGTAAGCATCGCCGCCGTAATTCTTGTTGGCTTGATTATTTCTGTGCGACCGACGAGAACGGTTCGTACATAGAGTTTAATGGAGGCTAAGGCTGTACACGCTTCTGACGTATTGTGAAACCGGACGAGCATCTTTGATAGCCGGTTCAAACTTCATTTTACGCGCGGCTTCGATACATCGCTCGGTCAATCCGTTTGGCAAGCCCTTAATAACTTTAATCTCTCCAATCTCACCGGATGCCATGAGCGCGACTTCTAACACAACCTTACCGGATACCTGATTCCAACGCGCGTCTTCCGTATAAGAAGGGTGTGGTGCTTCGGTGATTTTAGCTTTGCGCGTCACTTCTGCCGCCGTGTAAATCTTGTCGGC
>JBGTMR010000393.1:0-13082 GCA_041743485.1 Pyrinomonadaceae bacterium
GCTTCTTCATCGCGCCCGCCGTCGTAAAAGTCGCGCGCCTTAGCAAGCAAGTTTTGCGAATCTTGGTCGGTTGACGTGTTGGTGTTTAGCGGGCGCGTCGCGGCGATATAAGAATAACGGTCGAACTCGACATACAGCCGCGCGGGAATACCCGTCACGGTTTGCGACTTCTGCCACTCGGTTTGAAGCTTCGCATATTGTTGTTGAAGATGTTTGCGTGCTTCGTTGTCGGCAGCGGTCGCGGCTTCCGCTTGGTTTGCGCGTTCGAGTGCTTTGGCGAAGATGAAAAGTGCTTCGCCGTCCTGCGGATTGGCGGTGATGACCGGACGTAATTGTTCGGCGGCGTCCGCGTACTTACCCGACATGAAAAGGGCGTTGGCGTAATTGAAATGCACGAGCGGGTCATGCGGCGAAGAATCGGCGGCACGCGATAAGAATGAAATCGCTTGAGTGATGAGGCGGTTTCTTTCCGTCGCCGCATCCGCCTTTTGTTCTCGCGCGGCTTGCACGGAAAGCGCGCCCGCATTGTTGTAAATATTCGTTAGCGGCGTGTCGGAAGCCATCGGCATGAGCGCGCCGAGAGCGCGTTGCAAATCCTTCATGCGCCAGTAAGCGAGTGCCGAATAGAATGCGGCTTCGGCGTAATTCTGATCGGTCTTTTGCAGCTTCGCGTAGTTTTCGGCGGCGCGTTGATAATCGCCCTGACGAAAGTAGAGTTGACCGAGTTCAAACGCGGCTTGCGCGTAAGTCGCTCCGGCGTTGGCGCGTGCATATTCAATCAAAGCATTTTGAAAATACGCCGAACGGGTTTCGGGGCTGTCCGTCATCACGCCTTTGACATACGACTCGAACGCGCGCGGCGGAACTTTCGTCGCGCGGTCAATAAATTGATTTAGCGAAGAAGTCAATGCTTGGTCGCGTTGATATAAAACCTGATACGCGAGGCGTCCCTGCATTGTCTGCAAGGTCGGCACGGGACCGCCGAAATCATACTGACGCGCCGCCCACGCTCCATCAATCACCTCGCCCGTCAAACGTCCCTCATCAACGCGAATCACACGCGCCGTGCCGCTCAAACTCGCCCCGATAGGATCGCCTTTCGGTGGGACGGCGATGTTATAAGTTCCGAGTACGAGCATCGTCGCGTTAAGCTCACGCGCAATTTTGACGGCGGTGGCGCGCGACGGCAGAGTCGTCAGAGGCAAACGCAAACGCGCGTAGGCGAGTTCGCGTTCATCGTTCGAGACGACGACGATTCCCGGCACGTTGAGTAAATCGGCGAGACCGTCGGCGAAACTCGCTCCAATCCAGTTGTATTCCGAAGCGGTTGACGAGTTTTCAAACGGCAACACGACTACTACATCCGACGCCGACGACGAACGCGCGCGTTGGGCTTGCACATCGTTAAAGGGAAAGGCGACCAGCGACAGTACGCCGCACTGTATGAAGCATAGTACGAAGGCAAAAAATCTTTTTATGATGAACATTGGTTATATCTTTTCGTGATGATTCGCAAAATTCCATGCGTGATGAGTTCACAAACTTGTATCGGCTAAACGCCGACTTTGCACCACGCATGTCGAAACGGGCAAACGCAAAACAGCCCGCTTCGGCTAAAGTTGGGCGCGGTTAAGCGCAAGCCATAAGCGGGCGGTTGTGAAGCGCAAATCCGGGTGAAACAAAATTCGCGCTCTTTACAAAGAAGCGTCCCGTACGGGAATCGAACCCGTGTTACCGCCGTGAAAGGGCGGTGTCCTAGGCCGCTAGACGAACGGGACACACGACGACTCAGGGTGATTGTGAAACTCTGCACACTGCGACGGGATGTAAAACTACCGCACCGCTTTCATTGTGTCAACTGTGACTTGATAAGGAAGCGATAAAGCTAAAAACGGGCTTCGCAAGCACGGGGTTAGGATGCAGGGCAGCCGCAAAATGGTTTGTCGAACGCGAAGCGCATCAATCACGGCGAAGCACATCAATCACGCGGCGTGACGTTTTGCCGGAGAAAAATAACGATGTCTTCCGTCGAAGTTCCCGGCAGGAAAACCGCCGCGACGCCTTTCGCTTTCAGCTTCGGCACGTCTTCATTCGGAATAATCCCGCCCACCAACACCAGACAATCATCCATCCCGCGCTCACGCAAAAGGTCAACGATGCGTGGGCAGAGCGTGTTATGCGCCCCGCTCAAAATCGAGATACCGACGGCATCAACATCTTCCTGCACCGCCGCCGCCGCAATCATCTCCGGCGTTTGACGCAAGCCCGTATAGATGACTTCCATCCCTGCATCACGCAAGGCGCGGGCGATGACTTTAGCTCCCCTGTCATGTCCATCGAGTCCGGGTTTGGCGACGAGTACGCGAATTTTTTTATCGTTCATATACTGATATTGACGTTATAAAAATCAGACTTCTGAAATCTCATGCTTCTAAAACTTCATATTCGGCGAACCGAACAGACATCGCAGCTTATCGGAAAAACGCTTTCGCTGCTTTAATGCCTGATACGTTTCCGCCCAAGCGTGCGTGTTTATCCATAGCCAGTTGAAACTCATCAGAGGCTCAATCGTGCCGTAGCGCGGGACGTGTGTTTCGCCCGTGAACGTGCCGAAAAGTCTGTCCCAGATTATCAATACGCCTCCGTAGTTCTTATCGAGATAATCGTCATCCGCGCCGTGATGCACGCGATGATGCGAGGGCGTGTTCAAGACGTGTTCAAGCGCGCCGAGACGTTTGACTTTATTCGTGTGGATGAAAAATTGATAAATCAAATTAAGCGCGTGAACCGTGACCATCATCACGGGCGGAAAGCCGAGAAGCGCGAGCGGAGCGTAGAAAATCCAATGCGCGACTCCGCTAAACCAACTTTGACGGACGGCGACACTCAGGTTGTAGTGATTGCTCGAATGATGTACGACGTGAAAGTTCCAGAAGAAGCGTATCTCGTGGCTGAAACGGTGAAACCAGTAGTAACAAAAATCATCAAGCAGAAACAGCACGACCCACGACCACCACACATCTACCGGAGCGCGAAGCGGCGTTAAGCTATAAACGGCGGTGTAAATCAAGCCGTGAACGATTCCGAACAACGCGCCCCACGCGACGCTTCCGAACCCGACGGCGATGTTCGTCAAAGCGTCTTTGCGGTTGTAGTCGCGTGCTTCCTCACGCCTGTCGAGCCACGCTTCAAGACCAATCAAAAGCGCGAAGGCGGGTATGGCATACACGGTTGGATTTATCACGGCGACCCTTTCTGTAAAAGTTTTGTTTGTTTGAGTTTTCTCGCTAACCAATCTACTTCTTAATCAATCCAATTTTCAGCCCGCAAGTTTGGGACTCGATTGAAGTCGGACAGATTGCGTGTCAACAAAGTCGCATCGTTGCTCAACGCGATTGATGCGATTTTCAAATCCATTGTGCCGATGCGGATGCGCGCTTGTTTGAGTCGGCGGAAAACATCGGCAGCTTGCTCATCGAAATCCACGACGGGTATGCGGCAATAAGTTTCAAGATGTTTCTTCAAACGACGATAAACTTCGACTTGCATGTCGGGCGTGCGCGCTTTAGCCATCGTGCTTAACCAACCGCGTGTCTGTTCTTCGTAACTGATGATTGTCGTTGCGATAGATTCAGGTGTTGCCGCGCGAAGTCGCACCCTGAGTTGCTGCCCGGCACTCCCGTCGCGTTCAATCGCTGTCATATGGTCGGTGTCGAGTAACAACATTATTGCTCGTCGGCATTTTGCGATGCGCGGTATTCTTGACCCAAGCGCACCGCTTCTTCAAAGAGTTCATCTTCAGCAAAAACGCCTGCGATTGATTCCCACCATCTATCGTATGGTGATGGCGGTGAGAACATTTTTTCTTTCAACTTCAACCGCGCAACATCATCTTCAAGTGCATTGACTCGTTCTTCGATTTCTGTTGTGGTTATTGCCATTGTTCCGTACCTCATCAAATCCAATCATCATAAATTAAAAAGCAGGCTCTTCGTAAATGCCATACACGTCGCGCAACGCCGAGCAGATTTCGCCTAGCGTCGCGTATTCGCGGACGGCTTCAATCGTCGCGGGCATGGTGTTGTCGGCGGCTTCGGCGGCACGTTTAAGTTTCTCAAGGGCGTTGGATACCGCGCCTTCGTCGCGCTTGCCTTTGACACGTTCCAAGCGTTCGATTTGTTGGTCACGAACTGATTCATCAATGACGAGGATGTTTTGCGGTTCATCATCAATCATCTGATATTTGTTAACGCCGACGATGACTTGCTCTTTGCGCTCGACGGCTTTTTGATATTGATACGCCGACTCCTGAATCTCGCGTTGCGGGAAACCTTTTTCGGCGGCTTCGACCATTCCGCCCATGTCGTCAATCTTGCGGAAGTAATCGTAAGTTCCTTCTTCCATCTTGCGCGTTAAGGATTCGACGAAGTATGAACCGCCGAGCGGGTCAACCGTATTGATGACTCCGGTTTCTTCGGCGATGATTTGTTGTGTGCGAAGCGCGAGCAGGGCAGAGGCATCGGTTGGAAGCGCGAGTGCTTCATCGAAAGCGTCCGTGTGAAGGCTGTTCGTGCCGCCGAGAACTCCGGCTAAGGCTTGAATGGCGACGCGGACGATGTTGTTGAGCGGTTGTTGAACAGTGAGTGAAACACCGGCGGTCTGCGTGTGGAAGCGTAATTGAAGCGTGCGCGCGTCTTTCGCATTGAAGCGTTCGCGCATGACTTGCGCCCATATCTTACGCGCTGCGCGGTACTTCGCAATCTCCTCGAAAAAGTCGTTGTGCGCGTTAAAGAAGAACGAGATGCGCGGCACAAACTCATCCACGTTTAAGCCCGCATCCACACCCCACTGAACATACTCTATGCCGTCACGAAGCGTGAACGCGAGTTCTTGCAAGGCGGTCGCACCGGCTTCGCGTATGTGATAACCGGAAACGGAAATCGGGTTATATCTCGGAACATGATGCGTGCAGAACTCGAACGTATCAATTACCAATTTCATCGCCGGACGAATCGGATAAATCCACTCTTTCTGGGCGATATATTCTTTCAGAATATCGTTCTGAAGCGTGCCGGAAATCCGCTTCCAATCCGCGCCCTGCTTTTCCGCGACGACCAAATACATCGCCAACAACACGGACGCCGGAGCGTTAATGGTTTGCGAAACCGTGACCTGTTCGAGCGGAATTTCGTCGAATAAAACTTCCATGTCCGCGAGTGATGACACCGCGACGCCGCACTTTCCTACTTCGCCTTCGGACAACATCGAATCGGCGTCATAGCCCATCAACGTCGGCAAATCGTAGGCTACTGACAAGCCTGTTTGCCCCTGCGACATGAGGTACTTAAAGCGGGCGTTTGTTTCTTCGGGCGTGCCGAAACCCGCGAACTGTCGCATCGTCCACAACTTGCCGCGATAGCCCGTAGGGTGTATGCCGCGCGTGTAAGGGAACTCGCCGGGGTACGCGATGTCATCTTTGAAATTTATATCGTCGGTGTCGGCGGGCGTGTACAGCCGTTCGACCGAATCAAGCGAAACGGTTTGAAATTCCTTCTTCGATTCGGGGCGTTTACGAAGAATGGGTTCGAGCGTTTCCTGCTCCCATCGTTCGTCTTCTTGGCGGTTTGCGGTTGATGCGATTTCGTTTTCTTTAAGCATGATTCGTCTGTGACCCCTTGCGTTTTAGAGTGTGAGCGGCAGGAGTTGCCCTTCAAACTACGGAAGTTGTTTGGATGCAGGAGAACGCCGATAGTAGTTGACCGTCGCGCGGGGTGTCAACGCGGTTTTAGAGCGGCGAAAGCGGAGTTGATTGGCGCATCTAATACGACTCGCAAGGCAATACGAGGGTTCGACATTCGGAGAGATAGGTATAACGGAGGTAAGCAGAGGCATAACGGAGGTCAACGGAGAAAACCTTAATTTGTCTTCCTCCGCTTACCTCCGTTATGCCTCCGTTCACCTCCGTTTTACTTTTGTCCCTATAGATTTGTACCTCAACTCATTTTGCATTCAGGTAATCCTAAAACGCGGACGATTAAAACAACATGCCCGCCGTTCGTGATGAGCGATGACGGCGGGCATGGTGCGTTGTACGGATTCAGTTGTGGAGCGAATCGCAAACCTGTTTGCACGTTGCGCGTCAGGTATAGAGAGAAGATTTCGACGCGGTTAAGAAGTCGAAGTTTATCAACGAACGGGTATGACGATTTCATTCGCCCGCACCATTCCAAGCTGTGTGCGCGCCGCCGCTTCGATAGCGCGCGGGTTGGTGCGTAAGTCCGCGACTTGTTGTTTGAGCGTCAGGTTCGCGTTACGCAGGGCTTCGACTTGCCCGCTCATTTGCTCGTGCTGTCCCGATGCGGTTTCGAGTTTGAGGCGCGTGCGGTTCGTCACCGTAAAGCACATCACGAAAAGCGCGACGACGATGAAACTCGTCAGAATGTATGACGGGCGAACGATAGCCGCCGTTCGCGCATCATCTCGCGTGCGCGGAAGTGCGATTGCTTCATCGCGCGTGTTTGACATTGACGGCAGCGTCATCGTGCGTGTTTTAGAAGCACCGATTCGTTGCGTGGCGAGACGTGAATCAACCCAGTAAGTATTTGCGACCTTGCTCAAGGAACACCTCCAAATCAGCGTGCGATGACGCTTCCGCGTAAATCCGAACCATCGGCTCCGTCCCCGAAGGGCGAAGCAGAATCCATGATTCATCTTCCAAAATGAATTTGACTCCATCGAGTCGGTTGACACTTGTGACGCGGCGACCCGCAAACTCTTCCGGTTCGCGTTTCAACTTTTCGGAGAGCGTCGCCGCGACTTCCGGCGTTAAGCGCACGCCGATACGCCCCGAATAAACACGCCCGACACGCGCGTAAATCGCATCAAGTTGCGCGCTCAGACTCGCCCCGCGCGCCGCGACCGCTTCCGCCGCGAGAAGGCACGCGAGTACGCCGTCCTTCTCCGGGTAGTGACCTTTGATAGACATCCCTGCGGATTCTTCGCCGCCGAGAATAATCGCGTCATCATTGATGAGTTCGCCTATGTACTTGAAGCCGACCGGAGTTTCATAAACCTTCAATCCACGCTCACGCGCCACGCGGTCAACAAGGTGCGAGGTGGCGACGGAACGCGCGACGCCGCCCGTCCAGCCGCGCGATTCCGCGAGATAATCGAACAGAACGGCGATGAGTTCGTTCGGATAAATAAATGTTCCGTCAGCATCGAGGATGCCGAAGCGGTCGGCATCGCCGTCGGTCGCCAAGCCGAGCGCGCAGTTCTGTTTCTGTACGACTTCGCGCAGTTCGCCGATGTGTTCGGCATCCGGTTCGGGAGCGTGACCGCCGAACAGAACGTCCTGCCAATCGTGAATCGTCGTGACTTCGATTCCGTGTTCACGAAGCACCGCGTCAAGATAGCCGCGCCCCGTTCCCCACACCGGGTCATATCCATAACTCCCGCCCGCTTTCGCAATCACGTCGAAGCGGATTTTGGTTTTAAGGTCATCCAGATAAGCCGTGCGCGGATTGAAACTTTCGCTTGTGCCGGACGAAGCATCATTATGATTTAGAACTTCCACGCCCGATTCTTGCACGCTTAAAATCTGCTCGACGCGACGTGTGACTTCCGGCAGCGCGGGCGCGCCGTCCGAAGTGGAAAACTTGATGCCGTTGTACTGCGGCGGATTGTGCGACGCGGTGAAGTTGATGCCGCCGAGTGCTTTTGTGTCGCGTATCGCATGAGACAGGGCGGGCGTCGGGGCGGGTTCGTCGCACAACAAAACTTTGAAACCGTACCCCCGCGCTTCCTCGACACAAGCCGCCGCGAATTCACGACCGAGAAATCGCGTATCGAACCCGACGATTAAAACTTTCTCGCGCCCCGAAGCGTCCTCTTGTAAAACTTGGCATATCGCCCGCGTCACGCGCCGCACATTAGCAAACGTGAAGTCTTCAGCGATGATGGCGCGCCAGCCTGATGTGCCGAATTTAATCGTCATAAGGACAGATAAAAACCGTTTTGGATTAGCAGTATGAAATTGCGTCTGAAATGGAACTTGCGGCGAGAGAGAGAAAATGTGCCGTTAAGAACTCGAATCAGTTGCCGCGCAAAGTTACTCTCACGGCTTGCAAGAGGGCGTGAATGTAGCAGTTAGCCAAGAGCCTGTAAAGATGTGTCGGGACAACCACTTAAAGCCGCTAAGTTCAATAAATACATAAGCTAACGGAGGTCATGCGATGAAAGTGGTGAACGCGACGCGAACGGAAATCCGCTTCTTATGCAAACGTGGGTTTGAGGACGTAAATCAGGCGGTGAAATGGGAATCGCAAAACGCACAGTTGTGGAAAACTTATTTTGGCGGGTGAATTTCGGGCAAATAAAGAAGCGGCGAAAACTTTTCGGAGTCGAAAGGTTTCCGCCGCTTCAAAACTTCAGTAATCTTCCAAAAGTTATAAGACTTTAGGTTCTCATGCTTCTGCCCGTCGCCAAGCGATACACGGCAAGCACGATAAGCGCGCCGACCACCGCGAGAATAATACCGACGATGCTGAAATCCGTCGGACCTGTTCCGCGATCAAAAAATGTTTGCCCGACGACGTTACCGATGACCGCGCCGACGATACCGAGCAGAATCGTGATGATGATGCCACCGGGGTCTTTACCCGGCATAATCGCTTTAGCAATAGCTCCCGCGATAGCACCCACGATGATTGCGATGATGATACTTGTAAGCATTGTGACTTTCTCCTGTATGTGTTGGTTAAAGGGTTACGCTGCGACTTTTCAGAATCGCCGTTGATGTTAAAGCAAGCGTACTGTTTCGATATGCCGAACAGCTTTTGCGCCAGTTACAAGCAAGGGATGCGCCATTGATTTGCCCTGTCATCTTACACCGTTCTGATTCTTTGTAAATACGTTTTATTTAGGACTTTCTCACTTTTCGTTTTTCTTCTCTTGATTTGAGATTTCAAATTTAAGATTTCAAATTTGAGAAAGCCCTACTATTAACTCAATCAATGAATTACCAAAGCAGAGAGATGATTTGCTTTACTTCTTTACTTACCGGCAACCAAGCGGCAATTAAACTTAAAATTTCGGGCGGCATGTTCATTGCAACCTCACGCTTATCACAACGTCCGTGATAGCGAAAACGTACAACCGGACAATTCACTGTACAAACCAACTTTTCACCCTTATTAAGGAGAATCAAGACGATGGGTTTATTCGACAAAATCTTTGGTCGCGGCGCGACCGAAACGCAACAACAACCGAACGCGCAACAACAATTCGAGCAGCTTCGCAGCAAGTACCAACCCGCGCTGACCGTTGCCGACCAGCAACAAATTCAATTCACCAACATGTATGTCCAAGACGGCAAGTTAGTTGTTTCGGGCATCGCTCCGTCGGAAGAAGCGAAGAACGCTTTCTTTCAACAAACCACTTTGATTGATGGTGGACAAGGTGAACTCAACGCCGACATTCGCGTTGACCAGTCACGCGCCCAAGCCGCGACTGCGGGCGGCGGCAATAGCGGCGGCGAATCGTACACCGTTAAATCAGGTGATACGCTCTCGAAAATCAGCAAACAGTTTTACGGTGATTCAGACGAGTTTATGCGTATCTTTTACGCAAACCGCGACCAACTGAACGACCCTGATAAAATTCAAGTTGGACAACAATTGCAGATTCCGCCGGATGACAATGCTTAAATAGTTTGTTGCGAAGCAGACTTACACGCGGACAGGTAAAAACATTGAACCCGCTGCCTCATGGAAATTTCCATAAGGCAGCGGGTTTTCTTTGTCTATATGGGTGAAGCACGGAAGTTCGTATTTGAGCGCGCCAAAGCCGGTTACTAGCCAGCGACGATTGGCTTTTGATAAGTTGAACGAAAGATGCCGGAACTACTTTCAAAAATTCCACCGGGAATGCGTTATCACAGCGGGCGCGAAGCGCGCTTGCGCCGCGCGATTGAAGACCGCGTGATGTCAATTTTCAACGAACACAATTACGAAGAAATCGTGACTCCGGGTCTTGATTATTACGCTCTGTTTGAGCGTGGAATGGGAGCGGAAGCGGCATCGCGCGCGTTTCGTTTTGCCGATGCGGACGGCTCGTTGCTCGCCCTGCGTCCCGATGTTACCTCGACACTCGCGCGCGCGGCGGCAACTCTTTTCGCCACGCGCACGCGCCCTTTGCGGCTCTGTTACGCGGCAAATGTGTGGCGCGCAAACGCCCGCTCCGGTGCGGAATGGCGGCGCGAAGGCAAGCACCTCGGTTGCGAGTTAATCGGTGCGCGTGATGAAAGCGTGACGCGCACCGGGAGCGACATTGAAATGCTTTCGATAGTCGCGGCGATAATCGCCCGCCTCGATTTACAGGATACGTGTCGCATCACGATTAACAACGTCGGGATTTTCAACGGCATCGCCGCGCGGCTTAATCTCGACACGGAGGGGCGCGAACGTGTGCGCCGCTTGATTGACGCGCGCGACTCGTCGGGCGTGCAAAACTTTTTGACCGCGCACACGGATGACACTCAAGACTGCGCCGAGTTCGGGCGGTTGGTGCGTATGACGGGCAGAGATGAAATGTTCGCGGCGGGGCGGCGCATCATCACGAACGAACAATCCGTGCGCGCCTTGGATGAACTCGAAGCCGTGTGGCGCGGCATCGCTTCGCATGAACTCAATCGTTGTTTCGAGATTGATTTCGGTGACACTTCGGAACTCGATTATTACACCGGCACGGTCATCAAAATCTACATCGCCGGAGCGGGAACACGCGCCGGAAACGGCGGACGTTATGACGACCTCATCAAGCTGTTCGGACAATCTGAAACGGCAATCGGTTTTATGTTCGACCTTGACGCACTGACCGACGCCTTGAGAAAGGAGTCAGGAGTCAGGAGTCAGGAGTCAGAATAAAACACGCTCAACTCCTTGTCTTCATTCTGGCTTCTGGCTTCTGACTTCTGGCTCCTGCTTTGAATTATGCCTGAAATAACCATCGCCCTCGCCAAAGGGCGTATGCAAAATCAAACGCTCGAACTCTTGAGCCGGAGCGGGATTCGGTGCGACGATGAAGCTTTGCGTTCGCGGCGTCTGAGCATTGAAGACACGACGGGGCGCATCCGTTTTATCTTCGTTAAACCGGCGGACGTTCCCGTTTATGTCGAACACGGCACGGCGGATTGCGGCGTGTGCGGCGCGGATGTGTTAATGGAATCGGAAGCCGATGTTTTGCAGCCGCTCGACCTGAACATCGCCCGTTGCATCATCGCCGTCGCCCGACTCGACAGGGGAAGCGAGGATGAAATGGACACTGAAATTGCTACCGTCGCGCATCGTATTAACGAAGCCGGAATGCTTCGCGTCGCCACCAAATACCCGCGCATCGCCCGTCGTCATTTTCTCGAACGCGGCATTCCGGTCGAGATAATCGAACTCTCCGGTTCGGTCGAACTCGCTCCCGTACTCGGCTTGGCGGATTGCATCGTTGACCTTGTTGAGACCGGACGCACGCTAATTGAAAACGGCTTAACCACCACCGAAACCATCGCCGCATCATCCGGTCGCTTTATCGTCAATCGCGTCAGTTATCATCTGAAATCCGACATCATCGCCGAACTGCTCGACAATCTCGCGGCATCCGTCGCAGAAATGAATGAAAGCGAAATTAAGTCAACACACGCGGAGAATCACAAGTGATAGAAATCGTGGCACGCGCCGACCGGAAACGTCGCCGCGAAATACTGACGCGCACACGCGCCCGAAGCGTCGCCCTCGATGCCGAACTGATGCAAACGGTTTCGGGCATCATCGAAGACGTGCGAACGCGCGGCGACAGGGCGTTAATTGAGTTCACGCGCCGCTTCGATAACGTCGAACTCGAAGCCTCTCAACTTCGCGTCCATGAAGCGACGTTGCGTGAGTCCGCCGCCCGTGTCGCGCCCGAAGTCACGGATGCTTTGCGTGAAGCCATCGCACGCATTCGACGCTTTCACGAACACGAACGCAGAGCGTCATGGAACATCGAACCGGCGGCGGGCGTGCGGCTCGGACAAAGATTTTCACCCGTCGGGGCGGCGGGTCTTTACGTTCCCGGCGGTTCCGCCAGCTATCCGTCTTCGGTCGTGATGAACGTCGTCCCCGCGCAAGTCGCCGGAGTCCCGCGCCTCGCGGTCGTCACGCCGCCGCAGATGCTTCACGATTCGCCCGCCGTCGCCCTCGCTTTGCTCGAACTAAACGTGACGGAGATTTATCAAGTCGGCGGAGCGCACGCCGTCGCCGCCCTCGCCTACGGCACGGAGACGATTGCCCGCGTGGATAAAATTACGGGACCCGGAAACAAGTATGTCGCCGCCGCGAAAAAACTCGTCTTCGGCGCGGTCGGGATTGACTCCATCGCCGGACCCAGCGAAGTCGTCATCATCGCGGACGATACCGCGAACCCGCGCTTCATCGCCGCCGACTTGCTCGCGCAAGCCGAACACGACGCCGAAGCTTCTTCGATACTCATCACCACCGATGAAGAACTCGCGCGGCAAGTTAAAATCGAAGTCGAACGGCAAACGAAACAACTCCCGCGCCGTTCGATAATCGAAGCTTCATTAAAAGATTACGGGGCAATTATCGTCGTCGAAACCCTGCGCGAAGCGTGCGACATCACAAACGAACTCGCGCCCGAACACCTCGAAATTATCACCCGCGATGCCGAAGAAATATCGAACGACATCGAACACGCGGGGGCGATTTTCTTGGGGGCGTACACGCCCGAAGCCGTCGGCGATTACTTCGCCGGACCCAATCATGTACTTCCGACAGGCGGCGCGGCGCGCTTCTCGTCCGCGCTCGGCGTCGGCGATTTTATGCGTCATACAAGCATCTTGCGTTACTCGGAAAGCGAACTTCGTCACACCGCTCCGATGATTGCCGCGCTCGCCAAATCCGAAAGCCTCGACGCTCACGCGCGCTCCGTATTGATAAGACTCAATCCCGAATCTAAAATTTCAAATTTGTGATTTCAAATCAAAACCAAAAGTCTGAAATTTCAAATTTGTGATTTCAAATTAAAACCAAATG
>JBGTMR010000394.1:0-5100 GCA_041743485.1 Pyrinomonadaceae bacterium
TCCGCCGTCACGGATTTGAGTTCGGGCGCGACTCCGGCGTTCACCGATTTGAGTTCCGGCACATTTCAAAGATTGACGACGACCGCCGCCAGCGCGCCGACGCGACCCGGCGCGCCCGCTTCGACATCCAGTCCGTTCGGCACGTCGCCTTACGCGGCGGACGACAACCGCGACCCGGCGGTCAACGACGACGCTTCCGTTATCGCGTTCATCTCGAACCGTGATTCGTTCGGTACGTCTCTCACGCGCGTTGATGAAAGGCGCACCAACACCTCGACCGATGCCGCCCTCACGGAAGTCAATGCCGAGCTTTTCGTTATCAATCGCGTTAGTTCCGTATCGAATACGCTTTATCAAGTCACCCAAACGCCGCGCCGCGCCGCGACAAGTACCGCTCCGTTTATCAGTTTGTTCAACGCCAACCCGTCGCTTTCCGGCGGCAACGGCTCGACGAGCGATGTCACAATCGCGTTCGCCTCAAACGCTAACTTGGCGACGGGCAGCAGTCCCGACAGTGGAAGAAATACGGGCAGCGGCAATCCCGATTTCAACACGGAGATTTACACCGCGCGAATTACCGCAAACGACTTTACTATTCGTGATGTAACACAGGTCACGCGAAGCACGGACGCAACGGGCGGCGGAGCGACGATTAACCTGCTTAGTCCCGGTCAACGCATCAGCCGCGACGGTCGTTTTCTCGCGTTTGAATCTTATGCCGACAATCCCGGCGTCGCGGATTCACCTCTGCAAACCACGCGCGGGCTATTTCTTCACCGCCTCGGTTCTGCCGATTTCTCACTCGTCGTTCCGCGTTTGACCGGACAGGCGATTATTGATGACGTAATTCGTTTCCCGACCTTCACCGCCGACAGCACGCGCCTCATCTTTAGTTCCGCGAGTAATTTCACCGTGAGCGGCGCGACACCGACTGCGCCCGCCGACGGAATCAACGCTCCGAGTCCGAACCCGCGCGCGCAACTTTTCTCGACCGTGATTCCGGCGACGCCTGCATCGCTTTCCGGCTTTACGTTCCAAAGATTGACCGACACGCCTGCCGATTACTTGGGTTCGTATCAAGCCTATCCGAGCAATACCGATGCGCGCATCGCGTACTCCGTCTTGAATCTCGAACTCGGCGGCGGCAATCCCGACAATAACGAAGAAGTCTTTTATCAAATCAGTCGCCGTTCGCCATCGGACGCGCAACCCGCGCGAACCCTCGCCTTTGCGACGTTTCCGACCGACCGTCCCGTCACCACGCCGAGCGCGAGTCCGACACCGACGCCAAGTCCCGCTCCGACACCGACGCCCGATGTTCCGGGACTCGCGGCGGGCGGCTATTCCATCGTTCGTTCAAACGTGCCGATGACAAGCAATATCGTGATTGGCGAGACGCGAAAAGGGCGAACCTTTCGCACACGCACCAGACGCACCGCCGCATCTTCGACGCCGACGGGCGGCGTCACTTCGCCTGACAACTCCGAATCAACGCGGCGTCCCGCTTTGCCCGTTGAAATCAACGGCGTCTCGGTTTCCGTGCGCGGGGCGGCGGCGGGCTTATACCTCGCCACTCCGACGCAAATCAATTTCGTCGTCCCCGTAGGTCTTCCGGCGGGCAATCATCCGGTCGTCATCTTCGACAATCGAAACAGCATGGTCACGCGCTCGACGCTCAACGTGACGCCCGCGCAACCCGACATCTTTTCCAGCACCAACGGCGCGGGCGGACGCGCACGCATTTTCAATATCACCAATCCCAACGCGCGTTCACCCGAACCCGCCACAGGCTTCGCCCCGACCACGACATACACTGATAGCTCCGGCGCAACCGTCACGGAAAACACCTTGCTTGCGATTGAACTGACGGGCGTTCGCAACGCGACCCCCGCGAACATCACGGTTCAATTCGGCACGGGAACAACGGCGGTCAGTATCACGGGCGCAAGCGTCGCGGTCGTGCGAACCGACGCGCCGGGCGTTGACCAGATTACCGTCCGCTTGCCCGCAGGTTTCGCATTGACGGCTGAAGTTCCGGTTTTCGTCCGCGTCGCCGCGACGGGCGGCGGCACTTTCGAGAGTCGCCCGGAAAACTCCGCTCCCGTCATACGCTTTGTAACCCCTCCTGCCGCCACGCGGACGGATGAAGAATCATTCAACCTCTTGCAAAAGTCCCGGAGGGACTGACTGACAATAGCCCAGCGATTTATCGCTGGGGGAAATATCGGAAATGTCTCCAGTCCCGTAGGGACGACTGAACGGAGTTTCAAGTGTCCCTACAGGATACGGCAGGTTATTGGTTCTGTACCCAGCGAATAATCACCCGGCTAAAATCAAACGTCCCTGACGGGACGACTTTTGCAAGAGGTCTAATAAACGCCGCCTTCCTACAAAAGGCGGCGTTTTTCTCGTCTCGCGCTTCGCTAAAACCTACAAAACAACCCCTGTTAAACATCGTTGTTGACACCGTTCACCTCCCGTGATAGCGTAGCTTTCCGGTTGTTTCCGGGCGTCTTCAACCTTGTTTTTCTTCAAGTTTTAATGGACGTATCCACCGGCAACTCAACCGCAATACCGAAACAAAGCGCGTGCGCGGTCTTCATCATCGGTAGTTCCCGAAATAACTCCCACCTTTTTCACGTTGCAAGCATCCTCCGCTTTCGCGCTTTCTGTTTTTCATCCCACACACACCGTTACGGCGCAAATAATCTATGGGCTTCAATAAGGAAAAATCCGTTCGTGCGGCGGAAAAGTATTTGGCACAGGGGAAAATCCCTAACGCGATTCAAGAATACGCGCGCATCGTCGCGGCTGATGAGGGCGACATCACCGCTCTCAACATGCTCGGCGACCTTTATTCGCGCACAGGCAAAAACGCGGAAGCGGTAATCAGCTTCACGCGCGTTGCCGAACACTACCGCAAACAAGGCTTCGCGCTCAAGGCGATTGCAATCTATAAAAAGATTAACCGCTTAAACCCGCAAGCCCGCGATGTCGCTCTCATGTTGGCTGAACTTTATAGCGGGCAGGGAATGATTGTTGAATCGCGCGCCCAGTTTCTTCAGATTGCGGATGCATACACGCGCGAAGGCAAGGCACGCGACGCGCTCGGCATACTTCGCCGCATCGCCGACCTCGACCCGTCAAACGGCGAAGTGCGTTTGCGCGTCGCGGAAGCTTACGCACATGAAGGTTTTGCCGGTGAAGCCCTCGAAGCTTACGCGGAAGCGGGGGCGCGTTTGCTTGAGCGTCGCAACCCGGAAGCCGCCCTCAATGCGTTCAATCGGGCTTTGACTTTAGAGCCTGACAACTTGCGCGCGTTGCAGGGTTTCGTCGCCGCTCACAGCAGCCTTGAATCCGCCGACGAAGCGGCGGAAGTCCTCGAAGGGATGATTGCCCAAACCGCTACGTCGCATCATGCCGATGCAATTTACGGTATATCGCACGCAACGGAATTGCGTTTCCTGTTATTAAGTGCCTACCTCGCCGCCGAAAATCCGGTTGCCGCCGAGCGCACGGTTGATGCTCTCATCGCTTCGTCCGCAAGCAGCGCGAAGGACAGCACGAACCGCGTCAAATTATTTCTCGATGTTGCGCGGCTTTATATGCGCGTCGGCGATACGGACAACAGCGTGCGCGTCAGCGGTCACGCCCTTGAGCCGATGCTTTCTGAGCGCGAAGACGATGCGATGTTGGAGATTCTAAATGAAGCCCTCGCGCGCAATCCCGAACACATACAAGCCCTCAAATTCACGGCGCGCATACACACTTGGCATCACGACGAAGCCAACCTGCGCCAAACTCTCGACCGCCTTATCGAAGCCGCCGAAGAATGCGGCGACGAAGCAGAAGAACGCCGCGCCTTAGAGCAAATCATCAGCCTCTCGCCCGCCGAACCGCGCCACACGGAACGTCTGCGCGCACTCGGCTATGATGTCGGCGGTTATGCGAGTGCGAACGCGCCCGTCCCGAACGTCGCTCCGGTATCGAACGAAGTCCCGACCTTCGAGAGTTTCATGCTCGAAGCCGATGCGAACGTCGCCGCCAAACCCGTACCCGTCACGCCCGATGCGGTCGCCCTTTCAAACGATTTCGCTTTCGAGTCGTTCGCCGCGCCCGCGCCCGTCGAAACCGCCCCAATCGAATGGGAAAGAAACGGCGCGAGTGATGCCGCCAATGAAGCTTCATCGAACTACGCGCCCGTCTTGGACGCGAGTTCTTCGTTTGCCGACCTCAATGATGAAAGCGAGATTTTCGATTCGTCCGCGATTGATTTCGGTGACATCAACTTAGCTCCCGCGCCGCAAGCCGCATCCGGTGAAACTCCGTCATCGTATGAAGTATCGAATGCCTCAAACGTCAGTGCGGATGACGATTTTGCGGTTGTGAATTTCAATCAGGAATCCACGTCATCGCAAAGCGACCGGATTTTTCAAGCCCTCGCCCCGGAACTTGAGAGCGTTGATTTCTACCTCGCGCAAGGCTACACCGATGTTGCGCGCGACACGCTCGATATGCTTGAGCGGCAATACGGTTCGCACAAAGAAATCGAAGCCCGCCGCGCACAATGCATCGCTTCCTCCCCCGTCGAAGAAACATCCGTATCACACGATGCGCCCGCCGCGTTCGTAATGAACGATGCGGCGAGTCCGAACGCCGCGCACGACATCGCGGGCGGCGCGGAAGAAAACGATGACGATGCGGCGATGCTCGACTTTATGTTGTCGCCCGCGTCCTCCGGCGCACCCGACCCGCAAGTTGTGCGCGATGCGGAAGTCGCGGCGTTCGTGCAATCTTCAAGTGTCGCGGAAGTCGAAAACCCGAACGCTTACGATGCCGGACTTGCCGAAATCTTTGAAGAGTTTAAGCACGCGGTCGAAGACGAAGAAGTCCCTCAGACCGCCGATTATGAAACGCACTACAATCTCGGCATCGCGTATCAGGAGATGGGATTGCTCGATGAAGCCGTTGAAGAATTTCAGAAAGCATCGAACGTCTGTCGTCCCGAAGACGGCACGCCGCGCTATCTTCAGTGCTGCAACATGCTCGGTCACTGCTTCATGGAGAACGGTCTTTACCAACTCGCCGTGATGTGGTTTC
>JBGTMR010000395.1:0-2039 GCA_041743485.1 Pyrinomonadaceae bacterium
GTTGCAAACGACGGCGGGCAAAATGATTTTCGGTCGCCTAGCCGAAGAAAACAACGACTACAACGGCGACTCGCGCAACGGCACGCACAACGGCGGCAGCGGCATCAATAATTTCAACCGTCGCCCGCAACCTTCGCGCCCCATGACCAACGCCGCTCCGATACGCGAGATGGACGAACAGGAATTAGAAACCGGAAGCCGGAAGCCGGAATAAAACGTGTTCAGTATTTATAAGCTTCAATGTTCAAAGTCAGGCGTTGAACTTGAAACCTTAAATATTGAATCCCCTTCCTGTTTCCATTCTGACCACTGACTACTGACCACTGGCAACTGCCTTTATGAATTCCGCTATCATCGTCGCCGCCGGAAAAGGCGAGCGCATGGGCGGCGACAACGGTACGCCGAAACAGTTTCGACTATTGGCGAACACGCCGCTTATCGTTCACACCCTGCGGCGTTTTGAAGATGCCCGGACAATCGGTGAAATTATCGTCGTCGTTGCCGAAACCCAGCGCACAGAGTTCTTGCAAATCGCTTCCCGTTATAATTTACGCAAACTGAAACGCATCGTCGCGGGCGGCGCGACGCGCGGTGAATCCGTGTGGCGCGGACTTCAAAACGTGCGCGCGGCAACCGCCGGAATCATCGCCGTGCATGACGGAGCGCGTCCGTTCGTCACCGGCGAAGAAGTTGATACGGTCATTGAAGCGGCACGCGAAACCGGAGCGGCGATTCTCGCGCGTCGGGCGACGGATACGATTAAACGTGTCGAGAACGAAAACATCGTCGAGACTTTGCCGCGCGCGACCATATACCAAGCCTTGACTCCGCAGTGTTTTCGTTACGACGTGTTGATGCGGGCTTACGAACAAGCAAAAGCCGCGAACGATTTCGCCGCAACCGACGACAGTGATTTAGTCGAACGCACGGGCGTCACGGTGCGCGTCGTCGAAGGCAGTTCGCGCAACATAAAAATCACGCACGCCGAAGATTGGTGGTTGGCGGAAAAACTTTTGAAGGAGTGGAATTAAGTGATGAGTGATGAGTGATGAGTAATGAGTTAAAGACATCTCGCTTCTTAACTCATCACTCATCACTCATCACTCATCACTTCTCATCATGTTTCGCATCGGCATTGGCAACGACACACATCGTCTCGCGCGCGGGCGACGCTTGATTATCGGCGGCGTCGAGATTGAAGCGGAGTTCGGAGCGGAAGGACATTCCGACGCCGACGCTTTAACGCACGCGATTATTGACGCCTTGTTAGGAGCGATTTGCGCGGGTGATATAGGGGCGCATTTTCCCGATACGGATGAGCGTTGGCGCGGTGCCGATAGTATGACGCTGCTTACGGCGGCAGTTGAATTGGTGAAGGCGCAGGGTTATGAAGTCGTCAACGTTGATTCAATCGTGATGCTTGAGCGTCCAAGACTTCGCCCACACATTGACGGGATGCGCGAACGGTTGGCGGAAGCTTTAGGCGTCGCGGTTGATCGCGTCAGCGTGAAAGCGAAGACGGGCGAGCGCGTTGACGCGGTTGGCGAAGGACGCGCGGTGATGACGCAAGCCGTCGTGTTATTGACTGAATCCGGTTAGAAGTCGCGTCTCAAAAACGATTTCCCTCTGCGGTTCTCTGCGTCATCACTCTGCGTGTCTTCGGCGTCAAGGAAGTTTTTAACGCTGAGAACCGCAGAGTTGAAGACGCAGAGAACCGCAGAGTTTTCAATCAATCAAAAGCTGTTTTGAGACGGCTTGTAGTTAAACGACAGAGGAAATTATGCAACCCCAAGACATCATCCGGCGAAAGCGTGACGGCGGCGAACTCTCAAAAGCTGAAATCAAAGCCTTCGTGGACGGCGTGACAGGCGGGACGTTCGCGGATTATCAATCGGCGGCATTGTTGATGGCGATATTTTGGCGCGGGATGACGACGGGTGAACGCGATGCTTTGACACAGGCGATGCTTCATTCGGGTACGGTCTTGGATTTTTCCGACATCCCGAAAGCGAAAGTTGACAAGCATTCGACGGGCGGCG
>JBGTMR010000396.1:0-2621 GCA_041743485.1 Pyrinomonadaceae bacterium
CAGGATGAACAACATACCGTGTCCCGTAGGGACACTTGAAAATCCGGTCAGTCGTCCCTACGGGACTGGGTAATTTCCGACATCGCTCCCAGCGATGAATCGCTGGGCTATTGTCAGTTAGTCCCTACGGGACTTTTGCAAGAGGTCTAATAAACAGATTATTAGTCGGAGCAGTCGCGGATTTGGCGGCGACCGCTTTGAGGACGCTGATGATGAAGTTGACGCACCGCCGTCCGCCGCGCGGTCAGCAATACCTTTTACCGCCGCGACACATTGCGATGAACGCGGCGAAAGAAATCGAGTGTCGAACAACATCCCTTCAAAACATTCTTATCAAGTGTTCCCATCAAAATTTCAAGGAGATAAAACCATGAGGGAAGCCCTGACAAAAAAACCGACAAGTGAACATGAGACAAGCCGAAATGAAACTGGCAAACAAGATGCGCCGCAACGATTACGCCGTGAATTGCAGAACAATCAAGGAAACGGGTTGTGGCGAAGGCGCGCGATAATCGGCTTGTCACTCGTCGGAATAGGTGCGATGACGGCGGTGTCGCTGTTTCAAACAGGCATCGTCAAACACCTGCCCGATCCGCCTCTGCCCGGTTTCGATTCCGATAAAGTCAATTCATCCGACACCGCATATATGCTCGGCGTACCGGACGGAACTTTGAGCCTTGCGAGTCTCGCCGCCAACATTCCACTCGCCGCGTTCGGCGGCGTGTCACGCGCGCAAGAGCAGCCTTTAGTTCCGCTTCTCGCCGCCGGAAAAGCGACCGTCGAAGCGATAGTCGCGGGGTGGTATTTCTACCAGATGCCGACCAAGGAAAAAGCATGGTGCGGCTATTGCATCGTCGGCGCGTTGGCAAACATCGGCATCGCCGCCCTCACGCTGCCGGAAGCGAAACAGGCACTCGCCGCTTTGCGCGAAGAAAATTACGAACCGCGCACTCAAGCCGCGCAAGGGTAAAGCCGGGTAAGATAAGCACGCACGGGTATAAGGTGGAATTGATGAACTTGAGAACATGCACCGAAATATATGAGAAGTCGAACATCAAATTAAGCGCGAGAACACGCAGCGTAGCTAAGTTGCTTCTTTGGTTTTCCATCTCATTCACACTCGCCATCAACGTTTCCGCGCAAGAGTCGCGCGCGACCCTGTTCGGCACGGTCAACGACCAAAACGGAGCCGCCGTCACAAACGCGACCGTGACCGTCACCGCGCAAGACACGAATCGAAGCGTGACCATCAACACGAACGGCGAAGGTCAATACCGCGTCCCGCTCTTGAATCCCGGCTCATACCGCTTGCGAGTCGAAGCGCAGGGTTTCAGAGTCGAAAACTTCGACGACTTGAATTTTCGCATCGGTGAAGAACGTCGCGCCGATGTCGGGCTAAGAGTCGGCACGATTACCGGCGAAGATTTCATCGTCACCATCGCCGCTCCCGTGACCGATAGCCTGACGCCGACGCTTTCAACCGTCGTCCCGCAAGAGCGCGTGCGGGATTTGCCTCTCAACGGGCGACAGCTTCAGGAACTGTCCTTAACCGCTCCCGGCGTTTCCGCCGCCGGTGGCTTTCGCTCAAACGCTTTCAACCAATTCGGCTTGGCGACTTCAACCGACGGCAACGCCGGAGCGTTCTCGGTCAACGGCGCGCCGTCGCGCGCGAACGGTTTTTTCCTTGACGGCGTTGACATCAATGTCCCCGAACAAGGCGTTATCGCGTTCCCGCCGCTTGTCGAAGCGACGCAGGAATTTCAATTACAGACGAGTGTGTTCAATGCCGAGTTCGGACGCTTCTCCGGCTCAATCGTCAACCTCATCACCAAGTCGGGGACGAACGATTATCACGGTTCGGTTTATGAATTTTTCCGTAACGACAAACTCGACGCGAACGATTATTTCAACAACGCGAACAATCTGCCGCGCACCATCCTCAAGCAGAATCAATTCGGGGCGACCTTCGGCGGCAGGCTCAAGCGTGATAAGCATTTCATCTTCGGCAACTACGAAGGCAACCGCGTCCGTCAAGGCACGGGACCCTTCGCATCGAATCTGCCGACGCAAACGCAACGCGCGGGGCTTATCAACTATCGCAACGCCGACGGCTCACCCGCGACGCTCGACATCTCGAACCGCATCGCCCCTATTTCGCGTCGTGTGCTTGAAGGCTTCATCCCGCTTCCGAACGCGACGCGGGCGGGCGCGAACTACATTGCCAACGGCATTCAGCGCATGAACGAAGATGCGTTCACGATTCGCACCGACAGTTATTTGAGCGACCGCGACGCCGTGACCGTGCGCTATCTCTACGACGACCAGAGGCAGTTCTATCCGTTCGACATCTTCTTCGTTTCGGCTTCGCTACCGGCGTTTCCGTTTCCGAATCCCGAACGCCGTCAATCCGTCGCCGTCTCATACACCAAGACTTTCAGCCCCACCGTCATCAACGAATTTCGATTCGGCTTAAACCGTCAACGCAACCCGATACCGAACGGGACGGATATTGACCCCGCGACCATCGGTCTGCCGAACGGTGCGCCGCAGAACGAGTTTGGACGCGGTTTGCCCATCATTCGCGTCACAGGTTTCGGCGGCACGGGCGGTCAACCTTTAAC
>JBGTMR010000397.1:0-1631 GCA_041743485.1 Pyrinomonadaceae bacterium
CTTCTGAAAGTCGAACGTGGAAAATACGACGCTTCAAAATTTTGACAACTAGCTTCGGCTTCTTTTCAAAAACGCGACAGCGTGGTATATCTTCAAAACTCAACGCACCACTTACGCCGCACCCGCAATCGGTGCGATTCATTAAACACTAAACTACATCTGTCACATCTTATCGAAAGTTAATTGAAGGAGAATCGAATGACGACACACAACGCTCGCACGCACGCTTCACATTGTCCCACCGCCCGCACCGAAAATTTGGTGGTGCAAAATCTTGACGGTGAAACTCTTATCTATGACGAGCAAACGCACAAAGCCCTTTGCCTCAATGAAACCGCCAGCCTGATTTGGTCGGCGTGCGACGGTCGCACGGATGTCGCCGGACTCAAACGTAAATTGGAGCGTCTGAACGATGCACCAATCGCCGATGAAGTCGTGTGGCTCGGCTTAGACCAGTTGACCAAACAGGGTTTACTGAAAGAAGCCGTCGCGCGTCCCGCCGGAATGTCGTCGGGCGTGTCGCGCCGCGCCGCGCTTCGTACACTCGGCATCACCGCCGCGATTGCGATTCCGACCGTCACGGCAATCATCGCCCCCACCGCCGCGCAAGCCGCGACCGGCGGCGGCAGTGGTACTCCCTGCACACCGGGCAGCACGACGCAATGCCAGAGTGGAACATGTCCGAGCAACGGTGTTTGCCCGTAGTTTCTACCAACGGCAAAGCACGTTGTTGATTTGAATTATCTGCTTGTCGTTAAATGGCTCTGACATATAACAGCAAGAAAACCTGCGGCGAGTTGTTGGCTAAGATTCTCACCGGAGCGTGGCGCGCGATGCCGCCCCCTCTGGAGATTTCCGAAGCCCAACTCGCCGTCGTCGTTCAACCGCTTTTGACGACCAGTGCCGGAGCTTTGGCATGGTGGCGCATCGTACAATCCAGCCCGCAATCCGAAGCACGAAACTTTCCAATCGCCGACGAACTTCATCAAGCTTACCGTCTTCACACACTGCATTCGGCAATCAACGAAAAGCGCATCAAGCGCATCCTCACTGCATTCAACCAACGGGGTATTCCGACCTTGATTTTCAAGGGTTGGGTCAACTCTGTTACATATCCCGAAACAGCCCTCCGACCGTTCGGCGATATTGACCTGCTTGTCTCCGAAAGCGATTACCCGAAGGCGCAAAGCTTACTCCGCGAACTCGGTGTTGACGGTTTAATGGTTGACCTTCACGAAGAAGGCGGCAAGCGATACGAGCGCGACTTTAGGACGTTTTACAATCGCGCGCGTTCGATTCCAATCGGCGAGATGACCACGCTCACGATGAGCGCGGAAGACCATTTGCGTCTGCTGTGTTTTCATTTCTTCAAACACGGAGCATGGCGACCAATCTGGTTGTGCGACATCGCGGCGGCGATTGAATCACGTCCCGCAGATTTCGATTGGGCTTACTTTCTCGGCACGGATGAACGGCGTAAGACGTGGGTGATGTGCGCCGTCGGACTCGCGCATCTGCTGCTTGACGCGAAGATTCACGACACGCCGCTTGCCGATTCCGCCGGACGCATACCGCGCTGGCTCATCTCCGGCGTGCTTGATGCATGGTCACGTCAGACTTCCAGCAACCGC
>JBGTMR010000398.1:0-1631 GCA_041743485.1 Pyrinomonadaceae bacterium
CTTCTGAAAGTCGAACGTGGAAAATACGACGCTTCAAAATTTTGACAACTAGCTTCGGCTTCTTTTCAAAAACGCGACAGCGTGGTATATCTTCAAAACTCAACGCACCACTTACGCCGCACCCGCAATCGGTGCGATTCACTAAACGCTAAACTATATCTGTCACATCTTACCGAAAGTTGATTGAAGGAGAATCGAATGACGACACACAACGCTCGCCCACACGCCTCACTTTGTCCCACCGCCCGCACCGAAGGTTTGGTGGTGCAAAATCTTGACGGCGAAACTCTTGTCTATGACGAGCAGACGCACAAAGCCTTCTGCCTCAATGAAACCGCCAGCCTGATTTGGTCGGCGTGCGACGGTCGCACGGATGTCGCCGGACTCAAACGTAAATTGGAGCGTCTGAACGATGCGCCGGTTGCCGATGAAGTGGTATGGCTTGGCTTAGACCAGTTGACCAGGCAAGGTTTATTGAAGGAAGTCGTTGCGCGTCCCGCCGGAATGCCGTCGGGTGTCTCGCGCCGCGCCGCGCTTCGCACACTCGGCATCACCGCCGCGATTGCGATTCCGACCGTCACGGCAATCATCGCCCCGACCGCCGCGCAAGCCGCGACCGGCGGTGGTCAAGGTACTCCCTGCACACCGGGTAACACGACGCAATGCCGAACTGGAACTTGTCCTAGTACCGGTATTTGCAATTAGTTTCCTTAACGGCGAAGCACGTTGTTGATGTGAATTATCCGCCTTGTCGTTAAATGGCTCTGACTTCTAACAGCAAGAAAACCTGCGGCGAGTTGTTGGCTAAGATTCTCACCGGAGCGTGGCGCGCGACGCCGCCCCGTCTAGAGATTTCCGAAGCCCGACTCGCCGTTGTCGTTCAACCTCTTTTGACGACCAGTGCCGGAGCATTGGCATGGTGGCGCATCGTACACTCCAATCCACAATCCGAAGCGCGAAACTTTCCGGCGGCGGATGAACTTCACCAAGCTTATCGTCTGCACACACTGCATTCGACAATCAACGAAAAGCGCATCAAGCGCATCCTCACCGCATTCAACCAACGTCATATCCCGACCTTGATTTTCAAGGGTTGGGTCAACGCCGTCACCTATCCCGAAACCGCCCTTCGACCGTTTGGCGACATTGACTTGCTTGTCTCCGCAAGCAACTACCCGAAGGCGCAAAGCTTGCTCCTCGAACTCGGCGTTGACGGTTTAATGGTTGACCTTCACGAAGAAGGCGGCAAGCGATACGAGCGCGACTTTGCGACGTTTCACAATCGCGCGCGTTCAATCCCAATCGGCGAAATGACAGCCTTGACGATGAGCGCGGAAGACCATTTGCGCTTGCTCTGTTTTCATTTTTTCAAACACGGAGCGTGGCGACCAATCTGGTTGTGCGACATCGCGGCGGCGATTGAATCACGTCCCGCAGATTTCGATTGGGCTTACTTTCTCGGCACGGATGAACGGCGTATGACGTGGGTTATGTGCGCCGTCGGACTCGCGCATCTGCTGCTTGACGCGAAGATTCACGACACGCCGCTTGCCGATTCCGCCGGACGCATACCGCGCTGGCTCATCTCCGGCGTGCTTGATGCATGGTCACGTCAGACTTCCAGCAACCGC
>JBGTMR010000399.1:0-1661 GCA_041743485.1 Pyrinomonadaceae bacterium
TCGACTTCGACATTGACGGCGGACGCTCCGCGCGGACACGTCACTTGAAGTTGGAAAAAGCCGTTGCTTGAAACCATCGTGTGTCGTCCTTCGGCGCGCACGGTGTTGCCCGGTGCGGCGCGTCCGCGCAAAATGTAAATCGTTCCGGCGACGTATTCAACACTCGTGTCGCGCAGTTCGACTCGCTGTTCGGTGGTGGCGGGCGTGGCGACGACAAACTTTTGTCCTTCAGACCATTCGCTTGTTTGACCCGATGCACCGCTCGTCTGCACGCGCCAATAATACGCTCCCGGTTTGAGCGCGCCGACATCAAATTCACTTGTGGATAACTGACCGCGTTGACTGACCCGTCCGGCGGCGACGAAGAACGGCGAGGTGGCGACCTCAACCTGATACGTCATCGCCCCCGCGTGTTTTTGCCAGCGCAGAGTGACATCCGCCGTGTTCTGTCCGGCAGTAACGAAGATTCTTTGAAGGTCACGCGGAGCGATTGGCATCGGCGGGTCAAGTAATTTTTCAACGCGCGCGATGCGTCCCGAAGCCGTGACCGCGACGTACTCGCCGCCCTGTACGTTGGTCTTCGCACCGTCGCGCGTTGTGGTTTCGATTGAGCCGGAAGCGACCCGGATGTCTTCGGAGTTGTCATCGCGCACGCCGAAGGTCGCTCCGGTTTCGGCGGCGATGCGGTTTTGGGTCAGTTTGGTTTCGACGACGTTGGTTTGCCCGGAACTAAGCGCGGCGGTTCGCACGTTGACGAGTCCTCTATCCACCGCGACGCGCACCCGCGTTCCATTGCCGTCCATATTCTCGTTATCACGAATCTGTACAACGCTGTTCGGACGCACAAGCAATGTCGAACCATCAATCAACAGGATGCGCGCGCGCCCGCTTTCCTGTGTCTGTACGATGTCGCCGGGTTCTAATCCCAGCCCGTTGTTCGCTTCGACTGTTTCGCGTGTCTGCGCGCGAATCACGCGCACGTCACCTTCAAACGAATCGAAACGCGCGCCCGTCGGCAGACTTGCGTGATTCGCACCGAGCGCGTCGCCGTAATTTTTCAAGTAATAACTGCCGCCCGCCACCGCGCCGCCGCCGACGAGCAGAAATGCCAGCAGATACACGAACCGCTTTTGAATTATCCACCATTCGAGGTTGAACTGATTTTGTGAGGTACTCATGGTGCGTAAGTCGAGAAGGGAGACAAGAGAGGAAGCCTGTCGGCACGCGGCGAAGTGAAAGCGCGCGACGGCTTTGAAAAATTTAGCTGGAAATCGAACCCGTAGATGAGGAAGTGAAAGGTAGTGAGCGTGACTTGTTTGAGGTCGCTTGTTCGAGTCGGGCGATAAAGGAAGCTACCGCCTGACTTCCAACTTAGCACACGGGCGAACCGCGCATCAACCCTTTTCGCGTTCGCCAGCCTATCAGCACTTGGGCGGCAATCTATTTTCGCTTGTTATCCATATTCATCGCGTCCGGCATCGGTGTGTCACTCATCTTCACGCGCGCCGGAAAAACAAGTGACCCGACGATTGACCCGACCAGCACGACAAGAACGAATATGAGCGAGGTTTCGATTGAGATATGGAAATACTTCGGATTGATTACCGCGCCCTGTCCCGTAAGTTCGAGCAGTTCTTCGACGCCCGGCAGCAACATCTTGA
>JBGTMR010000400.1:0-41911 GCA_041743485.1 Pyrinomonadaceae bacterium
TTGCTTGAGAACACGGAAGATTACACGAGCGAAGAAGAGGACGCCGAAGACCTTCGGGACGCGAGGGCTGCCATTGAAGACGCGCGCATCAACGGCACGAAACCCTTTGACCAAGTTGTCAAAGAGTTGGGCTTGTGAGCGCGCCGCGCTGCATCCTTATTAAATAGGAGCGCAACCTGATGTTGGGACACTTTTCAAATTGTCCCGTAGGGACGGGTGAGTTTAGCCCAGCGATTCATCGCTGGGGGAGCATGACAGCCATGAATCTAGTCCCGTAGGGACGGCTGAGAGGCACGGCGTGCGGAGATTTCAACCGTCCCTACAGGACTTGCCGGATGCTTTGCTTATTCCCCAGCGATGAATCGCTGGGCTATCATCAAACGTCCCTGACGGGACGAGGATGTGTCCAGACATCAGCGCGCAACCTGAAATCAGGCAGAGCGGCGAATCAATTTATTTCCAACATCACAAAGTCAAAACATTAAACCAGTGGCAAAAAAGAAAAGCAGTTATTTAAGCGGCAAACGCATTGACCCGCGACCGATTGAGGCGAACATCACGGTTGCCGATTTGGTTGACGATGCTTTCATCGCGTACAACGGGGCGCGACTCCGCGAAGCTTCACAACTGTTCACGCAGAAGATGCTCGAACCCGATACGACCGTCGGCATGTCGCTGACGGGCGCGCTGACTCCGGCGGGGCTTGGCATTTCGGCTCTCATCCCTTTAATCGAAGCGGGCTTCGTGGATTGGATAATCTCGACGGGGGCGAACCTCTATCACGACGCGCACTTCGGTATCGGGCTTGACCTTCATCAAGGCAGCGCGACGCTTTCCGATATTGTGTTGCGCGAAGAAGAGGTCGTTCGTATCTATGACATCTTTTTTGATTACTCGGTGCTGCTCGACACGGACGAGTTTTTCCGTCGCCTAATTGAGGGCGAAGAGTTTCAGCGCACGATGTCGACCGCCGAGTTTCATTATCTGTGCGGCAAGTATGTACGCGAACGCGAAAACAAGTTGGGCATCAAGAAGAAATCTTTACTCGCGGCTGCCTTTGAATACAGTGTGCCGATTTACACTTCATCTCCGGGAGATTCGAGCATCGGCATGAACGTCGCGGCGAAAGCCCTGCAAGGAAACAAACTCGCCTTCGACCCGTCATTGGATGTGAATGAAACGGCGGCGATTGTGCTGGCGGCGAAGCGCGGAGCGATTCACGGCAAAGGCGATAAAGGCAGAAAGCACGGCGGCAAATCGGCGGTCTTTATCTTGGGCGGTGGTTCACCTAAAAACTTTATGCTTCAAACCGAGCCGCAGATTCAAGAAGTCTTAGGCATAGATGAACGCGGGCATGATTACTTTTTGCAAATCACGGACGCGCGTCCCGACACGGGCGGACTTTCCGGCGCGACTCCGGGCGAGGCAGTGTCGTGGGGCAAGGTTGACCCTGAGCGTTTGCCGGATGCGGTGGTATGTTATGTTGATTCAACGGTCGCGCTGCCAATCATCACGGCGTATGCCCTAACACGTCATGAACCGCGCGAGCCGAAGCGATTGTATGATCGGCGCGATGAGTTTATGGAGTTGTTGTTGAGCGAATATGAAAAATCGAAGCGGCGTTAGTTGAGCAGCGATTAAGCGGGTGAGCGATGAGCAAGCAAATCAAGGATGTCGGGGTTGCGGATAACGAACTCGCGGGGCAAAAGCTTAAAAGCAAGAAGGTGACGGACGATAGCCCGCGTGTACATTTCGATTGCAATAAATGTCCGGCGTTCTGTTGTTCGATTTATGAGCGCGTCGCAATCAGTAAGCGCGATTTGAATCGTCTCGCCAAGTATTTCGGTGTGACGCATGAAGTAGCGGCGCGGCGGTACACGAAGATTCACAAAGAATCGGGTGAGCGCGTTTTGAGGCGAGCGAGCGATCCTTTGCTCGGCGAGTCATGCAAGTTCTTAGATAAGAAAACGCGCGGGTGTGGCATATATCACGCGCGTCCCGCCGTGTGTCGTGAGTATCCGAACCGCACGCGCTGTTCTTATTACGATGTCTATCGCTTCGAGTTGAAACAACAGAACGACACTCGCGTGTTACCGCTCTTTAAGATTACTTTTGTCGAACCGCCAGAAGCGGAACAGGTCGGCGGTGAGAGTGTTTGGGAATGGACGCCGGAGGGAAAGTAGAAAGGCGAAAGTAGAAGGGCGAAAGTGGGACGGGTCAGGTGGTTTGCTAAGAATTGAAACTATAGGTTTAGGAGATGAATGCGATGGAAGATATGTTGAATGGAATGACGGGCAAGCATATAGATGTGTTGTGCAGCGGGGCGGTGAGTCTGCGCGGCGAAGTGGTGAAGGTTGTGAATGGTTTG
The DNA here is from genome assembly GCA_041743485.1 of Pyrinomonadaceae bacterium. Lineage (GTDB taxonomy): Bacteria > Acidobacteriota > Blastocatellia > Pyrinomonadales > Pyrinomonadaceae > JANDLT01. Next base: position 2,369 of record JBGTMR010000400.1, read on the forward strand.
GTCGAGATGCGCGATGAAGATGAGCAGACGTGCTTTATTGCGCTTGATAAAATCGTGGTCGTGTGGGAAGCCCGCGATAAAGAACCGCGTGCCGGGTTTCTCGCCGGAGCGATGAACAAGCACTGAAAGAACAAGCACTGAAAAGTTTTGTCTCAAAAAAACGGAAGCCGTCGCTGAACATTTGTGTTCGCGGCGGCTTCCGTTTTAGAAGTTTGAGATTGTAAAAGAGGCGATACGGTGAAAGCGTTTTACGGAAATTATTCGGCGGAAGCGAGCATGACGCGGGCGGCGGGAATGACGCGGAAGCCGTCAACGCGCGATGACCAGTATTCATCGAACAACGAATAGGTCACGCCCTGACTTGACGAAGCGTGATAAAACCCACGGTCGTCGGCGACGATGCCCATATGCGTCAGGTCTTTGAAAAACACGAGGGTGCCGAAGCGTCCCCGTTCCGATTCACTTGCCGGAGCGAAGCGTGACCACAGGGTGCGCGCGTTGGTGCGTTCAAAACCGATGTTCGCGGAACGATACACACTCCATACGAAGCCGGAACAATCGAAACCCGTTGGACCCGAAGCCCCCCAGACGTAAGGCGTGCCGATGCGGTTTTCAATCGCGGCGAGCAACATCTGGTCAAGATGTGACGAACCGAACGAAGGCACGAAGTTTTTCGGAGCGACGAATTGCGGAATGTCGGGGTAGGCGGCTTGTGAGGTAGCGGGCTTGGCTTCAGACACGATAACGATGTCGTTTTCCAAAGTCGGCGCGCTCATCGCGGAGCGCGAAACGACGGTGTTGGTCAGGCGCGGGCGCGTCGCGGTACTGAAGGTTTCAGCTTCCTGTGTTTGAGCGGCGGCAGGTATTGCCAGTGTCACTAATCCGATACAAACGGCAAGGGCGCGGGGGAACATAGAACGTGAAAGCATCAATGCGGTGCTAACCTCCGGGTACTCTTAAATTGTGCTTTTATGAAGCGGGTAAGATTTGGGGTAGAACTTGCGGCGCGCTTTGGTGGAAACTTGCGGCACAAGAGTGATACTACAAACCCGGTACACGAATAACAAGCGGCAATGTGACTGTTTCGTGAGAGTTCATATTGACGTTATGAATGTGAACTATATGAGGCGGTCATAATGCCCAATGGCTGAAACGTATTGGTACATATTGACTTATTCATTAAGGAAGCAGCTTGAATAGTTTTACGAAACGGTTGCAATTAAGACTTGACAACCGTTGGGTTAAGCCGCGAATCTAAAAGTCCCGATGCACGCAGGAAACCCTACTTGCACGCATCCACGTCATCAATTCCATTTCACGAAACATAACCAAACACGATGAAACGATTTTTATTGCCCGCGCTATTGACCGTCGCCGCTCCGCTCGCGTTCGCGCAAACCCCGAACACAACACTGCCCGCCGTGCGTCCGCGCACCGTGACGACACCCGCGCAGACGGCAAAGCCGAACGCCTCCGCAACGGCGACACAGACTACGACGATGGCGCAACCCAACATCGTCACGCCAAAACCGTCGCCGTCACCGTCATCATCGCCGTCGTTGATAAACACGATGCAGGTTAAACCGTCAGGCACAATCGGTGCGCCCGTCACCGCCGCATCGCCAAACGTCGCCGGAAGTTTAACTTCGCAGTTCACGCCGACGCCGCTTCCGTTTGTCGCTCTCAAACCGCTCAAGCCTATTGCTCCGAACAAGATTGACGAACACACGCAGGAAGCCAAGCGCGTGCTTCGCGGGCGTGTGCAGTTAACCGCGCTCACAAGTTCGGTTGGCACGACGCCGAATCTTTACTTCGTGACGCTCGCCGCGCTTGACCCCGATTCATCGCAGGTTCACACGTTGAGCGTTCCGAAAAGTTCGTTCCTCAAACGCGGAATGGAGATACCCGTGACGACGGTGCAGGGCTTGCCTGTGCGCGTCCGCGTTTTGCGTCCGAACTTTGTCAACACGGCAATCGCAATTTTCGATTTATCGGGACGCCAGTTGATGCCGCTCGTCGTCGAATATCCGATTGAGAAATTCGGCAGATTCCGCGAAATGGCTTATTACACATCGGCGCATCCGACGTTGATTTCGCCGGAACTGGTGCGCGACGGGCAGAACTATGTTCACACGATGATCGAACTCGCGGCGAAGCGTTTGAAAGATAAAGGTCACACTATCACTCCTGAAGTCCTTGACATCGCGGAGCGTCTCGCCGTCGTCGAACACGTTGACCACCAAAGGTTTTTAACCCAAAGCCGCCGCGAACTCTATGAAGAAGTTTATGCTTTGTACGCTTTGAACAAACTCGACACTTATCGTTATTCGGTGAGTACGGCGGGGGCGGGCGGCATGGTGCAGATGATTCCGGCGACGTATCAGATGATGCGAAACATTTATCCGGCGGTCGGACTCAATCCCGATTTCGTGACCGGAATGCGTAATCACGGCAACGCCCTCGAAGCGATGTTGTTGTACATGCAGATGACTTGGGACAACCTGCTGAAAAATGCGGATGTCAATTTCGCGTATCAAACCAAAATGGCATCGTGTCCCGAACTCGTCGCCGCCGGATACAACTCGAATCCCGTCAAACTCGGCAGATACATCAATCGCGGCGGCAACGGTTGGCGCACGCTGATACCGCGCGAAACGCAGATGTACTTGCAGATTTACAGTTCGCTCGAAAGTATGATTGCGATAAAGAAGCGCGGGGAAAATTAGAGATGGTCGGATTAACATTGCGACAAGGAAATGTCTATGAAAAGAAAAGTATCAACCTTATCGTTTGTTATTGTGTTCGCCTTGATGATGAGCAGTGTAGGATGGGCGACAGCGCAAACGGGTTCAGGTAACAATCGAAGTCAGCAAGAAAAGAGGATTCGCGCTGTGGCGCGCGATTCAACAATGGCGATATTGACCGGGGATTTGCCGCTTCTCAAATCGTCTATGTCGCGTCGCTCGAAAGAGATATGGGAAGTGATTTACACCGAGTTGAAATCGAACACGGAATTTGTGGATGAATTGAAACAAGCAGGTGTTGTTGACGGCGACAGCTTTTTCGACTTTGGTATGAATAAAGTTGTGAGCAAAATTAAGGGTGTACCACGAAATCAGATTGAAGAAATGGTACAAGCTACGGTTGATTCTGCCGCTATAGAGTTTGTCAATGACAAAGATGTTACGTTGAAAGTGAATGGTTATAACAACCGTTATGTTTTTGAGAACGGTGACTGGAAAGTTGACGCTACCGACATAGCTAAAAAAATGGCAGCTCAACATCTTCCTCTAAATACAGCTAGCAAAAAACGTATAGAGTCTTTCTAGTTGATGGTTAGCGCGCAAGCTTGCCGCAAGGCAAAACTTTAGCCACGAATCAACATGCAGTTGGTTCGTGGCTAAAGTTTTTACTACTCATGTCGCGCCTCACGCTAATGCAACGGCGCGGAATCGGAAAGGTGAACGACTTCCGCATCGGTCAGCGGGTGTTCGAGGGCATCGAACATTTCGCTTGTGACATCGGTTGTCGAAGATTCGGGAGTGCAGACGCGATTGCGTCCCGAATGTTTGGCATCATAAAGGGCGCGGTCGGCGGTCAGCACGAGTTGTTCGCGTGTACAGGCGTGAAGCGGGAAGGTCGCCACGCCGAGCGACGCGGTGATGTGACCGGCAAGCGGAATATCGGTTTTGCTGATGCGTTCGCGGAGTCGTTCGGCGGCGCGGCGCGCTCCTTCGAGGTCGGCTTGTGGCAGGATGACGGCGAACTCCTCGCCGCCATATCGGGCGGCGGTGTCAATGCCGCGCAGTTCTTGACGCAAAACATCGGCAAAGATGCGTAACGTGTCGTCGCCCGCGCCGTGTCCGTGCGTGTCGTTGATGCGTTTGAAGTGGTCAATGTCGAGCATGATAAGCGAAAGCGGTTGACGCGAACGTGTCGCAAGCTGAATATCACGCTCAAGCTGTATCTCGAATTGACGACGGTTGACGCAGCCCGTGAGTCCGTCGGTCAGTGCCTGTTGTTCCTTTTCGGCGTAAAGGCGCGCGTGATTGACGGCGACCGTAACTTGGTCGGCAACCGTGCGGAGCAGTTGCAACTCGGATTCTTCCCACACGCGCATCTCATCGTCGGAGCGCACCATCAACGCCCCCATGCAACGCTCGCCGTAAAAGAGCGGCACGGCGGCGACGGGTCGCACGTTCTGCGCGTCTTCCAATCCGGCGGTTTTCATCATCGCGGCATGGTTGCGCCCGTCGCGCACATAGTTTTTGAGTCGTCCGCCGAGCCGCACGCTGTAAGCATTCAAATCGCCTTCGAGTTCCGTGCGGTCATTATCGTTTTCGGCGTCGCGGAAGTAGAAAGTGGAAAGCGCGGGAGCGGTGTTTTCACCTTCGACGCGCAACGCGCAGTGCTGTACGTTCAACGCCCCGCCGACTTCATCCACCGTCGTTTTCAAAATATCTTCGAGTTCTAACGAACTACGAATCGCGGTCGCAATGCGTCCGACGGCGATTTCGCGTCCCGCCTGTTCTTGAAGCAAGCGGGCGAGTTTGGTCGTAACCGAAACCGTCAACTGAAGCGACGTCGCTTTCGGCATACACTTCCGCACGGCGGCTGAAAACTCCGTCGCCTGAAACGGACGCTCAGCCGAAATGCGCGCCATCAAGTATTCGAGGGCGGAATATACAATGTCCGGTTCAAACGTCCAGATAACATCGTCGCGCGTGCTTGCCCCGTTTTCCGATGGATTGGTGATGGTCGCAAGCAGGGCGGAGAAGCGCGCATCGGCGATAACGACGAAGCGTTCGAGTGAAGTTTGTCGGGAGTCGCGTTTGATTAAAATCGGTTCGCGGTCATGCTCGTTTAAGCGCAACGGGATGTTAGCCAATTCGTCTTCGGGAGCGACGAAAAAGAACGAGTGGCGTGCGGCACGTCCGACATCACGAACCCGCGCGATGTCGCGCATCGGGCGTTCCTTAACCAAAGGCAAACTCTCTACGACGAGTGCCGAAAGATTGTTTTCCAACACCACGTCTTCAAAGTATTGATGAAGCCGCGCGATGGTTTGTCCGGCACACTGCATCGCCGTCAATTGACGCGAGTGTTGCGCGAGCAAGGCTTGATACAGTGTGTGCATACGAGAAGGCGTAATGGGACGGCAGAGATAAACTCTAAACGATAGGGAGAGCGGCGGGAGTACGTTATGTAAGGTGCGGCGAAACGGGTAAGCCTTAACAGCGTCGGATGGTGTCGGATTGAGGACAATCTCGACACTTCAATCTTTAGCATAATCAAATAGGGGTTGTCTATCAGTTTAATTTTGGTGATGATTCAGGCGGCTCAATTCAACTTATAAGAGGTAGGACTTTCTCATTTTCGTTTTCCTCTTTGGTCGTATCCTTTCTTAATTTGAAATTTCAAATTTGAAATCTCGAATTTGAGAAAGTCCTAAGAGGGTTTAATCAAGAATCATAAATCCCCTTTGAATCCACAGGTTCGACCACAACCGCAGTCCCGTAAGCGAGAACTTCCGTCGCGCCGCTCATCACTTCCGTTGCGTCATAACGCGCTCCGATGATGGCGTTGGCGTTAATCTCGGTCGCGTGCTGAACCATAATCTCGAACGCTTCGCGGCGCGTCTGTTCACATAGCCGTGTGAAGCCAATGATGTTGCCGCCGACGAGTGTGCGAAAGGTCGAACCGAGCGTGCCGACGATAGAAAGCGAGCGCACGACGATGCCGCGCACCACGCCCAAATTCTGCACAACGCGATAGCCGGGAATCTCGAAGGCGGTCGTCACCATCTGCGGCGACACGGAATAGCGCGGCGGACTGACTTCGTAAGGCGCGGTCTTGGCAAGCGGTGCGTTGTCCATAATCTTAATTTCGTCCTATTTCGCGTTGTGCGTCAAACGATATTTTCATCTTTTGACGTGGTATGAAGCGGCGGAAGATGTTTGTTCTCCGGTCAATTCACCGACGAGCATCTCCAATTGAAGCCGCGACCCGCTTGCGCCGCCGCCGCCGAGTGAAGTCTTGATTGCCACGTCCGTTTCCGCGATGCGGATGATTCCACGCGCGAGGCGTGCGGCATCGGCGCGGCGCGCGGTCGCCAGAAAATCTTTACGCTTACCAAACGGCAGACTGATGACGCGAAAGACTTCCGTTTCCGGTGCGCCCGCCGCCATCATCTCTTTTGCCAAACTCAAACGGCGGTACTGACTCGCAATCAAACCGAGCAGCATCAAGGGTTCGGCTTTATCTTCAAACAAGATTTGCAAAGTCTCAAGGGCGCGGCGACGCTCACCCGCGATGAGGCGGTCGGCAAGTTCAAAATTCGATAGTTCACCTGAACGCGCGGTCAATGCTTCGACTAAATCAAAAGTAATGTGACCCGAAGGCAGGGCGGCGGTCGCCAGTTTGCCGAGTTCGGTCGAGAGCGCACGGGCGTTTGCGCCGACGAGGGCGATGACGTGCGCGAGCGTGCGGTCGTCAATCGTCGCCTTCGATTCTTTCAGGCTCGAACGTCCCCATGCCGCCAGTTCCGCCGAAGCGAGTCTCGAAAATTCAACCGCATAACACGCATCGAGTAAGGCTTTACTCAAACGACGCCGCTTATCGAGTTCGTCCGCGACAAAGATAACGACGCTCGTCGTCGCCGGTCTGGTCACATAGCGGACGAGAATCTCTTCGTCCCGCTCACTCATCTTCGTAAAATCCGTGACGCGCACCACGCGCCGCGACGCCATCATCGGCAACTGCTCCGCCGCCGCGATTACCGCTTGCACGTCGTTCGCATTTAAGTTGTATGTCGCTTCGTTGAACGCCGGTGCTGCCGCTCCTGCGAGTCCGGCATCGGTAATCGCACGCCCCGCACGGTCACGCAAAAAGTCTTCCGCTCCGTAAAGCAGATAAAGCGGTTCGATGTTTTTCGCGGCGAGGGCGCGCCGCAAATCTTCGCGTGAATGCGCGCTCATAAACCGTTGTTGACCAAGAAACCGTTTGTCACGGTCGAAACCAAGCTTTCGGCAAACAGGCGCGAGAGGCGTTCAATCGCCGGGTCTTCCTCATTGAAGAAAGTGCGCGGGTCGTTGGCAAACTCGAACTCGCCGCGAAACACATAATTCTGATTGTCGTACAGCACGCGATTCTCGATTTGGTCGCGTACCGTGACGGCGGCGACAACCGTGACTTCAAAGACGCGCGTGCGCCCGCGCGCGTCAAGCAACACGCCGGAAAAAGTGAAATTCTTTATCACGCCGTCAACCACCGCGTCCGCGCCTTCCACTTCCGCTTGAACCCGCAACCCGCCCCCGCGCCGTATAATTTCATCGGCAACGGCGGAAGCAAAGCGCGTCTCTATGCGATAACGCAAAGCGTCGTTTTGAAACGCCGGAACAGCAATCGTCTTAATGCGCGCGGGCAATCCCGCACGACGCACAGGCTTATAGCATTCGCTCGCGCCGAGTCCGCAAAAAAGCACGAAAGTAAGAGCGCACACCCGCCACGACAATCTGAATTTAGAAACAATCATCACAACAGCTTTCTTCCAAAATCTTGCGATATGTAAAGGCATTATATGTAAGGCATCGCACGATACGATTCACTCTCTAAACTGTCAATATCGCATCGCACACGCGCACCGTTTCCACCGCCGCCCGCACGTCATGCACACGCACAACTTTCGCGCCCGCGAATACCGCCGCCGAAACCGTCGCCATCGTGCCGTGAAGCCGCGCACCCGTCGGTGCATCGTTTAACAACTTTCCGATAAAGCGTTTGCGCGACGTTCCGGCAAGAATCGGAAAATCCGCGAACGCCGTGACGAGTTCATCGAATCGCGCAAGAAGTTCGATGTTCTGCTCGAATGTTTTACCGAAGCCGAAGCCCGGATCGAGCGCGATTGCTTCACGACGCACACCGCGCCGCAAAGCTTCCGCGATGCCGCGCCGCCAATCATCTTGAACATGTTTCAAGATGTCTTCGACGGGCGCGACGGTGTGCAAAGTTTGCGGTGTGCCGAGCGAGTGCATAAGAACGAGTCCGGCTTCATGCGTGGCGACGTGATCGGCAATTTCCGGCGCGAAACGCAAGCCCGAAATATCATTGATGATGCTTGCTCCGGCATCCAACGCGCGGCTTGCGATTTCCGCTTTCGTCGTATCAACCGAAATAGTGTGCGCGTGTTTGCTTATCAATTCTTTAATTACAGGCAGCACGCGCCGCGCTTCTTCTTCGACACTCACTACGCCCGCGCCCGGACGTGTGGATTCGCCGCCGATGTCTATAACGTCCGCGCCTTCATCAATCATCTTTTCGGCGCGTATCACATAATCATGCACGCCGACATCACGCCCGCCGCTGTCGCTGAAACTGTCGGGCGTGACGTTCAAAATACCCATCACCAACGTGCGCCCTTCACACTTCAACGAACGCCCTTTGATTTTCCACTCACGCATACATCACACCTGTTTCGGAAAAACAAAGATGCCGCAAATCGCTTTCACGATTCACGGCATCTTTCAAATCAAACGAGAGACTACTTAAACCTTTATCCCTCACCTCATCCTTTGGCTTTACGCCGTCGCCGGATTACTGCCGCCGATAGGCGGCAGAATCGGTTTCAACTTATTCGCCGTCGGTTCCGGCAAACCTTTTTGCTCTTGGTCGTCGGGCGAGATTTGCGGCGCGTCGTCATCAAGCGGCAAGCCCGCGACGACGCGACGAATCTGCACGGCATCCAGAGTTTCACGCTCAAGTAACATCTCCGACAAGCGAACCATCGCGTCACGGTTTTCAGTGATAATGGTTTTCGCACGGTCATACTGTTCTTGCACGAGGCGATTGACGGCTTGGTCAATCTTAATCGCGGTGTCTTCCGAGAAGTCACGATGTTGTGTGATTTCTCGTCCCAAGAAAATCTGTTCTTCTTTTTTACCGAACGCGAGCGGACCTAATTCCGACATCCCGTACTCCGTGACCATCGCGCGCGCGAGACTCGATGCGCGTTCGATGTCGCTCGAAGCTCCGGTCGTGATGCTGCCCAAGAACACATCTTCCGCGATGCGCCCGCCCATTAAGATAGCGATTTGTCCGAGCAGATAATCTTTCGAGTAGTTATGGCGGTCGGCTTCCGGCAGTTGTTGCGTCACACCGAGAGCCATGCCGCGCGGGATTATCGTCACCTTATGCACGGGGTCGGCGTTCGGAACTTTCAAGCCGACAATCGCGTGTCCCGCTTCGTGATACGCGATAATTCGTTTGTCGTCGTTTGATAAAACCATCGAACGACGCTCCGCCCCCATAATGACTTTATCTTTTGCCATCTCGAAGTCGTACATCGTCACGGTCTTCTTGTTCTGGCGCGCCGCGTTGAGTGCCGCTTCATTAACGAGATTCGCAAGGTCAGCCCCCGTAAAGCCGGGAGTCCCGCGCGCGATGACGCCGACTTCGACGTTATCTCCGAGCGGAATTTTGCGCGTGTGGACTTTCAAAATCCCTTCACGTCCTCGCACATCGGGACGCGAGACGACGACGCGACGGTCAAAGCGTCCGGGTCGGAGCAACGCCGGATCAAGCACGTCGGGTCGGTTCGTCGAAGCCATCAGGATTACGCCGTCGTTCGATTCAAAGCCGTCCATCTCGACGAGCAGTTGATTCAAAGTCTGTTCGCGTTCATCGTGACCACCACCAAGACCTGCGCCGCGATGACGCCCGACGGCATCAATCTCGTCAATGAAGATGATGCACGGGGCGTTCTTCTTGCCTTGCTCGAACAAGTCGCGCACGCGGCTCGCGCCGACGCCGACGAACATCTCGACGAAATCCGAACCCGATATGGAAAAGAACGGCACATTTGCTTCGCCCGCGACGGCGCGCGCCATCAGCGTCTTACCTGTTCCGGGCGCACCCATCATCAGGACGCCTTTCGGAATACGTCCGCCGAGTTTTTGAAACTTTTGCGGCTCTTTCAAAAACTCAATGATTTCTTGTAATTCGTCTTTGGCTTCTTCAACGCCCGCGACATCCTTAAAGGTCACGCGCTTCTGTTGATTGTTCAAAAGCTTGGCGCGCGATTTACCGAACGACATCGCTTTGTTGCCGCCCGACTGCATTTGGCGCAGCATGAACAGCCAGAACGCGATGATGACGATAAACGGCAGCCAGTAGATCAGGAACGTAGGAAGATAGCCGTTACTGGTCGGCTCGAATTTGACGCTTTCAACGCGCGGATTGCCGTTGGCATCCTTCTGCGTTGCAAGTTCAACGGTGCGAGCTTGATAAAACTCATTGCTCAAATCCGCTTTGAGTTGCAACTTAGGTTGGTCGCGCGGAATCGCCGTGACTTCGGATTGACCGACAGTCAGTTCTTTAATTTCGCCCTTGTCAATTTTGGTTTGCAGTTGGGTAATATCCAGTTTTTGCGTCTTGCCGTTTTGCGTGCTTGAAACGTATTGAAAAAGCAGCAGCGCGCCGATGACGATGAACACCCAAAAAGTTATTTGTCTCGCTGTGGAACTCAAAATCTTTTTCGCCTCCGACGCTCATCATAACTCACTGGAGCGTCAATTGTCGCTTTAAGTTTAGAATCGCTGTTGCCGACCGAAACATCATGAGTGAAGTTCGGATTTGGCAGCCAACATAGGATGCCGCACAAACGTCATGCGTTGTGCTTTCTTCCGTGCCGAACATCTATCCTGAAGGTCGCAGAAAATACAAAACCCGTTTTCGCCGCATCACGCGATTGCCGCCCGGAAGTTCAATCACACGCCCGCCACGTTCACCCTCAAGCAGTGTTTCAAGCGCGGCGAGATGCACGGCTTCAAGCCGTCTCGTGTGTCCCTGACACCTTGCAATCCACAAGCGCAAAACGCGCCGCCGCATCGCGCGCGGAACTTCGCCCAACGCCGTGACGCTCAAAGCTTTTATCGGTTCACCGCCCAACCTTTGATTTCGCCTCGCGTCTTCTTCAACTGCTTCTTCCGATGTGCGAAGCATAACGGCAGCCTGTGCATCAAGCAGCCTCGCGTCCTCGCCAAGCATGGCGGCGGTGCGTGCGAGAGTTTCGACGATTGCCGGATTGAATGTCCGCATCAGAGGCAAAAGCTGGCGACGCACGCGCACGCGACTCAACCGCTCATCAAAATTCGTCGCATCCACGCGAAAATCAATTTTACAATCGCGGCAGTAAGCTTCCGTATCCGCCCGCCGCGCCCAGAGCAGAAGCGGGCGCACGATGTTCACTTCACCGCCCGCTTCGGGAAACGCGCGCACCGGAAGCATCGCCGCCAAACCGCCGCCCGCGCTTCCGCGCATCAACCTAAGCAGTACGGTTTCAGCTTGGTCGTCAATCGTGTGCGCGAGAAGGATATATCGCGCACGTCTTTCGCGCGCCGCTTCCGCGAGAAAGCGATACCGCTCCACGCGCGCCGCTTGTTCCAGATTGTCGTGTTGTGAGTGCGCGAGTCTTCGCACGTCCGCATGTCCGACGATGCATTCATAACCGAGATTCGCCGCGTGTGCCGCGACCCATGCCGCGTCATCAGGGCTTGAATCGCGCAAATTGTGATCAAGATGCGCGACGATTGTTTCATGTTCAAGTCGCTTCGCTCTCAATAGCTCGTCGAACGCCAACCACAACGCCACCGAATCCGCGCCGCCCGAAACGGCGACGATGCACCGTTCGCCTTCGCGCGGCAGGGCGCACCGTTTCCACTCGTCAAGCAAGCGGCGCGCAAAGTGGCTAAGTCGCGGGGTGATGTGTGGCATGTCAGGCGTGAAGATGATTTCAACTAATGTGTGACTCTTTGCACTCTGCTTTAAGTCCCGGAGGGACGTTGCGATAATAGCCCAGCGATTTATCGCTGGGAACAGACAGGTATCTGGTTGTAGTCCCGTCAGGGACGACTGAAGCAGCTTCAGTCGTCCCTGACGGGACTGAATATGATTTCTTATCGCTTTCCCAGCGATGAATCGCTGGGCTATTTTCAACTGCTCCTGACGGAGCAAAGAAAAAACCACACATTTAAGGTTTTCAATAAACGTGACGGGCGACAAGTTTTCAGTTGCCCGAAAACCGTCGCCCGTCTTTGATGTTGAATACTCCCGAAATCTTCCGGTCAATCGTTTATCTATCGCCGGAGTCGTTCGTCGCCCCGCCGCGCGAGATTTTGCTGTGACGCATTCCGTAAAGGAAGTAAATCACAACGCCGATTGCCATCCAAATGATGAGGCGTATCCATGTGTCGCCCGGCAACCCTGCCATCAACGCGAACGATGCCAGCACGCCCGCCGGAGCGACAAAATAGACCGCCGGTGTTCTGAAAGGACGTTCGACTTCCGGTTGCGTGATACGCAAGACCAGCACGCCCGCGCAGACAATCGCAAAAGCGAACAGCGTGCCGATGCTGACGAGTTCACCGACGACGTAAATCGGCAGCGTACCCGCCGCGATCATCACGACCACACCCGTGATAATCGTCGTGATGTACGGTGTGCCGAAGCGTGGGTGAATCTTCGAGACGATGCCCGGCAAGAGTCCGTCTTTCGACATCGAGAAGAAGATGCGCGGTTGCGCGAGCAACATCACGAGGACGACGGAACTCAAACCCGCGATGGCTCCGAGTTTAATAATGGGCGAGAGCCACGTTATTCCGATGCGGTCAATGCCGACGGCAATCGGGTCAGGCACGCCGAGTTGCGAGTAAGGAACGATACCCGTCAAGACGATGGCGACCAACACATAGAGAATCGTGCAGATGATGAGCGAGCCGAGAATACCGATGGGCATGTCGCGTTGCGGATTCTTCGCTTCCTGCGCGGCGGTTGAAACCGCGTCAAAGCCGATGAAGGCGAAGAACACGACGCCCGCCCCGCGCAAAATGCCGCTCCAACCGAACTCCCCGAACACGCCGCTGTTGGGCGGAATCAATCCGCCGTTAGGATTACCCGGAAGCAGTCTTCGGACTGTTTCACCGTCCACCGTGCTTGTCACTTCATACGGCGCGACTATCCAGTTAGCCGTTGATACATAGCTGATGCCGAACAGGATGAACGCCAGCACGACGATGATTTTAATAATCACGATGACGTTGTTGACGTTCGCCGATTCTTGTATGCCGACGACGAGCAGCACCGTCACCAAGGCGACGATAAGCATCGCCGGGACGTTGATAATCGCGGTCGCGGTCGGCATCGCGGCGAGTGCCGCACCGAGTTGTTCGCGCAAACCGTCGGTTAAGACGACCCATCCCGAAGACACGTTGAGTTGATTACCGACTTCCGCCGGAATGTTTATCAACGCCGTGCCGGGGGCAGCGGTAAGTTCGGGCGGAATGTTGATGCCAATCCCGCGCAAGAAACTTGTGACGTAGCCAGACCAACCGATGGCAACGGTCGTCGCGCCGAGCGAGTATTCTAAAATCAAATCCCACCCGATAATCCACGCCACGAATTCGCCCATCGTCGCGTAGGCATAAGTGTACGCGCTGCCCGCGATGGGTACGGTCGAAGCCATCTCCGCGTAACACAGTCCGGCGAAGGCGCACGCGATACCGCCGAGTACGAAGGCGAGCGCGATGCCGGGTCCGGCATTGGCGGCGGCGGCTTGTCCGGTCAAAACGAAAATACCGGCACCGATGATTGCACCGACGCCGAGCGACATAAGATTCAAAGCCGAGAGCGTGCGCTTCAAGCCGTGACCTTCGTCAGCGGCTTCAGCTTTGAGCTGCGAAATAGATTTACGAGCAAAGAGCGGATTAGCCATTAATCTTCTCCAGAGTCAGGGAATTAGATTTTGAAAACGATTGCGAACGTGAACTGCGCGTGTCGCTTGGGGTTAGAAACTTATAGTGCTTTTCGTGTGCGCGTGAATGTGACAAACAGGTTACAGGTTGTCAAGGTAAAAGTTGAACGTAGAGGTTGGAGGTTGGAGGTTAGAGGTTAGTGAAAACCAGTTCTGCCTTTTCACCAACCTCTAACCTCCAACCTCCAACCTCTTTCATTCGAGGTCACGCGCGGCGGGCGATTCGCCTTCCGCGTCACGCACTGGAACGCCGATTTTGCGCCAGATGAAATAGACCGGGATGCCTGTGAGTACGATGAGCAAACCGGGATAGGTCACGGCGGTTTGGTAGAGAAACAGAACGATGACAATCACCAGCGCGCAGATGATGTACAGCGCGGGGATGACCGGATAACCGAACGCCTTATAAGGACGTTCCGCATCGGGGCGCGTTTGGCGCAAACGGAAGATGCCCGCGATGGTCATAACGTAAAAGATAAGCGCGGCACTGATAACGTAAGTCAGTAAATCACCATACAAATTGCCGTATGTTATTTCGCCGCTTGCCGCAGTTTTCACGGTGCGCGGCAAAACCAAAAGCGCAGACCAGATGCCCTGAATGATGAGTCCGGCGGCAGGGACGTGGTTGCGATTCAACCCTCCGGCGGCTTGGAAAAACAGTCCGTCGCGCGCCATCGCGTAGTAAGCCCGCGCCCCCGCTAAAATCAACCCGTTGTTGCATCCGAAGGTCGAAACGATAATCGCAATCGCCATTATCGTCGCTCCGAAGCCGGGAAAAATCACGTCGGCGGTCGCGCTCGCCACGCGGTCATTCGGCACAACTTTCATCGTTTCAATCGGTAGGGTGACGAGATACGCGAAGTTCGCCAAAAGATATAATCCGATGACGAGAAAAGTTCCGAGTGCGAGAGAAAGCGGAATGTTGCGGCGCGGATTTTTGACTTCTCCGGCGGTGAACGTGATGTTGTTCCACGCATCGGCGGAAAACAATGAGTTGGTTTGCGCGACGCACACCGCGACGAACAAACCGAACGCCGTTACCGCCGTCACACCGCCGCCGACATCCTGCAAAGTCCCACGCACCGTCCATAAATCACCGAAGTTTTCACCGACCGCACCCGCGTTATAACCGACGAACAGCCCCAGCAAAATCAAGGCTATCAATGCTCCGGTTTTCGCGGTCGTAAAAACATTCTGAATCCACTTGCCCAATCTCAATCCGCGCGTGTTCATCCATGTCAACAAAGCGATCATCAGGACGCCGACAAGCTGCGCGGTCGAAAGCGAGACGGCGTAAGACCCGCCGAGGCGAAGCGGCGCGATGATGTAGTTGCTTTCTGAAACGAAGGGAAACAGAACGCCTATGTACTTCGCAAACCCGACTGCGACCGCCGCAATCGTTCCCGTCTGAATCACGAGAAACAAAGTCCAACCGTACAGGAAACCCCACAACGGCGAAAAAGCTTCGCGCAGATAAACGTACTGCCCGCCCGCCTTCGGCATCATCGCCGCGAGTTCGCCGTAAGAGAGTGCCGCCATCAAAGTCAGAAGTCCGGTCACGAGCCACACGACGAGCAGCCATCCGGGTGAACCGACTTGGCGCGCGATGTCCGCCGAAACGATGAATATGCCCGAACCGATCATTGACCCGGCGACAATCATCGTCGAATCAACCAAACCGAGTCCGCGCACAAAACCGCTTGCCTCTAAATCATCATCGTTCGCAGATTGAGTTTTAGGGTTGACCTTCGGCATCCGTGAAATCACTTTCGTATCGAGAATTTAAGGCGGGAGACATCATCCGAACGCACTACTCAAAAGTTTTATGAGCCAAAGCAGACCGACCGCATGAAGCACCGCAAATGAAAACTTCCGTAACGCCCGTGTGTGATAGGCGGACACAATTCATGTGTCGTTGTATTCGTCGGTAAAACTTGAAGGTGTGCAGTAGAACGTGCGGGCATTATAGCTATTTCGCGGCGGGTGTCGAATAAATACTTTAAGCATTGTTTTTACAGGCACTACTTAGATTGCGTTTCGATTCTACGTACAGACCTGAATCGGACATCAGCTTTCTTGTGCGGCACGCATGTTGCCCGATACATGCTGCGTTAGCGTTTGACAACGCAAAATAGTACACGCCTATAGCGTCGCGGGTTTAATGTCGTCAAGCAAACCAACTTTAGGTGCATGAGATAACGCGACCGAATTTTTAGCGAAGGCAAACGTAGCCTTTTTGGATATTAAATCACAGCAAGACATTCAAAACTCGAAAGGGAGAGAAACATTATGAGCAGCAATCGTGATGACAGCTTTAGCGAAGAAGCAGGCGGATTTAAGGATAGAGTAGTCGGCGCGACGAAAGATGGGATCGGTTCGGTGACGGGTGACCGTTCGATGGAGCGCGAAGGCGAGATGCAAAACCGACAAGGCAACATGCGTCAAGAAAATAATAGTGTTATGGACGAATCCGACGGCGTGCGTAACGCGAGCGTCGGTGCCGGAACATCTGGAAGCGGACGTATGGTTACCGGACTTTTCCGTGACCGTGAAAGTGCCGAGCGCGCGTATAGCTCTGCTTCAAGTCGCGGCTACTCCAAAGATGATGTCAACGTTTTGATGTCCGACGAGACACGCAAAACCCACTTCGGTGATTCGTCACCGAGCAGCGAACTCGGCGACAAAGCCCTTGAAGGCGCGGGTGTCGGTTCGGCTATCGGTGGCACGGTCGGCGCGGTTCTCGCCGCGATTGCCGCCATCGGTACATCAATCGCTCTGCCGGGCATCGGACTCGTCGTCGCCGGACCCCTCGCCGCTGCTTTAGCGGGCGCGGGTGCGGGCGGTTTGACGGGCGGCTTGGTCGGTGCATTGGTCGGTTCGGGTATTCCTGAAGAGCGCGCACGCGAGTATGAGTCGGGTATCAAAGAAGGCGGCATCGTGATGGGCGTCCCGGCACGCTCGGACGAAGATGCGGCGTATTTCGAGAATGAGTTCCGCACGCATCGCGGTGAGAATGTGTACCGCTAAGAGTTCCGCTACCTCGTAGTTTTTAGCGACCTCGCAATAATAAAAGACCGGAAAGCTTAGTAAGCTTTCCGGTCTTTTACTTTGTCACCGTCTCTATTCAGAACTACCCAACCGAATAATTATGCCCACTACACGACACGCATCACGAGTTTGTGCGCGTCATCATCTTCATCCGTTTTGCCGGAAGCTGCATTCGCGTCTTCATGCTGGGAAAGTTTGCGACGCTTGATGAGCGGCGCGAAATCTACGTTTGCCGAGAGGACACGAATGATTCGCTTGGGCAATAATTTCGGCGCGAGACTCGTCATTGAGTTTGCCAGTTCGATAATATCGCCGCTGCCGCGCCAGTGTTGACGCACAATGCTTGCATCCGTGCGATTGACAAGTCGCAGCAAAGTCAAAGCGACGAGATAGGCATCGTCCACCTGCCCGATAAACGGCAAGAAATCCGGTAAGAAATCAAGCGGTGCAATCGCATACACGAGTGCCGAAGCGAATAATGCCTTTTCGGTTTTCGATACCCGTTCGTCCATCAATAAACGCCCGCATAGCCCGACCATCTGCGGGAAAAACAACATCATATTTTTCACACGGCTCTTTGCCTGTAATTTGTCTAGCATCAGTTTTTGACTCCTTCCGTCCTTTAACTCTCAACATCCATCATAACCCCGCATACACACTTTATCGAAGCTGATAGGCTTTGGAATTTACCACAGGGATTTGTCGCACAGACATCCGGTTGCGTTATGATGTCGCCCGTTTCAATTAAAAGACTTTAACCGATTAGTTTCAATCGCCGATGCGACCATAATGTTATGACTATTCTCAACCACATACGCGCACGCGCACGCGCCGACGCGCAACATATCGTGCTACCCGAAGGCGAGGATGCGCGCACCATCGTCGCGGCGG
Organism: Pyrinomonadaceae bacterium; assembly: GCA_041743485.1. Classification (GTDB taxonomy): domain Bacteria; phylum Acidobacteriota; class Blastocatellia; order Pyrinomonadales; family Pyrinomonadaceae; genus JANDLT01. The sequence goes on from JBGTMR010000400.1 coordinate 20,112, forward strand.
GCATCTGTGCGCGTGAGCGCATCGCCCGCGTCACGCTGCTTGGTGATGAAGAACGCATACGCACCATCGCACGCGAAACGTCGAGCAATCTCGGCGGCACGTCCATCATTGATTATCGCCGCGCACCGGAGCGCGGCAAGTTGGCGCAAGTCTTTTACGAACGACGGCGCGCACGCGGAGCGACGATGGACGAAGCCCGCAATGCTCTCGACGACCCGCTCTACTTCGGAAACTTGATGGTGCGCGAAGGCATCGCGGACGGTTCGGTCGCCGGTGCGACCAACACCACCGCGCACACCGTCCGCGCCGCGCTCCATTGTATCGGCGTGCGCGCGGGCTACAAACTCGTTTCGAGTTTTTTCATAATGGTTGTGCCAAACACAAATTTCGGCGCACAAGGGGCGATGATATATGCCGATTGCGGTGTCGTCGTCGAACCTTCCGCCGTCGAACTCGCGGAAATCGCCGTCGCTTCCGCCGAATCGTGTCAGGCACTTTTGCAAACCGAGCCGCGCGTCGCCCTGCTTTCATTTTCGACCAAGGGCAGTGCCGAACATCCATCCATAGACAAACTGCGCGAAGCACTTCGCACCTTGCGCGCACGCGCTCCGCATCTCGCGGCGGACGGCGAACTCCAAGCCGATGCCGCTTTGATTCCCTCAATCGCCGCTTCCAAAGCACCCGGCTCAACCGTCGCGGGCAAGGCGAACGTGCTTATTTTCCCGAATCTCGAAGCGGGCAACATCGCGTATAAACTCACCGAACGACTTGCGGGCGCGACCGCCATCGGACCTATCTTGCAAGGTCTTGATTGTCCGGCAAACGACCTTTCGCGCGGATGTAAAGCCGAAGACATCGTTGATGCCGTCGCCATCACCGCCGTTCAAGCCCAAGCCCGACGCGCGACGAATGATTGAAAAATCATTTGCTTCAACGACCGAGCGGCATCGGTTGGCGGCGCATCGTGATTGACGCGGCGGCGTCGAAGCTTCGCAAACTGCTTGCCTGTTGCCACGTCAAAGAAGTTTGTTGGCTAAGGCGTTCCCATTCCGCTTGCGGCACGCGCTGAAACGCCGCGACGACTTGAGAGTCGAACTGTTTGCCGGAGTATTCGACGAGTTCACCGAGTGCCACCGCGAATGGTCTGCCCGCTCTATACACACGGTCGGAGGTAATCGCATCGTAGGCATCGGCAACCGCGAAGATGCGGGCTTTGATGTCTATATCTTCAGCCCGCAAACCGCGCGGATAACCCGTCCCGTCCCACTTTTCGTGATGCTGCCCGACAACGGCAAGCGCGCCGTTTAAGAAATCAATGCCGCGCAAAATCTGTTGTCCGAGTGCCGGATGTTCGCGCATACGCGCCCATTCGTCTTCATTGAGACCCGAAGGTTTTCGCAAAACCGCATCCGGTACGCCGAGCTTTCCTATGTCATGCAACAGCGAACCGAATTCGAGTTCGCGCATCTGTTCGCCGTCCAATCCGAGTTCACGCCCAAGACACAAACTATAATTAACGACGCGCTCCGAATGCCCGTGCGTTTCGGCGTCGCGCGTCTCAAGCGAGGCGACAAGAGATTTAAGCGTCGCGCGATAAGCTTCTTGCAGTGAATCAAGGGCGCGGTCAAGTTGCGCGGTGCGTTGTTCGACGAGTTCTTCGAGATAGATTTCGTAGCGTCGTTTGTCTTCGAGCAGTTTGTGATGAATCAGAGCGCGGCGCACGACTGCTCCGACTTGACGCAAATCAAACGGTTTCATCAAGTAGTCGAACGCTCCGGCACGCAACGCCTCAATCGCGTTCTCCATCACCTGCGCTCCACTGATAAGAATCACCAGCGTGTGCGGCGAACGCGCTCCGACGTGTGGAATGAGTTGCAATCCGGTCATGCCGCCCATGGTTATATCGCTGATAACCAAATCAAACTTTCTCTCGTCCAATAAACTCAAAGCTTGCTCGGCAGAAGTCGCGGCTTGGCAATCGTAGTGCGGGCTTAGGTACTCGACGAGAACATCACGAATCTCTTTCTCATCGTCGGTAATCAAAATCTGCGCTCTGTGCGCGGAAGACTCAATCATAGCTAACTCTAAAAACTATAAGGTCAATCTCAACCAACGCCACGGCGGTTAAACACCGTCACGGCTTTTGGTCAAGTTCGGGTTATGACGCATCGCGGCGTGATTCAAATCCGGTCTCAAGTTGGGCGACAATCTTACTCGCACTTAAATGTTTGAAACAACCTCTCTTTCGATTTTCTGACCCGCGATGTTACTCGCGTCCTCGCCTCGACACGGTTTTTGAGACGCAGTTGACGAACGCGGAAGTCAACCACTATGATGATTTTCCACTGTTCAATGCTTTAGCCGGAGTGGCGAAATTGGTATACGCAACAGACTCAAAATCTGTCGAGCTTAACGCTCATGTCGGTTCGATTCCGACCTTCGGCATTCGATAAATAAAGGGCAAAAGTGAAAAACTTAGAATTTCACTTTCGCCCTTTTCCCATATTCCTTCTCACAATCACGCAACCCGTTATAGTATTTTTTCGTCGTTCCACCTGAATTCTTACGCTTAAATCATGCTGGCAAAGAGAATAATTCCGTGTCTGGATATAGATAAAGGGCGCGTCGTCAAAGGCATCAGGTTTGAATCTTTGATTGACGCGGGAGACCCTGTGGCGCAGGCGAAGCGTTACGACGCGGAAGGGGCGGACGAACTGACGTTCTTGGACATCACGGCTTCATCGGATAAACGGGCGATTGTTGCTGATTTGGTGCGACACGTCGCGGACGAAGTTTTCATACCTTTGACGGTCGGCGGCGGCATCAATTCGGTCGAAGACGTGCGGGCGTTATTGCGCGCCGGATGCGATAAGACTTCGATAAACACGGCGGCGATTGAGCGTCCCGAACTCGTGACTGAAGCGGCGGAAGTTTTCGGCAGTCAATGCGTCGTGGTGGCGATTGATGCCAGACGCGATACGAGTGATAAGGATGGATTGCGTTGGAATGTGTTCACGCACGGCGGTCGAAACAGAACCGAACTCAATGCAGTCGAGTGGGCAGAGCGCGTCGTTGAACTCGGCGCGGGCGAACTTTTATTGACGAGTATGGACAGAGACGGGACGCGCGACGGGTACGACATTGAGTTGTTAAAAGCCGTCACATCGCGCGTCAATGTTCCCGTCATCGCATCGGGCGGTGCGGGGAAACTCGAACATTTTTTCGATGCGTTCGTCGCGGGCGGAGCGAGTGCGGTGCTTGCCGCGTCGTTGTTTCACTTCGGCGAATATAAGATTGCGGATGTCAAAAGTTATCTGCGCGGGCGCGGCGTGGTGGTGAGATGAAAGAAGAATTTCAAATTTCAAATTTCAAATTTCAAATCGAAAAGCTAAAGTTCGATGAGCGCGGGCTTATTCCGGCGATTGTGCAGGACTTCGAGACGATGGAAGTTTTGACGCTCGCTTATATGAATCGTGAGAGTTTAGAGCGCACGATTGAGACGGGCGAGACGCATTTCTGGTCACGTTCGAGAAACGAGTTGTGGCACAAAGGCGCGACTTCCGGCAACACGCAAAACGTCGTCGAAATTATGTTTGATTGCGATAAGGATGCGATATTGGTGATGGTTCACCCGATGGGCGTGGCGTGTCATACGGGTGCGGTGACATGTTTCTTTGAAAAGGTTTTGACGAATTATTGACGGGTTGTTTTCAGGTGTGAGCATGAACGATAAAGAAGATACAAAGTTAGAAATGGATTTAGGCGCGATGCTTGAGAAACTTTACACGCTCATCAGCGAACGCCGCGCGGAGCGTCCCGCAGGTTCATACACAACTTATTTATTTGACTGCGGTGTGGATAAAATCCTGAAAAAAGTCGGCGAAGAATCCGCCGAAGTCATCATCGCCGCGAAGAACAAAGAGGATGCGCCGCTCATCGCCGAAACGTCCGACTTGCTTTATCACCTCATCGTGTTGTTGGTTGAGCGCGGCGTGACGTTAAATGAAATTCATGCCGAACTCGCTAAACGCGCCGACAAATAAATCTTTATGACGAACGACGATTTACAATCAACGCTCGATTTTGCGGTTGTGATGGCGCGTGAAGCGGGAAATATCACGCTCGAATACTTTCGTCGCGGACGTGGTTCGCTGGTCGTCGAACGTAAAAGCGATGATTCATTTGTGACCAACGCCGACCGTGAAGCGGAAGCTTTCATGCGTCGTGAAATCGAAAAGCGTTTTCCCGACGACGCGATTTTAGGTGAGGAAGCGGGCGAACGCGGCGGCACATCTGGGAGGCGTTGGATACTCGACCCGATTGACGGCACGTTCTCTTTCGTTCACGGCGTACCGTTGTACGGCGTGCTTGTCGGTCTGGAAATCGAAAGTGAACCCGCGCTCGGCGTGGTTAATTTACCGGCGACCGATGAAATCGTTTATGCGAGACGCGGCGGCGGTTGTTTCTGGAACAACGAAAAGGTCACAGTCTCGAATACCGCACATCTCAAAGACGCATTGATACTTTCGACCGACTTCGGAACATGCGCGGCTCACGGCTTTGGTGCGGCGTGCGATGAACTGACGCGCACGGCGAAAACGCGCCGGACGTGGGGCGATGGTTACGGTCACATTCTCGTCGCCACAGGGCGCGCCGATGTGATGCTCGACCCCGTAATGAATGTTTGGGATTGCGCCGCGCTCTTGCCCATCATTAAAGAAGCGGGCGGCACGTTCACCGATTGGGCGGGCAGAAGCACAATCAACGGCGGCAACGCGATTTCGACTAACGGTGTGTTATTCGGTGAAGTTATGCGAGGTGTATCTAAATGCGCCGCGCGGTAAGCTTGCACTGAATACTCTCATACATGACACACAACGCGGATTTATCACGGCTGTTCGATTCACAGTTTTTAGTAAAACAGTGGATTTGCACGGTTTATGTGCTTGAATGCACGACGGCACAACGCTTGCCGTGTTTTGCTTAAATGCGGAAGCGCGGTTAATTTCGCGGCTTGCAATTTAATAAGTTCGCCCTTACCATCCCGCGTTTGCTTTAACGCATCAATAATCTTTCATTTCCGGTTCATATTTTATCCCGTTCGGATTTAGCAATTATTCAGGCACATTGGTTTGCCACGCAGACAGAGACAACACACTAAGAGGACGTTACATGAAACCTATCAAACACGCTGAAAAAGGATTGACCACATTGGCGGGCGGTCTTTTCAACGCGATACAATTTTTTAATAAGTACAAACCGAATCCGTCGTTCACGCCGAAGTGGTCGGACAAACCGCTCCTGAAATCGTGGCAGAAGTCGAAGCCGACGCTTGGCTATCCGCGCACCACAGATTCGCTCTGCCCTAAGTGCGTGGTCGAAGCCCGCGAGAAGATTTTGAGTCAGGAAATAATTGACCCGTCAATTCTCATCAACGAAAAAGTCGGTGAAATCAAAGCCCAAATCATCGAACGCAATAATGAAATCTGGATGGTCAAAGAGTGTCCCGAACACGGTCGCTTCGAGGACATCATGGCGATTGACGCGAAGTTTTTGAAGCACATCGAAAAGATGTTTCCCGGACGCGACATTGCGGCGCACAACGACGAGAAGTTGCACAATCACGGCTCAAGCACAATCAAGTACGGTCGCGGCGCGGTTCTCACCGTTGACCTCACGAATCGTTGCAACATGATGTGTGACCCGTGTTTCATGGACGCGAATCAGGTCGGCTTCGTTCACGAACTTTCAATGGAAGAAGTCAGAGACATTTTAGATAAAGCGATCTCGATTAAGCCGCGCCGTCAAATGTCGGTGCAGTTTTCCGGCGGTGAGCCGACGATTTCGCCGCACTTCCTCGAATCCATCAGATATTCGCGCAAGGTCGGTTACAACTCGGTTCAGTGCGCGACGAACGGCATTGAGTTTGCCAAGTCGAAAGAGTTTTGCCGTGAAGCGGCGGCGGCAGGTTTGCGCTATGCCTATCTTCAATTCGATGGCATCGGCAACGACGCGAACTCACACCGTCAGGTCGGAAATTTGTTTGATGTAAAGCTTCGCGCGATTGATAACTTGCACGAAGCGGGCGTTGAAATCGTTCTCGTCACAACGCTCGTCAACAACATCAATAACGATCAGGTCGGTTCAATCGTCCGCTTCGCGCTCGACAATCCGAAGAAGATTGCGTTCCTCTCATTCCAGCCCGTTTCCTTCACCGGACGCGATGAGTTGATTACGGAAGAACGCCGTATGCAGCAGCGTTATACGCTTTCGCACTTGGCGCAGGACGTGAAAGATCAAGTCGGCATCACCGAACCGACGCGCGATTGGTTTCCTTTATCGCTTATGGGCGCGTTCGCTGACTTCGCGGATTTGGTTCACGGACCGGAAGCCGAATGGGGTCAAGTCTCATGCGGTTGTCACCCGAACTGCGGCGTCGGAACTGCCGTGATGATTGACAAAGAAACGAAGGACATGCGCCCCGTGCCGGAGTTCTTGAACATTCCCGGACTCGTCCACGACATGAAGGGAATTACAGATGCGGCGCGCGGCAAGTGGATGTCGAACTTGATGATGAGCTTAACGCTGCTCAAGCACTACAACCCGTACAAGTCGCCGACGCACTTCACGCTTTATGAACTCTTCAAAAAATTCGACAAGTCGTTCGGCTTAACCGGAAAAGATTACGGCAAAGTCGAAGGCGACCGCACGACGGAAGACATCGAGAAGCGTCGCTCAGACCGTTGGAACTTTTTGTTCATCGCCGGAATGTGGTTCCAAGATTTGTTCAACTACGACTTCCGACGCACTGAAATGTGCATCATTCCTTACGGCACGCAGGAAGGCGAGATTTCATTCTGCGCGTACAACACGGGCATCGGCTGGCGCAACATCATCGAGCAGATGCATATGAACGCGACCGTCGCCAAGTGGTACAAAGAGAATGGACGCCACGAGATTTTCGCCAAAGGTAAAGAAGTCGAATTAAACGAGCAAGCCGTCAGCCTCATCCTGAATGAGACGGACATCGCGCGCCCGTTCAAGCCGCAAATGGAAGGACCTAAAACGGCGGCGGAAGAAGCGGCGATGATGCGTAAGATGTATCAAGATATAGTCTTGAACAAAGGTGCAGCACCGAAGGACAAGCCTGTTCAGATTCAAGGTTTGTCGCGCAAGAAGGACAACGACACGCCTTCACCGACTGCTTCGTTTGGTGACTAAAGTCGTCGAACATCAAACATAAAACGCCGCGCGGTGCAGATAAGCACCGCGCGGCGTTTTCGTTTAGAATATCGAGGTGAGGGATGAGGCAACGAACGGTGATATAAGCGACCGAAAGATTGAGAAAATAGATGAGGTAAGCTGATGCGACCACAACTGACGACGAAAGACGGCGCGGTCATCTCGCTGACCGATGAAATTTATGAAGCGATTTTGCTTCTCATAGAGAAGCAAGACCATGAGGTCGAGCCGGTCGCTTCGATTGAAGAATTGGAAACAGAATTTGCCGGACTTTTCGCCGCCAACGGCGCGACACTTGAAGATTTACACGCCGAACATATTCAGGAACGCGGACGCGAAGAACGGAAGTTAGAGCATTTTTCTTGATGCGTTATGTGTTTGACACTTACGCGCTGATGGTATATCTGCGACGCGAAAAGAATTTTCAAATTGTTCGCTCAATCATCGTTGACGCTTTAGAAGAACGCCACACGATTCATTTAAGCGTCATCAATATGGGGGAACTTTGCTACATGCAATCACGCAAAAGCGGCGGCGCGCGGGCGGAAAGTTCGTTGCGATTCGTGCGCCGCGCAGGAATCAACATTGAGCCTGCGACGACCGGGAGAGTCATACGCGCGGCTCGTCTTAAAGCTAAAGTTTCGCTTTCCTACGCCGACGCTTTCGCCGCTTCGCTCGCCGAAGAGTTAAACGCAACTTTGGTGACGGGCGACCCGGAATTCAAGCCTCTCGAACCGATGCTTAGAATCTTGTGGCTGTGAGCGGGAAGCGTAAGATGTATCAGGATATAGTCTTGAACAAAGGTGCAGCACCGAAGGACAAGCCTGTTCAGATTCAAGGCTTGTCGCGTAAGAAAAATAACGACACGGCTTCAACAACTGCTTCGTTCGGCGACTAAAACTGCGTCGAACATTAAACACAAACGCCGCCTGATGTTTTGTACATCAGGCGGCGTTTGTAGTGTGTTTCTCAAAATGAGCGTCTTATGAGCGTCTTAAATCGTTGACCACTTCACATAGTAAGAAAGCAAAACCAGAATGCCGATGAAGACGCCGACGGCGTAACGTATGGGTCGGGTATAGCCGTCGTCATCAAATCCGTGCGCGCTGAGGAGCAACAGGGGAAGTGCCGTCGCCGGGTAACGACTCGAAAATATGCTCGTAATCTTGAGTGCCGTTCCGACGACGCAGACGGCGGCAAGAATGATAAAGACGAACGTCGTATCATCACGTCTGCGCCATGCGTTCTTCGCCGTCGCCAACAAGTACAACACGCCGAGAGTGCTTAATAAGCCGGAAGCCGTCGCGCTGTAAAGCGGCAGAATTGAAGCGGGAAGCAGTCTTCCGGCAACTGATAGAGCGGGAGTCAGTCCTGTCAGGTTCGTCAGAAAGTGTAGTCCGCACATCACGACGGCGATGGTGATTATCGTCTTCCAGTGCAAATCGAACCAGCGCGGTCGCAGTATAAGCAGAATAGCACCGGCGTAAGCACACGAACTCAGGGCGTTCAAAGGAGACATACCGCCCTCCGCCTCTATTCCCGTAGCTTTTGGCGGAATCAACCCGCCCCACACATAGAAGACATAAAGCGGCAGCGCAGCAGCACACGCGCCGAAGAGAAGAAGGCGGGTGCGGCGTCCGGCGTGGCGCAGACACAAGATCGGAAGTAGCGGCAAGACGACGAGAAAGGTTTGTCGCCCTAGTATCGCTAAACTGAACGCCAGACCGCCGAAACAGGAAAGGGCGACGGCAATTTTTCCTTCTCGCCGGAGCGCGTCAAAGAGTAGAAGCAGACCGAGCGCGGCGCAGAACATCGCCGGTATCTCCGTCAGTGCCATGCCGCTCAAGACCCACGTCATCGGCACCGCCATCACGCCCAGACTCGAAACGAGTGCCGCCTCCGAACCGAACAATCGCAATGTCTGACGCAGAATCAATATCAAGCCGAGCAACAACACCAAGTTGACCCATCGCACACCGCGCGGCGCGAGATGCGTGAGCGGAGCGCAAAGATAATGGACGACGCTGTAAAGTGGTCCGGCGAAACCCTCAAGCTCAATCAAGAAGGCGGACGACAAGCCTTCGTCTTCAAGCGTCTTCACGGTGTTCATGTAGTACGGCTCATCGTAAATCAGTCGCGGCGGACTGCTGAAGGTGACGGCGAGCGCAAGCACGAGGAAACCGAGCGCACCGATAATCAGGCACGCGCGGTCGGGCGAGTTATAACGCAGAAAAAATGTTTGAAGCTTCACCGAGTAAGAGTTCGTAACTGGTAATCTTAAGTGCGCTCGATTATCCGGGCGGAGTTGGGTGCATCATAATTTGACAACTCATGGCACGCACAACATTCAAGCGCGCGAAATCCGGCGGACGTTGGCGCGCTTGTGCGAAAGAGTATTCTAACCTATATGCGAAGCGAAGATTTCGATTACCTTTATAGTCTTGAGGAAAGTTTTTGGTGGTTCCTTGGGATGCGTGATGTCACGCAAGTATTACTGGATCAAGTGAACATTCACGCCGACGACGGTGCGCCGCGCAAGTCGCGTGTGCTTGACGCCGGATGCGGCACGGGCGGGATGCTGGAGTGGCTCGCGGGTTACGCGCCGCGTGCGGAAGTGTCGGGAATTGACATCACGCCCGATGCTTTGCGCTACGCGCGTTCACGCGGACATCTGCGGCTCGCACAGGCATCGGCGACGGAGCTTCCGTTTGCTGATGAAGCGTTCGACCTCGTGACGAGTTTCGACGTGCTGGTACAACTTCCGGGCGACGGCGCGGCTGAACGTGCGATGGAGGAGATGCGTCGCGTGCTGCGTCCGGGCGGCATCTGTTTCGTGCGCGTCGCCGCTTACTCGTGGATGCACAGCGGGCATGACCGCGCGCTCGGAACTGTGCGCCGCTTCGATCTCGACGAACTACAAACGGCGATGCAGACGAGCGGGTTCGAGATTCTACGCACGACGTATGCGAACGCACTGTTGCTCCCTGTGGCGATATTGCATCGCTTAGTGCTTAAGCCACTGAACATCGTGAACTCCGGTTCGGACGTTAAACCCCTCGCGCCGCGTCTGCAATGGTTGAACCGATTGATGACCGTCGTGCTACGCAGCGAAGCGCGTCGGCTCGCACGCCCGCGCGCCCGTCTTCCCTTCGGTCTCTCCGCGATATGCATCGGGCGAAGACCGCTCTAGTCGGCGAGTTCACGCAGAGAGCATCACCGACCGCCTTTATCTCAACGGATGTCAGATACGGGTTGAGCGGTAGCGAGAAGATGCGCGGCGCGAGTCGTTCGGCGACGGGTAACGAGGGTTGTCCGGCGGTGCGGAACAGAGGTCATGCTTCAGGTTCGGCGCGCGGCGAAAGTCGCCGGTGCGTGGTGTTGGAGTTCTTCCCCGTAATGAGCGAGATGCGCGCGGTAAAAATCAATCGTGCGGGTCAAGCCGGTGAGGATGTCTGTGCGTGGTCGCCAGCCGAGTTCGGTTTCGATTTTGCGATAGCACGAGTAAAAATTTCCGATCTCGATTTGTTGTCGTTCGGGCGGGAAGGGGACGGCGCGCACGCTCGTGCCGTCGGTCAGCGTCACGAGCAAGTTGGCTAGTTCGGCGAGGCTGATGGGTTCCGCGCCGCCGACGTTATAAACATTGCCGTCGGCGTTTTCATTTGCCCCGGCGAGCAGCAAGGCTTCGACGACATCATCAACGTACACCAAATCACGCCGCTGCTTGCCTTCGCCGTAGAGTTCGATGCAGTCGCCTTCGAGGGCTTGACGGATGAACCAACCGACGAAACTCTGCCGCCCGTGATGCAATAACTGGCGCGGACCGTAAGTGTTCGTCAAGCGCAGACAAACAGGGCGCAAGCCGTAGATGCTGCCGTAAAGCAGATGGTAGTTTTCCGCCGCGAGATTATGAATGCCGTTGATGTCCGGCGGGCTGATGCGGTGATGCTCGTCAACCGGAAGATACAAAGGCTTGCCATATACTTGCCGCGTGCTGGTGAAGACGATTTTGACGTGCGGGTTGAAGTTGCGGCAGGCTTCGAGCAGCGTGAGTTGGGCAGCGCAGTTCTGTGCAAGGTCGCGCTCCGGGTAGCGCATCGAATCAATATGACTGGTGCTGCCCGCCAAGTTAAATATCACATCAACCCCGCCGACGAGATGATTGATGATGTAGTCGTCTCCGATGTCGGCGGTATGAACTTCGACTAGATGAGCGATGCCGTCGAGGTTAAAATGATTGCCGCCTTGATCGGGGACGAGGGCATCGACGATCTGCACTTTCACGTCGCCGATTTCGACGAGCCGACGCGCGAGGTTGCTGCCGATGAAGCCGAGTCCGCCCGTGATGAGTACGGTGCGACCGTGATATTCGTTGAATGAATGCATCGTTTTTTATAAATCTCTGTGAATTTGCTTTCCCCGCGACTTGCTGCCGGAAATTTGTTTGTGCGCCGGACATGCGACTCAAGTCCCGACCTGCGGACGCTTGGCGCGGGTGAAGGGGAGTTTGCGAAAGCTTCGGTTGAACTGTTCGGCGGCAACCAATCGCCACCATAAAGAGGTGAAGTCAAGTCCCGTGCGCGCGATACGCTTGAAGGTGAAAAACTGTGAACGTCCGTGTTCGCGTGGGTAGTGGCTGACACCGATTTCGGCGAACTTATACTTACGGGCGGTGAGCCGCCGCACCAGTTCGACGCAGATTGCGCCGCTTCGCGTTTGTAAGTCTAGCCCGGTGAGGCACAGGCGGCGTATCAGGCGAAAATCGCAATCAACGTCACGCACCGGCAAGCGAAACAACAGACGCGCCGTTTGATTGTAGATGCCGCCGATGATTTTGCGTGAAACGTTATCGGCACGCCGCAGTTTGAAGCCGTTGACAACATGGACATCGGGCGCGAGCAAAGCATGGAGGCGCGTAATCTCACGCACATCGTACTGAGCGTCACCATCGGTATAGAAAACCAAATCCTTGCGCGCATGGAGAAAGCCGGAGCAGAGTGCCGCGCCGTAACCACCGTTTTGTGGATGATGAACGACGCGCATAAGCCGGGGGAAACGACAAGCGAGGTCGTCAAGTACGAGCGCGGTGCCGTCGGTGCTGCCGTCATTGACGACGATGACTTCAAAATCATCGGTCAATTCCGGCAAAACGGCGAACGCATTCATGACGAGGCGACCGATAGTCGCTTCGTCATTGTAAGCAGGAAAGAAAACACTGATACTTTCGGGACGTGAGGAAGGAAGATCAGTCATCATAGAATCAAACTCAGGTTACGGGTTAAACTCAAGGGAGAGTTTATGCAAGGTCACGCTTGGCATACGTTGCCAGCGCGTGTGCAGGATTAAGAGCGCACATCACACTCCGCCGAGCGGTCGTCGCGCCGCCATCAATGAATCGCACGGGTTTCGGTTAAGTTTCGGATTTAACGGTGTTCGGCTTGAAGCCGCAAGTATCTATGCCGCACTCTCCACATCATCCGCGTCGCGGGTTTCGGAAAAACGCCAAACGCATCGCAGTCTTCGCGCTCGTCGGCTTCTTCGCGTTCGCTCCGCCGGGAACGTTAATCGTCGGGTTTCTTTTAGTCGGCGGTGCTATCGGCGTTTTCACCAACAGCCAACAAAGCGAGCTACAGGTAAATGAACCCGACGAACAAGCGAATGAATCAAACAACGTGACGACTCCGACCGCGACGCCAACGCCCACACCGCGCAGTGATGAGCCGACCACTCAAGCGAACGACATCAAATCAATTGATGCCAATGGCGCGTCGCAAAACAACAACGCTGCGGCGCGCGGTGTGTCGCAAAGAGCGACTCGCAGAGAGAGAAGAACGAGGCACTAAACCGCCGTGTGCGAAAATTTGGCAGACTTCGATTTAGGTTCTGTTGAGATTTGACTTTGATATAGGGCTTTCTCAAATTTGAAATCTTAAATTTGAAATCTCAAATCAAGAGAAGAAAAACGAAAAGTGAGAAAGTCCTAGATAAATTGCCACTAGCTTCAGCTAGTGGCAATTTATCAAGCCGGAATGTCAACAGAACTTGGTAGGCTTCGATTTAGTTACCGCGCGGATCGAAGCGCGAGATCGTCGGCGAACATCTGTGTGTAGTGACGATACCAGTCGCTCTGAAAACGCTCCGCCGCATCGTAGCGGTGCTTGCGGCGTAAGAAGTCGGTGAACTGCGGGTAACACGCGGTCATTTGTTCGCGTGTCGCCCAACGGTGATAAGTGAGATAGAAACTGCCGCCCAATTCAATCGCGCGGTCAATCAGGCGACGGAAATCGATTCGGGCTTTACTGATTCCGGTGTCGTTGTGTTCGACGTGAAGATTGAAGATGACGCACGCATAATTTTCTTTCGCCCACGCGAGAAAACTTTCGTCGTCCTGTTCGATAAGTCGAATCGTGCCGTAAATAAAATTAACGTCGTGACGGCGAAAGTCCTCGCGGACGGTGAGCATGAACGTCGTCAGCTTCGCACGCGGGACGTAGATTTCCGTAATCATCTCCGTCCCCTTCGCGGCGGCGCGCGTGGCGCGGTCAATCTCCGCGTGATAGTCGTTGAGATATGTGCTTAGTTGGTGCGTGTCGGAAAAATAAATCTGGCGGTCGGTCGCAAGGTAATGTTGCGCGTAAAGCTCGAAGGCTTGGGCGCGATTCGTGTGGGCGAGGTAAAGTAATTTGCTCCAATCGTCGGGCGAGAGTTCGCGCAATTCCGTTTCAAGCGGCACGTCGTCTTCAACCGGAAGATAACAGGACAGCACTCCTTTGTGCATAAAACCGTCGTCGGTATTGTCGGTCATGAATTGAAAATCGCCGTACTCGAAACCCATCTTCATGCCTTCTTGAAATCCGGCGGAGATGTCATTCAGGTTCATCACACGCACGATGCGACGCAATTTGTGACGCGGCGCGAGACGCAGACGTACCTGCGCGATAACGCCGAACAGACCGTAGCCACCGATAACGAGACGGAAAAGTTCGCCGTTCTCCGTGCGGCTGCACGTTAAGACTTGCGCGTTCGCGTCAACCAAAACGAACGATTCGACATCGCCGATAATCGGTTTCAATCTCAAACCTCTGCCGTGAACATTCGCGGCGAGCGAACCGCCGAGCGTTAAGTTGTCCGCTCCCGTCTGCTTCTGAATAATTGACCACACGCAGCTTTCGTTTTGTTGCAGACGATGCAGGTCGTTAATTAACGGCGTCCACATCGCCCCCGCTTCAACGTCAACCGTGCCACGCTCAGAATCAAGCGAATGGACGCGGTTCATCAGCGACATATCAATCAAAGTTTCATCTGCGAGAAATTGTTGTCCGCCCATCGCGTGCCGCCCGCCCGCGACGGCGCAGCATTCGCCGTTGTCGTTGAGCGATTGAATCGTCTGCCGCAAAGCATCGAGCGAGTCAGGTTTGACGATACGGCGCACACGGGTTTGATTTAGTTGTGAGTGAATATCGTTGACGATCATGTGGAAGATTGATTTTCAAGTGAAACGAGTTCGGGCATCAGTCGAGTTCGGCGAGGCAAAGGTTTTCGCCTTCGGCGAGCAACAGGTGCGTCAAATTTCGCGGCGCGAGATACGTTTGACGAAGCGTGTCGGGCGTCGCAAGGCTGCGGAGACTGAAGCCTTGAGCGTAAAGAAAATCGGTGACTTGCCCTTGCTCGATGCTCCACTTAAACGGCTCACGGTGCTTTTGCAGCCAAGCGTCAACATAGCGATTAGAATTGCGAAACGCAATGCGATTATCTTCGAGCGATTGCATGAACGTCCACAAAAACAAGTCGCCTTTCGCGCCACAGCGTTTAAGCCCGGCGAAAACATCCGCGACTTGGGCGGCGGTCAGATACATCAACAAGCCTTCGGCGAGATAAAGCGTTTTGGTATTGCGGTGGAAATTCGTACTTTTCACCAGAACTTCGTCGAGTGTTTCAACGGCGAGATTCGCCGGAATGAAATGGACGTTCGATTCATAACCGCTTCGTCGCAAAACTTCGCGCTTCGTTTCTTGGGTCGCGGGCTGGTCAATTTCGATAAAGTTTTTATCGTGAAACTCTCTGCTCAAACGAACGGCAAGCGTGTCAAAGCCGCCGCCGATGACGACGAGTTGCGACGTGCCCGCGTCGAAAGCCTGACGCACAGTTTCTTCGATGTAGAGTTTCCGCAAGGCGAAGTGGAGTTGCAAACCGGGAAGCATGAAGCGTTCGAGAAGCGCGATTAGCCAACGCAAACGCGGCGACATAAACAGACTGAACTTGAGTCGCCCGCCAGCCGAATCGTGCCGCGCAAATGAGCGTGCGAGTTCTGCGACTTCCGGCGGCACGAACACGCCGCGCACTTTATCTTGTGATAACCACGCGAGATTTTGCGCGATGAAGCGCGCCGTCGCGCTTTCGGCGTTCGAGTGCGGAGAGTGTTTCTCAAAATGTTTATCACGCATCTTCTCTAAATTTGCCGAAACTCGTGCGATAAAATATATTGGTGCGGCATTTGCTTTGGCGAAGCGTTTTGAGAACCGCCTCGTTGATGGCAACTCAACCCTACAGCAACCCAAAAAATTCAATACAAATCAATAACTCAGGAGTCAAAGAATGTCATCACTCGCAATATATCTTTGGGCGAAGCATGTTCGCACATCAACCGTAATGAAAAAAGCGATGTTCGTCATGACGGCAGTTGTCCTTTCGTTGTCGGCATCAAGCGTAATCGCGCAGACGAATGACGTGAGCGTGACGGGAATCGCCGGACGCGGCGACACGAGGGCGACGACGAGGAAAAGCGGTTCAACCGATGTCTCGAAAATGGTGGCGGAAGGAAGATTGCCGCCGAGTCGTGCATTCGATTTCGTGAATGTGGATGGTGCAAATTCATATCACTTGGGCGAACTGCCGCCAAGCGTTTTGAAGCAGGGCGATGAGGATGATAACGGAAAGCGCGCGGGGAAACGTCTGCGAATCGGCGTCGCGCGTGACTTGAGTTTCAAACTTGATGCCTTAAAGAACGCGAGTGTGTACAGCGTGCCGGACGGCGAAGTCAGAATTTTCAGCGTCGTTTCGGACAAAGCGAAACAGGTGCGATTGTTTTTAAGTGAGGTTGATATTCCGGCGGGCGGGCGTTTGTATATTTACAGCCGCGAAAACACGGAGCAGGTTTTCGGACCCTTCACGAATCGCGGCGTGGACGACACGGGCGAATTTTGGACGCCGCCCGTATCGGGTGAAAGCGCGACGGTCGAACTGTTTCTGCCCGAAGGCGTGAAGCTTGACAGCCCCGCGTTCACCGTCACGAAAGTCAACCACATTTTCCTTGACCCGGAGACAATCGGCGCGGACGGCAATTTGAAAACGGATGACGACACTATCGAAACCTTCGCCGCCGGAGCGTGCAATCTCAATGTCACTTCGGCATGGGCGCAAGTCGCCAAGTCGGTCGGGAAAATGCAATTCAGTTCCGGCGGCGGCGAATACGTTTGCACGGGAACGCTGCTTAATTCTGTGAACAACGATTTGACTCCGTACTTTTTGACGGCGAATCACTGCATCAGCACCGCTTCCGAAGCCCAATCACTGCGCGTTACATGGTTTTACGATTCGCCGAGTGCCTCCACGCGGCAAAGCTTTGGAGCAAGTCTTTTAACGACTTCATATCAAAGCGATGCGACGTTGTTAATGATTAACGGCGCGCTGCCAAGCGGTTTGTTTTGGTCGGGATGGTCGCCTTCAACGGTCAACATCAACACGGGTTTCACCGCCCTTCACCACCCGCAAGGCGATTACAAACGCATCACCTTCGGCAGAAAAACCGGAAACTACGATGGTCCCGATGACGAAGGAAACAGGTCTTTGCATGAAGTGAGGTGGAACACCAACGGCGGCACGACGGAAGGCGGTTCTTCGGGTTCGGGTATATGGACGGGAACGCCGAACGACGCGCGGCTGGTCGGCAATCTGCTTGGCGGGGCGGCGGCGTGCGACAACCTGACGGGCGCAGATTACTACGGACGCTTCAACGTGACATATCCGTTGATTGCCGAACTGCTCGCGGGCGGTTCTGATGATGCGGTTGAAGATAACGACACAAGAGAAACAGCGCGTGAGATTAGTCTCGGAAATCTAAGCAATCTAATCGTCAAAGCGAATGATGAAGATTGGTATCGCATCACGGTTCCGGCAGGCGGCACACTCCACGTTCTCGCTTCTCTCGACTTTAATAATGATGCCAACCACGAAGTTGAGATTTACCGCCCAAACGCGCAAACGCCCGCAGGAAAGTCAACCGGCTCCAACAATACAATCGAAACTGTAGACGCGATTAATTTTACCGACCACGCAGTTGAATTCAGCGTGCGTATTTTTCTAGCCGGAGATACGCGCGCCAAGTACAGCCTTTCGACATTTTTTTTGAGTTATAACTCCTGCAACTTCGGGGCTTCGCCATCGGCGGCGGATATTGTCAAATCAGGTGGAAACAACGGAGTTGCCGTCAGAACTGACACTTCCCAATGTACTTGGTCAGCGCGCAGCAACGCTGATTGGATAGTTGTTACATCCGGCGCGAGCGGGAACGGCAACGGCAGCGTCGCTTATCAAGTCGCCGCTAATCCGACAACATCAGCGCGCACCGGAACGCTGACCGTCGCCGGACAAACAATCACCGTCACCCAGCGCGGACTCGCCAAACGCCGCCTGTTCGGAAGTCGTGTGCGAAGCGCGTTGCGGTAAAAGTTAGTCCACTAAAACCATGAAAAAAAGATTCGCGGCGACATTGTTGATGATGTTGATGACAATGTTATTCGTCGTCAATCGGAGCAATGAGTTTGCTGTGGCGCGTGGCGGACGCGCCGCGAATTTTATGGTCGGCGTGGTGCGTGCCGATGGAACGATAATTCCTTTCGCGGAGTATGCGCGCGGAGCGTGGTCGAATCCACGACTTTCGGTTTGACGGATTGTGACGGCAAAACTGCGCCAAGAAGTGTGACCCCGTTTGGCGCGATACGACTTAACAATCGAACATTCCTGATTGTCGGGGAACACGGATGGGAAGACGAAAGTTATACGATTCTCGAATTGAAAGATTCCGCAATCCTTCGCACGCTGGAAACGCACGGTGGTTAATCTTCCGTTTTGATGTTTCGCTTGTTTGTGTGAGACGATGAAGGGAAAGGCGAAAGTTGAAAGTCGAAGGGCGAAGGTAAAAGCATCATCGTGTTGATGCGCTCGTTGCTTACTTGATGCACTTATTGCTTGACTCTGTAAATTCAACTAAAAAATTGCTTCCGAAACTTTCTACTTTCTACTTTCTACTTTGCTTCCATGACTCGCATACTTTTAACCAACGACGACGGCATACACTCCGAAGGTCTCGCCGCACTCGAACACACCTTACAAGAAATCGGTGACGTTTATACGGTCGCTCCGGCATCGGAGATGAGCGGGGCGTCGCACAGTTTGACGCTTTCGCGTCCGCTTCGTATACGCCGGATTGATGAACGACATTACACGGTGGACGGCACGCCGACGGATTGCGTGACGCTTGCCGTCAACCAGATTTTTAGGGACGCGCCGCCTTTTGATGTGTGCGTTTCAGGGATTAACTACGGCGCGAATCTGGGCGACGATGCGAGTTATTCCGGCACGGTCGCGGGTGCGCTCGAAGCGACGATTTTGGGCGTTCCCGGTGTCGCGTTCAGTCTCGTGGCGCGCAAGGATTTCGACTTTACGGAAGCGGCGCGATTCGCCGTTTCAATCGTCGGGCGTGCGCTCGAACACGGCTTGCCGGACGGGACTTTACTTAACGTCAATGTTCCTCCGGGCAGAGTGCGCGGCGTGCGCGTCACAAGGCAGGGAGTCAAGAACGCGCGTCCCGTCATCAGTGAACACACCGACCCGCGCGGCAAAGCTTATTACTGGATTGGCGAACAGATTATCGAAGGCAGCATCCTCGAAGGCACGGATTATCATGCCGTCGGTCAAGGCTTTGTTTCAATCACGCCGATGCGAAGCGATAAGACGAACCATGACGTACTCGCCGAACTTCATTCATGGAATGATTCGGCTTTCGGTTTCGGCGAAGCGGTTGATGAGGAACTCGTCGAACAGATTTCTTAAATTAGGACTTTCTCATTTTTCGTTCTTCTCTTTGGTCTTGTTTCTGTATTTGAAATTTCAGATTTGAGATTTCAAATCTGATTCTCCCACCGCCGCACTCTTTGCGGTTTTAATTTCGCTGTTTTGAGTTCCACCTTTTCCACACTTTCTGATGACGCCAAGTTTCGCCTCCCGCGCGAACGCATGGTTGAGCGACTCAGAACGAAAGACCGCATCGCGGACGAGCGCGTGCTTACTGCGATGCGGGAAATTCCGCGTCATATCTTTGTGCCGGAAGTTTTAACAGGCAAAGCTTATGACGACCACGCCTTGCCGATTGAGGCTGGACAGACGATTTCGCAACCCTTTATCGTCGCGCGCATGACGGAATTATTGGAACTCGAAAGAGACGCGCGTGTGTTGGAAATCGGCGCGGGTTCGGGGTATCAAACCGCGATCCTCGCGCGCGTCGCCGGACAGGTTTTCGCCATCGAACGTCTTCCCGAACTCGCGCGTCTGGCTCAAGCACGCCTTCGCCGTCTGAACATTTTTAACGCCGTTGTGACATGCTTCGACGGCACACTCGGCTGGAACGCGCACGCGCCTTACGACGGCGCACTCGTCGCGGCGGGCGCGCCCGCGATTACCGAATCCCTTATCACGCAACTAAAAGTCGGCGGACGTTTAGTGATGCCGATTGGCGAACGACGCGACGCACAACGTTTAATTCGTATTACTAAAACCGAACGCGGCTATGACCAAGAAGACTATGGAGCGTGCGCGTTCGTCCCGCTCATCGGTCGTCACGGCTGGGAAGCACAGTAGAAAGGAGAAAGGCGAAAATCGAAAGTTGAAGTTAAATGCCGAAAGCAAAGTTGGAATAATTTTTCTTGTATTTAACTTTCGCCCTTCACCCTTCGATTTTCGCCTTTGCTTAAATGGAATCAATCATCGAATTTCTTCATCAAGTCAAAGAGTTTCTCAACCCGAAAGTTATTCTCGACTTCTTTTTAGGCAAGGGAATCGCCATTACTTATCTCGCCCTTATTGCCATCATCTTTGCCGAAACGGGTTTGGCGGTCGGGTTTTTCTTGCCGGGCGACTCGCTGCTCGTCGTTGCCGGATTGTTTGCCGCCGCCGGAAAACTCAACATCCTGATTCTGCTTTCGACCTTGTTCGTCGCGGGCGTGGTGGGCGATGCGGTCGGATACTACTCCGGTCGCACGCTGGGTCCTCGAATTTTTAACCGTCAAAAGTCGCTTATCTTTCGCCCGTCGCATCTGCTTAAAGCCCAAGAGTTTTACGAGAAGTACGGCGGCAAAACCATTATCATCGCGCGTTTTGTTCCTATCGTTCGCACCTTCGCACCGATTGTCGCGGGAGCGGCGAACATGCCTTACAAGCAGTTCGGTATGTATAACATCGTCGGCGGCTTCCTTTGGGTTTTCAGTATGCTGCTTGCCGGATATTTCTTAGGCAGCTTCGTCGAATCAACCTTTAATATCAAACTCGAAGACCACATCGAAAAAGTCGTCGTCGTCGTCGTCGCATTGTCACTGTTGCCGCCAATCATCGAATACTTGAAAGCACGCCGGGAGAATAAACGCGCGAATGCATCGGGTGTTTGACTAAGCGGCGAGATGTCTCTAATATCGGTTTCGTTTTCGGGGCGTGGCTCAGCCTGGTAGAGCGCTCGGTTCGGGGCCGAGAGGTCGAGAGTTCGAATCCCTCCGCCCCGATTAGTTAAAGAAGCGGTAGTCGTTAAATTCACCTAACGACTACCGCTTCTCTTTGATTGTCACCGTCATTGCCCAAGCCTTGAGCGCACGAGCCGTGAAACGGCACGAACCAACACGAAGTAAGCACACGAAAGAACCGCTTTGTTTCGCTTTATGTTGGTGGTGGCTAAACTCTCTCACTGCTTCTTATATCGAACGCACGCTATAAAATATGACGAACGAACACAACACTAAACAACCTTTACGCCACGCAGTCTTAACCGTCAGCGACCGTTGCGCGCGCGGTGAACAAATTGATAAATCGGGTGCGGTGCTGGCTGAACTCGTCGAAGCGGCGGGCGGCGAAGTCGTCGTGCGCGATGTCGTATCGGACGATTTAGAACCGCTCATCAATCGTTTGAAAACTCTCGCCGCACGCCACGATGTTGACGTTATCTTGACGACGGGCGGCACGGGTTTCTCACCCCGCGACAACACGCCCGAAGCGACGCGCAGTGTGATTCAGAAAGAGGCTCCCGGACTTGCGGAACTGATGCGCCTTCGCACCGTTGATAAAACTCCGACCGCCGTTCTGTCACGCGCCGTATGCGGCATTGCCAATGATGTCCTGATTATCAACCTTCCGGGTTCAACCAATGGAGTGCGCGAATGTTTTGCGGTTGTCGCCCCCGTGCTAAGTCACGCGGTAAGAATGTTACAGGGTGAATCGCATTAACTTTTTTGATTGGGCAG
>JBGTMR010000401.1:0-14723 GCA_041743485.1 Pyrinomonadaceae bacterium
TTGCAAAAGTCCCGTAGGGACTAACTGACAATAGCCCAGCGATTCATCGCTGGGAGCGATGTCGGAAATTACCCAGTCCCGTAGGGACGACTGACCGGATTTTCAAGTGTCCCTACGGGACACGGTATGTTGTTCATCCTGCTCCCAGCGATAAATCGCTGGGCTAAAATCAAATGTCCCTGACGGGACGACTTTTGCAAGAGGTCTAATGAATCGTGACGCGCTTACGTCGCGTATCACGATACATAAAATTATCGCTTATCTTCGCTATATGTCCCTACTCGTCATAGACAACTTATATAAAGCGTTCACGGACGCGGCGCACACGCGCATCGAGGTTTTGCGCGGCGTGTCGCTTTGCGCGGAAGCGTGCGAAGCCATCGCGGTGACGGGTGCTTCGGGAACGGGCAAATCAACCTTACTCAACATCATCGGCGGCATGGAAACGGCGGACGCGGGCAGGGTGACGATTGATGATTTCGATGTCACGAACGCGAACGCCGCGCACCTCGCTGCCTTTACGCGCGCGCGCATCGGATTCGTATTTCAGTTTCATCACTTGCTGCCCGACTTGACCGCGCGTGAGAACGTCGCCCTGCCGTGTTTGATAAACCGCATGAATCGCGGCGAAGCCTTCGCGCGTGCCGATGCGATGCTCGAATCCGTCAATCTCACCGCGCGCGCCCGTCATCTTCCTTCGGAACTCTCCGGCGGCGAACGCGGGCGTATCGCCGTCGTGCGCGCCCTCGTGATGCGTCCGCGCCTTATCATCGCGGACGAACCGACGGGCAATCTCGACGAACATCACGCCGCCGGAGTCGCCACACTGCTCATCGAACTGACACGCGCCCACAACGCGATTGCCATTATCGCCACGCACAACCCGACGCTCGCACGCCTCTGTGACCGAACGTTGCGGCTTCACGATGGGAAGCTGGAGGTTTGTGTTTGAACACCGATTCAACCAGAACCGACAAAATCCGCTTTGAGATTATTCGGCTAATTCGGCAAGCATAATGCCGGTATTGTTCTGGTCTTGTCGGGCGTAGAGTATCTTTTCACCGTCGGCTGAGACTGTCAGATTTGGGTAATAGGGGAGTGGGGATTTATCAACAACGGCGATTTGCCGTGTTTGTCCAATCGTAAAATCGTAGAACTTGATTTGAAGCGGAAGTTGAGGGGCGAATGCCGTGTAATAAATTCCGTCCGGCGTGACAGTCCACGAACGCCACGCTCCCGCCTCACGGAGTTCGGGAATCGGTTTTTCGTCCGTGCCATCCGTTCCGACGCTCCACAAACCAATTTTTCCTGCGCCTTTCGAGTAAATAATCTTCTTGCCGTCCGGGGCGGCGAACATTTCAAACGCGCCCTGTCTGGTGATTTGCACCGCTTCGCCGCCGCTCGCGGGCATTTTCCAGATTTGCGTGTCGCCCGAACAATTTGAAACGAAGAAAATCCAACTTCCGTTTATGCTCCACGCGGGTAAGCTGTTGTTTTTTTCGTCTGCGGTCAAACGTCTGGTCGCGCCGCCGTTGACGGGAACAATGTAAATGTCACTGCCGCCCGCGATTTGCGCGTCATAGAGAACAAATTTTCCGTCGGGCGAGAAACGCGGACTTCCGGCGGAAGCTCCTGAATCGGTCAGTTGCCGCTGATTTTTGCCGTCCGCATCTGCCAACCAAATCTCGTATTTTCCGGTGCGGTCGGAAGCGAAGACAATTTGTGTGGCGTCAGGTGAGAATTGCTGGCTGTGGTCGGCGCGGCTTGAACGGATTAACGGGCGCGGGGCGTGGTGCGGTTCAATCTTCCAGATATTCTCGTCGGCGGTTTCTTCGACGAAAGCAATCGTGCGCCCGCTCGGAGAAATCGCCAAATCCTGCAAGTTTTTACTTCCGGTCGAAATCATGTTTGGCTCGGCTTTAGCGTTCAATGAAGTGCGCCACAAATTAAGCTGATTGCTGCGGCGAAAGGATGTGAAAAACAGGCTTTGGCTGTCGGCATTCCACGCCAAGCCGTAAATTCGTACATCATCGAAAGTTATTTGGCGCGGTTCGCCGCCCGTCGCCGGAATGACGAAAATCTCGCGGCGGAAGCTGTTGAAATAACGAATAAAAGCAAGGGATTTTCCGTCGGGTGAAAAGCGCGGCGTGTGGTCAACGGCGGGCGCGGGGGGTGTGGTGAGTCTGGTTTTCTCGCCCGTTTGCAGATTGATTGTAAAAATTCCTGCTTCATTGTCCGACAAATTGAGTTCGGCGGCGGAGAGAGATTTGCCGTCAGGCGAAAACGAGAGGCTGGCGTAGCTGGCGCGTTCATAAAGTTTGCGTTCCGCGCCGCCGAGTGCGGGAATTAAAACTATTTCGTTGTGCGTCGGAAGGATGCGGACGAACGCGATGGATTTGCCGTCGGGCGAGAAAACGGGATTGATTTCGTCAGTCGCGCCGCTCGTCAAACGAACGGGTTCGCCCGTGCCGATGAGTTTGATGTAAATATCGAAATTTCCGTTTTCGATGCCGCCGTCCCATGAAAAAACCATCTGTTTGCCGTCAGGCGAAAAGGCGGGGGAATTTTCGCGTCCGGGCAAACCGGAAAACGGCGCGATTTTCGATGCGAGAAGCACTTTGGTTTGGGGTGAAAATGCCCGGTATGCGGTGAAGGCGATAATCGCGGAAATCAGTACGACAGGGAAAATCCAAAGCATCGAAGACCACCGTTTGGCGGGCGCGGCGGGCAGAAGCTTGAGATTGTCAAAAGAAGTTGCGGCGGTTTGTGTTTGAAGATTGTTCGGGTAAGTCGTTTTGCTTCCGTCGCCGTTTCCGTTGCCGAACGGTGACAACTCAAAATCAATAGTTTCTTCAATCTGAATGTGCCGGACAATCGTTTCTTCGATAACCAGCGAGCCTTCGTCGCTTCGGACGGTTTCGGGCAGAAAGCGGTAGCCGCGTTTCGGCAGAGTCTCAATAATTTTCGCGTCGCTCCCCGCGTGCGCGGCAAGTTTTTTTCTGAGCCAAGAGATATTGCGCGTCAGCGTTGCCTCTTCGACGTAAGTATCTTTCCAGATTGCTTCGAGCAATTCATCTTTTTCAACAATCCGTCCGGCGTTCTCAATCAATAAAAGCAAAACCTCAAACTCCTTCGGCGTGAGCGAAACGATTTCATCGCCGCGCATCAACCGACGCTTTTTCACGTCGAGCCGAAAGGACGCAAATTCATAAAAGCTGTTTGAAGAATTGTTTTCCACGTTATCCGAAGTTTTATCCGAAAAATTTTCCGACTTTTTATCAGGACTATTTTGAGAAGAGTTCCGTATAGTTCGCCGCCTGAGCAAAACAAACGAAAGTTCAGAATGCTTTCGAGTTTAACCCAAAGATAAATGAGAATCACACGCAGAATCAACATCTGTGTCACAACGGAACGCAGGTTCGTCGTTCAGATCAGATTGGCAGATGAACAGACTTACCGCGGACAGGGTGTCGAACAGATGGTTTCGGCGCAAGTCTCCGCCCGGTTTTTTCGGCATCAGCAGCCGGACACTTTACCGTTTAACCGAGACGGGGAAATTCCGATTTTGTCGAAACTGAAATCAATGAAACATACGCCTGCCTATCCGATTTCGCTTAAAAGGGTTTAGAAAATCACATGGTGACAGACTGCTTCGGTAGCGGTCAATTCGTTCAAAAACCATCTCATACTTGATTAAGTACAGGAGCAATACATCAATGAATCCAATCAATAGTTTAACCAAATTTTTTGCCTTCACAGCGTTGTTGGCGATAATTTTTATCGCAGTAACTTCGCCCATCTACGCCCAAAAAGGCAGAAGCACCGTTCGCTCACGAGCAAGAGCCGGACAAGCTAAACTCTGGCAGCAAGTCAAGGGAAGCAGTCTGCAATCGCTCGAACAACGCGCGAAAAGTTCCGGGCAACAATCGGTTCTTCCCGAAAAATACCTTGTTTTTCAGCTTAACCGAACATCTTTGAAAATCGCGCTCGAAGGATTGCCGCTCGAAAACACGGATGCGGCGCGCAGTAAAAACACCGTGATGGAAATCCCTATGCCGGACGGCACGCTTCAGCGTTTCAGAATGGAAGAAACGCCGGTTTTATCCCCGGAACTCGCGGCGCAGTTTCCGACATGGAAAACCTTTGTCGGCTACGGCATCGACAACCCGCAAGCAATCGGGCGTTTCGATTGGAACGCGCTCGGCTTTCACGGCTACATCGAAGGCGGCAATGGAATCGTGATGGTTGACCCGTATCAAAAAGGCGATACGGAGAATTATCTGGTTTTCTACAAACACGAATACGGCAAACCGAGCGACGACTTTTCCTGCAAAGTGGACGACCAAATGTCGAGTATCATCAACTCGAATCTTGAAGCGGATTTTTCCCCAATCAAGCCAGAGTTCGCTTTCGGCGAGCAGCTTCGCACTTACAGACTCGCCGTCGCGACAACCGGCGAATTCGCACGCAACGCGGCCGGATTCACCAACAATCCGGGATTGACTCCGCAACAGATTCGGGACGGCGCGTTCGCCGTCGTCGTGACGAGCGTCAACCGTTTAATCGGAATTTTCACTCGTGAACTGGGTTCCTCGTTTCAGTTGGTCAATCCGCGAACTGATAGCTCGAACAACATCATCTTCGACGACCCGACGACCGACCCATATGACAACACCGACAGTTCCACACCGCCCAACGACCAAACGGCTGTCAATCACTCAACTCTTGTCGCCAGAGTCGGTCAGGACGCTTTCGACATCGGGCATCTTTACGGAACTGGCGGCGGCGGCGTCGCGGCGTTGGGTGCGATTTGTACCAGCAATCAGAAAGGCGAAGGTTACTCGGCGCGCGGCACCAACACCGGCGACCCGTTTGTAGTCGATTACGTCGCGCACGAAATCGGTCATCAATTCGGCGCGCCTCATACCTACAACAATGTTGACCCAAGTGGAACCTGCACGACGCGCTCTGCCGCCAATGCATTTGAAGTCGCCAGCGGCGCGACGATTATGTCTTACGTCGGCATTTGCGCCAATCGTAATTTACAGCAATTCGTTGATACCGGATTTCCGTCGTTTCACATCAATAGCCTGACTGCCATCAACGCCAACATCACCAACCCGAACGGATCCGTGGTGACGACACAATGCGGAACCGTTTCGGGAACCAACGCCGTCCCGACCGTGAACGCCGGAGGTGCGTTCACGATTCCGCGCTTAACGCCGTTCACATTGACTGCGACGGGCGGCGATGCCGATACGGGCGATGTCCCCAATCTGCTTTACTCGTGGGAGCAATACGACCTCGCGCCGTCGGCGAGCGGCACATTGGGAACTCCGCGAGGCACTTTCGACGTTGATAACGACGGCGTTCTGCGTCCGCTGTTTCGCGTTTATTCGCCCGTTTCGAGCAATTCGAGAACCTATCCGAGTCTGACGTTTATCTTGAATCCGGCAAACAACGACGCGACGGCGGATGTCAACGGCGTGCGCGGCAACCAGCCGGTACTTGAGTATCCAGCGGGCACCGCGCATCCGACCGGATTTCCCGGCGCGGTGTGCGCTCCGGCGAGACCGGACGACGATCCGCCGACCGCCATACCTTGCGTCATCGGCGAACGTCTGCCGACAGTCAACCGCACAATGAACTTTCGCGTTTCGACTCGTGACCGGCGCGGCGGCGTGCAGGATGCCGGAACAACCGTCACCGTCGCCGCCAACACGGGACCGTTTCAATTAACATCGCACAATAGCGGTGGAATGCGTTCAGCCGGAGCACAGGAAACCGTCACTTGGGATGTCGCCAACACCGGCGCGGGCACGACGGTCAACGCGGCGAACGTCAACATTCTGCTTTCAACTGATGGTGGGCAAACTTTCCCCATCGTGCTTGCCGCCAACACGCCGAACGACGGCACGGAAACCATCACCGTCCCGAACAATCCGACGATGACGGCGCGCGTCAGAGTCGAAGCCGTCGGCAATATCTTCTTCGACATTAACAACGCCAATTTCCAAATCATCGGACCGACCGCCGCTTCGGTTTCGGTTTCCGGTCGCGTCGTTTCATCTCTCGGCGCGGGCGTTTCAAATGCTCTGGTAATTTTGACCGACCAAAACGGTGTCGCCCGAACTGTGAAAACAAATTCGTCCGGTTACTATCGCTTTGATGATGTCGAGGCGGGACAAACATACATCTTTAATGTTTCGCACGAACGCTATCAGTTCTCTCCGCGCGTGGTTTCCGCCGTCGGAGACATCGGCGAATTTGATTTCGTCGCCAACAATTGATTTACGACGAATCCGGCTTTACTCGAAAAAAAGGCATACCTTGTTTGGGTATGCCTTTTTTATTTAATTGAAGGTTGTGCATAAATCATCGCTCACGCAATGTGAAACACGGCTTTTAATTTATGCACATAATTTATGCACAGCCTTGATTTCATTAGGGCTTTCTCAAATTTGAAATCTTAAATTTGAAATCTCAAATCAAGAGAAGAAAAAACCCGAAGAAAAACGAAAAGTGAGAAAGTCCTATTCATTACGTCCACTCACTGTTGACTACCGAGTTCTTCTTACCTATTCAACCCAAACCTCTAACAACTAACCTCTAAACTTCGGTATAATGCCGCTTCATAAATGCCGCGCGATTGACGAACGGACTTTTGACATGGACGGGCGCAACATAAGCGCGGCATGACGATTAGAATCTGAACCATACTTTCGGGACTATCACGTTTTTATATGTTTGAACGCTACACGGAGAAAGCGCGTCGCGTAATTTTCTTTGCGCGTTACGAAGCCTCGCAATTCGGCGCACCCGCAATCGAACCCGAACACCTGCTTTTGGGTTTGCTCCGCGAAGATAAAACCTTGACCGCGCGCTTTCTCGCACGCGCTCATGCCACCGTTGACTCTATCCGCAAGGAAGTCGAAAACCGCTCGCCTTTGCGCGACAAAATTTCCGCGACCGTCGAACTTCCACTCGCTCCCGATACCAAGCGCGTGCTTCGTTTCGCCCACGAAGAGAGCGACCGTCTTCAACATCGCCACATCGGGACGGAGCATCTTCTGCTCGGACTCTTGCGCGAAGACCGTTCGGCGGCGGCTGAAATCCTGCTTGAACGCGGACTCCGCCTTAACTCCGTGCGCGATGAAATCGCACGCGCGACGGGCGGTGATTCGCGTGGACGCGACAAGAAAGACACGCCGCACCTTGCCGAATTTTCGCGTGACTTGACGGAAGACGCCGCCGCCGACCGTCTCGACCCGCTCGTCGGGCGCGAAAACGAAATCGAACGTGTCGTGCAAATCTTGTGTCGTCGGACGAAGAATAATCCGGTGCTGATAGGTGAGCCGGGCGTCGGGAAAACCGCGATTGTCGAAGGCTTGGCGCAACGCATCGTGCGCCGCGAAGTTCCGTCTTATCTCGAAGGCAAAAGGATTTTGTCGCTCGATTTATCTTTAATCGTCGCGGGAACGAAGTATCGCGGGCAGTTCGAGGAACGCTTGAAACAGATTATGCGCGAACTCGTCGAAAACCCGCACTACATAATTTTCATTGACGAACTTCATACACTCGTCGGGGCGGGCAGCGCGGAAGGTTCGTTGGATGCCGCGAACATTTTGAAGCCCGCGCTTTCACGCGGCGAACTTCAATGTATCGGGGCGACGACTCCGGCGGAGTTTCGCAAATCAATCGAAAAAGACCGTTCTTTAGAGCGTCGTTTTCAGTCGGTGAAAGTTCCGCCGCCGACCGAAGAAGAAGCGATTTTGGTTTTGGAAGGCGTGCGCGAACGCTACGAAACTTTTCATCGCGTGCGCTATACGGATGAAGCTTTGGAAGCCGCCGTGTATCAATCTAGTCGTTATATTCCAGACCGTTTCCTGCCCGACAAAGCGATTGATGTGATTGACGAAGCGGGTTCGCGCGTCAAACTGCGTGCGAACGCAGTGGACGATTTTGCGATTGCGTATCGTGAAGAAATCGCCAAGACCGTGCGCCGCCCGATTGACGACAAATACATGCCGCCCGAACCGGATGAAGATGAAACGTCGTTTCCGCTAATCGAAGTGAATAAGGACGACATTGAGGAAGTCATCGCGCGTTGGACGGGCATTCCCGTGATGTCTTTGAAAGAAGAAGAAACGGAAAAACTGCTTCGCATCGAACCGGAACTCCACCGCCGCATCATCGCCCAACGTCCGGCGATTTCCGCTTTGGCGCGTGCCATTCGTCGCTCACGCGCGGGACTCAAAAACCCCGCGCGTCCCGTCGGTTCGTTCTTGTTTTTAGGTCCCACCGGAGTCGGTAAAACCGAAGTCGCGCGCACGCTCGCCGAGTTTCTTTTCGGCAGTGAACGCGCTCTTATTCGTTTCGACATGTCGGAACTAATGGAAAAGCACGCTGTCTCGAAACTCATCGGCTCGCCGCCCGGATACATCGGACACGAAGAAGGCGGGCAGTTAACCGAACGCATCAAACGCACGCCGTACAGCGTCGTCCTGTTTGACGAAATCGAAAAAGCGCATCCCGATATTTTCAACGTCCTGCTTCAGGTTTTTGAAGACGGACACCTGACCGATGCATTGGGCAACACGGTTGATTTCAAAAACACGATTATTATCATGACTTCCAACATCGGTGCGCGCTTCATTCAAAAACGCGGCACGCTCGGCTTTCAAGCGACGAGTGATAAATCGCGCGACAAGTTGGAAGAAATGGTGATGAGTGCCGTGCGTCAAACATTCAACCCGGAATTTATCAACCGGCTTGATGAAATCATTATCTTCGATGAACTCGGCGAAGACGAACTACTGGAAATCGTCGGGCTGCAAGTCGAGATTCTGAATAAAGTTTTGCGCCGACGCGATATGGAAATCCGCTTAACCGATGAAGCGAAGTTGTGGCTCGTGCGAAAAACTTGCGCCGACCGCTCTTACGGCGCGCGACCATTGCGCCGCGCCCTTCAACGCTACGTCGAAGACCCGCTCTCCGAAGCCATTATTCAAGGCGAATTCGTCGGAGCGCAATCAATCGAAATCTTTCTCCAAGACGACGAACTACGCTCGCGTCCCGTCACCGAAGGCACACTCGAAGACGCGGGCGACGCCGTGTTGACTCATTAGTAGGCAGTGGTCAGTGGTCAGTGGTCAGTGGTCAGTGAAGCATGAAATTTACGATTGAGATGTCAAGCGCAGGGTTGAACGTCAATGAGCGCGGTCATCGTTTTTTACTGACCACCGACCACTGACCACTGACCACTGCTTTTCCACTTTCCCTTTTGACTGTATAATGCGCCGCTTTGACGGTTGACCCGCGCGGGGATTGTGTGTGTACTCTGCTTTACATTCAACCTTGTAACATGACATTTATCACGCAAGGCAACCGTGCTTCTTGAGTATCGAATCAAAATCCTTTAGTCACTTATATTATTTGTACGGGTTGATTGCGCGCATTTCCCTTGCACCGCGCGCATTATCGAAGTTTGATTTCTCTTTCCCTTTTTATCATTCAAAAGCAGTACCGCTCTTAACTGGACTTTATTATATGCGTTTTTTTCGTTCGCCTTTGCTGTCCGCGCTCGTCGTCGCTCTTGTCTTGACCACGCTTGCGCCGCCCGCAACTTCCTCCGTGTACGCGCAAGAACCCGTTGCGCCGCAGCAAACCCAACGCCTTGTCGAAGCGGTTGAAATCACCGGCAATCGCCGTCTGCGCGATGAGGATTTGCTTTTCTATATTCAAACGCGCGTCGGTGAACCGTTCAATCAAACCACCGCCGAACGCGATTTACAGGCTCTCAACTCCTTGACCTTTTTCGATAAAACCGCGACCCGCGTTTTAACCGAAGACGGTGCGCGCGGCGGCATCAACGTGATTTTTGAAGTCCGCGAATTGCCGATTATCCGCGACCTCGTGTTCGACGGTTTGAAGGCGATTACCGAAGCCGACGTTCTCAAAGCCTTCCGCGAAAACCGCATCGGCGTCTCGAAAGAATCGGCTCTTGATCCCGTCAAGGTAAATAATTCGCGCCGCCTGATACGCGAACTTCTCGCCGCGAAGGGTTATCCGAACGCGACGGTTGAGATTGAAACCGACGAAGTTTCACAGACTTCG
This sequence comes from Pyrinomonadaceae bacterium, assembly GCA_041743485.1. Taxonomy (GTDB): domain Bacteria; phylum Acidobacteriota; class Blastocatellia; order Pyrinomonadales; family Pyrinomonadaceae; genus JANDLT01. Next base: position 10,117 of record JBGTMR010000401.1, read on the forward strand.
ACCGCCCTCACCTACAAGATAAATCAGGGTGAGCGCGTGCGAATCGTCGAGATTGATTTTGAAGGCAATCAGATTTTTTCGGACGGCGCGCTTCGTTCACAACTCAAGTATGTCAAGGAAGCGGGACTCATCTCGCGCTTCAAAGGCGAGGACGTGCTTGACCGCCGCAAACTCGAAGCCGACCTCTATAACGTCTCGAACTACATGCGCTCGAAAGGTTATCTCAACGCGCGCACGGGCGAACCGCGCGTTGAAGACGTAGGCAGAAAGCGCACCGGACTGCCCATCTTGCCGCTTCCGCTGTTGTCTTCAACCGACGATGCCTTGCGCGTCACAATTCCGATTACGGAAGGCAAGATTTATCGTTTCGGCGAAGTCAAAATCGAAGGCAATTCTATTTTCTCGGAGCAGTACATACGCGCCGTGCTTGGCGTTCAACCCGGCGAAATCGCCGACGGGCAGCGACTCGGCAAAGCTTTGTTTGAAGATTTGAAACGCCTCTATGGTTCGCAGGGTTTTATTCAGTACGAATACGACGTTGACCAGAACTTCAAAGACAATCCGACGAACCCGAACGAGGGCATCGCGGATTTCACGATTTCGATTACCGAAGGCAAACAGTTCACCCTGCGCCGCCTCGAATTTCAGGGCAACACCTTCACGCGCGATAACGTGCTTCGTCGTCAAGTCTTAATCAACGAAGGCGACGTTTATAACGAATTCAACTTTGAAAATTCGATTGTCCGCGTCAACCAACTCGGCTATTTCGACCCGGTTGATAAAGACAAGGACAAGGATATTCGCACGAACGAAGAGACCGGCGAAGTTGATTTAACCTTGCGCGTAACGGAGCGCGGACGCCAGCAAATTTCATTCAACGGCGGCATCTCAGGCATCGGCGGTTCGTTCTTCGGACTTGAGTATTCGACGAACAATCTGCTTGGGCGCGGCGAATCGTTGTCGTTTAACTTCGCGTTCGGTAATCGCCAACGCTCCCTGTATTTCACGTTCACCGAGCCATCAATTCGCAACCGCGAGATTGCCGCCGGTTTCACTCTGTTCACTTCGTCAAGCAAATTCTTGGGGCAAGGCACGTTTCTTTCAAACAACACGACCGCCATCAACAGCGCGTTCAACAATCTGGATTTTCAGACGCTCGACGACTCGAATTTGTTCACGCAAACCAGCACGGGCGGTTCGATTTTCTTGAGCGCGCCGCTGTCCGAATTTCGCCGCCGCACGCGCTTCAATCTGTTCTCGCGCGTCGGGCTTTCCTATTCGCTTTCGACCACCAGCATCGAAGACCCGGAAGTCAATTCGCAGGGCAACGCGAACACATTCATCCCCGTGATTTTCTCGCAACCGAGCATCATCACATCGCGCATCACGCCGACGTTTAGCTATAACACTTCGGAGCGCAACGGCGTTGACGCGATTCGCGGTAAAGAGGTTTCAGTGTCGCTCGCCTTTGCGGGCTTGGGCGGCGACGTTCGCACATATCAGCCGTTTGTTTCTTACTCGCAATTCACGCCGATTCGCCGCAAGACTTCGCGCAATCCTGAAGTCTTCGCGTTCCGCATTCTCGCCGGACACGTTTCGAGTTTCAGCACGACGGAAGCCGTGCGTAACGCAAACTCGCTCGCATTTGTGAACGGCGTACCGATTAACGAACGCTTCTTTCTCGGCGATGAATTTACGATTCGCGGCTATAACGTTCGCAGTATCTCGCCCCTTGCCGTCACGAATACAGGGGTAACTTCGCGCAACCTCACGCTCGCGTCGAACGCGACCGGCACGGCGCAGAACATCGCCAATCCGTCGCTTCTCGCCGACGCGCGGGCAATCGGTCTATTCACCGGAACATCGGGAACTAATCCCGTTACCATTAGCAGCAGTCCCACTTTTTTCGGCGGCGACACGCAGCTTCTCGGCAACTTTGAATACCGCGTGCCGATTGTCGGACCTTTGAGCCTCGCCGCCTTTGCCGACATCGGTTCGGCGTTCAACCTCCGCAATGGACCCGACCAGTTAATCAACAGTAACTTTTTCGCCGACGATGTTTTCTTGCCGACACTTAATCCGAACGGCGTTATCGTGCAACGAACCGTTGTTCCCGGAGCGGCATCAAACGTCCTTGTGCCGATCCCGTTCCAACTCGGCGTCAACCTGAACACGCTCGCGTTACTCACACGCAGCAACCTTGCGATTTCACCGGGCAGCGGTTCGCTGGTCGTGCGTAACGGGCAATTCGTGACGCAAGGCGAACTCAACACCGCGCAGGCGATTTTGCCCCGCGATCCCGTTACGGGCTTGCCGCAAGGTTTTGAGGAAATTTTCTTGCGCGGTGAGGCACAGGCGAACACACTGGTTCGCGTTTCCGACCCGTTGTTTGGAAAAATCAGCGACTATCGAGCCAGCGTCGGCGGCGAAGTTCGCGTCCAAGTACCGGTCGTCAATGTGCCGTTTCGCTTGATTTTCGCATACAATCCGAACGCCCGCGTTGAATTGAGAGAGAGAAAAAGAGCGTTCCGCTTTAGCATCGGACGCACGTTCTAACATTCGGTCAAAGCAAGGCATCCAATCGCCAAGAGTTTCAATCAAATCGCCCGAACCGCCGTAGCCGGAAAAGTCAAAAATGGTTCAGCCGAATTTTGACGCGACGAACGCTAAGGTAAATTTCAGGAAAGTATCAAAAGTTTTTAAGGAGTAATTCGACATCGTGATAAACAAAATTCGCAATCTATTCATCGCCGCCGCTGCCGTGGCGTTTCTGTCCACCGCCGCTCTCGCGCAAGCACCCGCCGCGCGTCCCGCCGCCACCGCACCGCAAACCGCCGCTTCGGGAGAAATGAAGTTCGCGGTGATTTACACCGAGCAGTTTCTTGACCCGAAAGGCGGTATTAATCGCCTCATCAGTGCGACCACCACCCTTAATCGTGAGTTTGAACCACGCGGTGCTGAACTAGGGACGTTGCGCCAAAAGTACGACGCGATTGTGAAGCAAGTGCAAGACCAGAAAAATGTTGCAGACCCACCTTCACTTGTTCGCCTTCAAGAACAAGCCGAAGGTATCGAACTTGAAATCAAACGCAAATCGGAAGACGGGCAACGCGCTCTCGCCAAACGGCAAGGCGAGTTGATGAACCCGCTTCAAACCAACATCAACAACGCTCTTGTCGAGTTCGCCAAACAGCGCGGCTACACCGCGATAATGAACGGCAGCCAGTTGGCTGGAGTTTTGATTTTGATTGACAACAAAATTGACATCACGGACGCTTTCATCGCCGACTATAACGCGAAGAATCCGGCGACCGCCGCCGCCGTTACGACACCCGCGCGCCGCTAAAATCAGGCTCAAACTGTTTCACTAAACAGCGCGCCAAGTTTTACAAGTCGCTATTTTTAAGAGTCGCGCGCCGACCGTTTATCCGAAACGGCGCGCGACTTTTTTGATTTTGCACTCATTTTCTTCTTTCGTTTTCACCAACATCTTATGCCGACGATTTTCGATGCCGTTCAGATTCAGGAGCTATTGCCGCACCGTTACCCGTTCCTGCTCGTTGACCGCATCATTGAACTTGAACCGCGCACACGTTGTGTCGGGTTGAAACAAGTCACGATGGGCGACCATTTCTTTCAGGGTCATTTCCCCGGCGCGCCCGTGATGCCCGGCGTGCTTATCATCGAAGCCCTCGCGCAAGTCGGAGCGGTGCTGGCGTTGCGCGAATTTGAAAACCATAAAGACAAACTCGTTCTCTTTACCAAAATCAAAGAAGCCACGTTCCGCTCGCCCGTCACGCCCGGCGACACATTGATGCTCGAAGTCACGGCACTTCGCACAGGTTCGCGCGTCCAACGCATGAGCGGCATCGCGCGCGTCGAAGACCGCATCGTGGCGGAAGCCGAATTGATGTGCATCATCACCGACCGGAGCGACGTTGCCCGATGAAGCCCGTCATCAATCAGCCGTCAACCGTCACCCATCCGTCATCGTCCATGCCTCACCACGCCGCCGAATCATCTTCTCAAATTGATTCATCACGGATTGATGTGCCTTTCATTCACCCGACCGCGATTGTCGAATCTGACGCGCGCATCGGGGGCGGCGTTCATATCGGGGCGTACTGCATCGTTGGTCAACATGTGATTTTAGAAGACGATGTACGCCTCGAATCACATGTCCACATTGACGGGCGCACCACTGTCGGTGAAGGCACGCGCGTCTTTCCGTTCGTTTCCATCGGACTCGCCCCGCAAGATTTGAAGTACGACGAAGAACCTTCAGAGACGCGCATCGGAAAACGCACGACGATACGCGAGTTCGTCACCGTTCATCGCGGCACGGCGCACGGCGGAATGCTGACCACCGTTGGCGACGATTGTTTATTGATGGCGCAAGCCCACGTCGCGCACGATTGCCACGTCGGAAACAACGTCATCATGGCAAACGCCGCGACGCTCGCCGGACACGTCACCGTCGCGGAACACGCCACTATCGGGGCGTATTCCGGCGTTCACCAGTTCTGTCAGGTCGGGCGTGAAGCATTCATCGGCGGCTATTCCGTCGTCGTCAAAGACGCGCTCCCGTTCGCCAAAACCGTCGGCAA